>NZ_JBFRGZ010000014.1:0-175283 GCF_052115605.1 Arthrobacter sp. 2MCAF15 | reverse complement strand
GCCTACCGGCAGATCTTCACCAGCAGCGGTGACCGCCAAGCCGCACTTGCGCCCTGGCTCCAGCACTACAACACTGAACGAATCCACACCGGCATCGGAACCACACCCGCCAACCGAGTGTCACCAACCTAATGGCTCAGTACATCTAGGTGGCCTTGGCCGGGTGGAATTTTTGCTGCGCGGCGAGGAGGCCGTCCCTGACCAGGACCTCGACGGCGTCAGCCGCCGAATCGATGAGGAACGGCAGTTCTTTCTTTTCCGGGGCGGAAAAGTCGCGCAGGACGAAGTCCGCGGTATCCATCCGGCCCGGCGGACGCCCGACGCCCACCCGCACACGCAGGTAGTCCTTGGTCGCGAGGGCCTTGGAGATGTCCCGCAGTCCGTTGTGGCCGCCTTCGCCGCCGCCGATCTTGAGCCGCACGGTGTCGAAGGGGATGTCGATCTCGTCATGAACGGCGATGACGTGGGCCGGGTCGATCCCGTAGAACTGGGCCAGGGCCGAGACGGGGCCGCCGGAGACGTTCATGTAGGACAGCGGCTTGGCCAGCACCATCCGGGGCCCGCCGATGCCCAGGCGTCCCTCGAGGACCTGGGCGCGCGATTTGTGCGACTTGAAGCCGCCGCCCACGCGCGAGGCGAGTTCGTCCAGCACCATCTGGCCGACGTTGTGCCGGTTATGGCTGTACTCGGCTCCGGGGTTGCCAAGGCCTACGATCAGCCAGGTGTCAGTCATGGATCAGTCCTTCGGTGGGACGCGGCGGAGGGAAGGTGTGGGGTGGGTCGCGGAGACGACGGCGGCCGGGCCCCTGAGGGACCCGGCCGCAGCCACATGCGCCGGAATTACTCGGCTGCTGCTTCGGCTGCCGGGGCAGCTGCTTCGCCCTCTTCGCCCTCTTCGACGTTTTCGACGGCCTCGGAGATGTTGACCACGAGCGCTTCGGGGTCGGCCAGCAGGGTGGAGCCCTTCGGCAGGACGAGGTCGGAAGCGTGGATGTGCTCGCCGGCGCTACGGCCTTCGATGCTGACCTCGATGGCGGTGGGCAGGTGGGTTGCCTCGGCCTCAAGGGAGACGGTGGTCATTTCCAGGTTGTGGACGTTGCCCGGAGCCAGCTCGCCGCTCAGGTGGACGGGGACGTCAACGGTGACCTTTTCGCCGGTGCGGACGGTCAGCAGGTCGAGGTGCTCGATGATCTGCTTGATCGGGTTGCGCTGGATGTCCTTGACGAGGGCCAGGTGCTGCTCGCCGTTGATGTCCAGGGTCAGCAGGGCGTTGGCCGTGCGGACGGCCAGGGTGGTGGCCTTCGCCGGCAGGGTGATGTGGATCGGCTCGGCGCCGTGGCCGTAGATGACGGCCGGGATCAGGTTGGCCATGCGGGCGCGGCGGGCGAAGCCCTTGCCGAATTCGGTGCGGACTTCTGCTGCGAGCTTCTGCTCAGACATGGATATCTCCTCATGGGATTTCAAGCTGTGGGACTAAACGGTGTTCAGCAAGGGCGGAGGTCTTCACGACCTTCAACGCCGGGCTGCCGTGCAGCTGACCTTCAGAAGGAGATTCAGACCCAGTCGATAACGGAGACCAGCAATCCGGTTGCCCGTGCATACTGCTTGCACAGGGCACACCGGCGCTCTCCCTCGCCAAGGTTTCGGTACAAGGCTACCAGCGGCGGGCCCGGATCCTAAATCCGGGCCCGCCGGCCGGCTCAGGCCTGGCCGTCGAACAGGCTGGTGACGGAGCCGTCGTCGAACACTTCACGGATGGCGCGGGCGATCAGCGGTGCGATGGACAGCACCGTCAGCTGCGGGAAGCGCTTGTCCGGGGTGATCGGCAGCGTGTTGGTGACCACGACCTCGCGGGCGCCGGACTCGGAGAGGCGGCGGGCTGCCGGGTCGGAGAACACGGCGTGGGTCGCGGCGATGATGACATCCTTGGCGCCGGCGTTCTTGAGTACCTGCACGGCGCCGGAGATGGTTCCGCCGGTGTCGATCATGTCATCGATCAGGACGCAGGTGCGGCCTTCGATCTGGCCCACGACCGTCTTGGAGACGGCCTGGTTGGGCACGGTGAGGTCGCGGCTCTTGTGCACGAACGCCAGCGGCGCGCCGCCGAGGCGCTCGGCCCACTGCTCGGCGACGCGGACGCGGCCGGTGTCCGGCGAGACGACCGTGACCTTGTCCGAGCCGACGCGGGTGCGGATGTAGTCGGCCAGGAGCGGAATGGCCATCAGGTGGTCCACGGGGCCGTCGAAGAAGCCCTGGATCTGGGAGGTGTGCAGGTCCACGCTCATGATGCGGTCGGCGCCGGCGGTCTTGTACAGGTCGGCGACGAGGCGTGCCGAGATCGGCTCGCGGCCGCGGCCCTTCTTGTCCTGCCGGGCGTAGGGGTAGAACGGGGACACGACGGTGATGCGCTTGGCTGAGGCCCGCTTGAGCGAATCGATCATGATCAGCTGTTCCATCAGCCAGTTGTTCAGCGGGGCGGGGTGGGCCTGGATCACGAAGGCATCGGTGCCTCGGACGCTCTCGCCGGCCCGCACGTAGATCTCGCCGTTGGCGAAGTCGTAGGCGTCCAGGGGCAGCAGTTCGGTGCCCAGCTCCTTCGCGATCTCCTTCGCCAGCTCAGGGTGCGCGCGCCCCGCGGCCAGCACCAGCTTCTTCTCGCCGTGTGCCGTAATTTCGCTCATGATTGCTAGCCCTCTTCTGTCGGTGCCGGAGTAGTGGAGGAAGTTGGGGCGGCGCCCTCGGCGGCTGCATGGACCGCGGCGGCGGATCGGGCCAGGGCGGTCCCGGCCAGGGCGGCGGAGATGGAGCCGGGGCGGTTGGCCGCCACCCAGCCTTCGGAATTCCGCTGCCTGGCCACGGAGAGGGCGAGAGCGCCGGCAGGGACGTCCTGGCGGATGATGGCGCCGGCACCGCTGTAGGCGCCGTCGCCCACGCTGACCGGAGCCACGAAAACGGTGTTGGAACCGGTGCGCACGCCCGAGCCGATCACCGTGCGGTGCTTCTTCTCGCCGTCGTAGTTGGCGGTGATGTTGCCGCAGCCGATGTTGGTGTCCTCGCCGATTTCCGCGTCTCCGGCGTAGCCGAGGTGGGACAGCTTCGAGCCGCGGCCGATCGTGACGTTCTTGGTTTCGTAGAACGCGCCGATCTTGCCGGTCTCACCCAGGACGGTGCCGGGGCGCAGGTAGGTGAAGGGTCCGACGCTGGCGCGCGCACCGATCACGGAGCCGGAGCCGTGCGTGCGGATTACCGTGGCGCCCTCCCCCACCGTGACGTCGGTCAGTGTGGTATCCGGGCCGACGACAGCGTCGCGGGCCACCGTGGTGGCGCCGTGCAGCTGGGTGTTGGGCAGCAGGCGGACGTCCTCCTCGAGCGTCACTGTGGCGTCGATCCACGTGGTGGCGGGATCCACCACCGTGACGCCGGCGCGCATCCAGGCTTCGACGGTGCGGCGGTTGTGTTCGGCTCCGAGCGCCGAAAGCTGGACGCGGTCGTTGGCGCCCTCCACCTGCCAGCGGTCTTCGGTGACGACGGCGGCGACGCGGCCGCCCGCGGCGCGGGCCAGAGCCAGGACATCGGTGAGGTACTTTTCGCCCTGGGCGTTGTCCGTGGTGACGTGGACCAGCGCGTCGCGCAGCACCGCGGCGTCGAAGGCGTAGATGCCGGAGTTGATCTCGCGGATTTCGCGTTCGACGTCGGTCGCGTCCTTGTGCTCGCGGATACCCGTGACCGTTCCATCCTCGGCACGGAGGATCCGTCCGTAGCCGCTGGCGTCCTCGAGCACGGCGGTGAGGACAGTGACGGCGTTGCCCTCGGCCTCGTGGGCGGCGACAAGCTCACCGAGAAGTCCGCCGGTGAGCAGCGGGACGTCGCCATAAGTCACCACGACGGTGCCGCTCAGCGATTCCTGGGGGTGAAGCGCGTCGAGGGCTTCCAGTGCGGCTTCAACCGCGCGGCCGGTGCCAGGCACCTCATCCTGGTCCACGATCAGGGCCTTCGGATCGAGGGCGGTGACGTGGGCGGCCACGAGGTCGCGTTCATGCCGGACCACGAGGGCCAGCTCACGGGGGTTAATACTGCGGGCCGCCTGGAGCGCGTGGCCGACCAGGGAGCGGCCGCCGATCTCATGGAGAATTTTTGGCGTACGGGATTTCATCCGGGTACCGGCCCCTGCAGCTAGGACGATCACGGCGGCCGGGCCAGTGTTCTCGGGGCTCACGTATTGGCTCTCCTTGCTAGGTTGCGCGGTGTGTCTCGCCAGTTCCGCCCATAGGACTCGAACCTATACTCCACGGCTCCAAAGGCCGGGGTGCTGCCATTACACCAGAGCGGACCGTGCCGGGCTTGACCTGTGGCACGAGAACCAATTCTGCCACGAACGATGATGCTCGTGCGACTCAGCGCGGCACAGGGCGGCTCAGCGCGGCAGGACGGGCAGCGGGCGAACGCGGCCACGCGGTAGGGCATGATGGTGCTGTGATCAACAGTACGGGCGGATCCGTTGGGGCGGACGGCGGCCACGGCGGGCCCGAACGTGTCCCCGTCCACGTTGCCCGGCCCCGCATGACAGGTCCGCAGCGCCGTACACAATTGCTCGGCATCGGCCGTGGGCTTTTCGCACTCCGCGGCCTGGACGGCACCACCATCGAGGAAATCGCCGCCACTGCGGGCGTCTCCAAACCGGTGATCTACGAGCACTTCGGCTCCAAGGATGGCCTGTATAGGCAGGTGGTGGAATATGAGTTCCACATCCTGCTGGCTTCGATCAACGACGCCCTGGCAGAGGATGCCAAGCCCCGCGTCCTGGTGGAACGGGCCGCCCTTGCCCTGCTGTCCTACATCGAGGACCGGACCGACGGCTTCCGCATCCTCATGCGAGACGCACCGCCGTCGCAGCCGGAGGGGGCCTTCTCCACGTTGCTGTCACAAGTGACGGCGCGGGTGGAGCACATCCTCGAGGACGAACTCGCCCGCCGCGGCTTCAGCCCGGCCGACGGGGCCATGTACGCCCAGATGCTCGTGGGAATGGTCGCGATGACCGGCCAGTGGTGGCAGGGCAGCCGCACCCCGGACAAGCGCGAAGTCGCCGCACACCTGGTCAACCTGGCCTGGAACGGCCTGACCGGGCTGCAAAAGGACCCGGAGATCCGCAGCGAGGGCTAGGTTCCGGGCTGGCGAGTCTGGTGTTACCGCGGGACATGCCCATCCTTGGCCCGCACCGAGGGGCATGTCCTACCCGCCGCGGGCTAAGGCCTTAGTGCTCCAGGGGACATGTCCACCGATGGCCTCGAAGAATGGACATAACACCAACATGCCCATTGTTTGCCCGCACCATGGGACATGTTCGGCGGGTTTCAGCCGCGCTCGGGACATGCCCAGTGTTTGCCCGAACCGTGGGGCATGTCCGGCGGGGACTGAGCCGTGCGCGGGACATGCCCATTGTTGGCCCGCAAAGAGGGGCATGTCCCGAGGAGGCCACTTTCTCCGAGGGGCATGTCCATCCGTGCCCACACACGCTGGGCATGTCCCGCGGCGAGGAGGCTACTCCCCCAGCACTTCCAGGGCCTCGAGCCATTCGAGTTCGAGGGCTTCGCGTTCCCCGGCGAGTTCCAGGAGTTTTTTGTTGAGGTCGGCGAGCTGGTCGAACTTGCTGGCGTCCCCGGCCCCGGCCGTCATCTGGGCATGGATCTTGTCTTCCTGCTGCTTGAGCTTGCCCAGCTGGCGGTCGATCCGGTTCTTGGCCTTGCGGGCGTCGCGCTTCTCGGCCTCCGACGGACCCGCGGCGGCGGGCGCGGAACCGGCGCTGGAGGAGGTGACGGGGTTCCCGCCGCCGGTGATCGTGGAGCCGGCAAGAGCGCCTTCGCGCAGTTCGAGGTACTGGTCCACGCCGCGGGGCAGGGCACGGATCTTGCCGTCGCCCAGCAGCGCCATCTGGTGGTCCGTGACGCGCTCCAGCAGGTACCGGTCGTGGCTGACCACCACGAGGGTGCCTGGCCAGCCGTCGAGCACGTCCTCGACGGCGGCGAGCGTGTCGGTGTCGAGGTCGTTGGTCGGTTCGTCAAGCATGAGCACGTTCGGTTCGCCCACGAGCAGGCGCAGCAGCTGCAGCCGCCGGCGTTCGCCACCGGAGAGGTCCTTGACCGGGGTCCACTGCTTCTCGTTGGTGAAGCCGAGCTGCTCCACGAGCTGTCCGGCGGTGAATTCCTTGCCGCCGACGTTGAACGAGCGCTTTTCGCGTTCGATCACTTCGATCACGCGCAGGTCCGAGACATCGTCGAGCTCCTTGACCTCCTGGGTCAGCACGGCTGTGACCACCGTCTTGCCGCGCTTGACCTTCCCGGAGCTGGGCTGGATCTCGCCGTTGAGCAGCTTCAGCAGGGTGGTCTTGCCGGCGCCGTTGACGCCCACCAGGCCCAGCCGCTCCCCGGGTGCCAGCCTCAGGGTGATGTTGTCGAAGAGCTTCTGCCCGGCATCGCCACCGAGGAAGTCCAGCGAGACGTTCTCAAGGTCCAGGACGTCCTTGCCGAGCCGGGCGGTAGCCATCTTGCTCAGCGCCGTCGAGTCGCGCGGCTCAGGGACGTCGGCGATCAGGGCGTTGGCCGCCTCGATCCGGAACTTGGGCTTGGCGGTGCGGGCCGGGGCGCCGCGGCGCAGCCAGGCGAGCTCCTTCTTCACGAGCTGCTGGCGCTTGCTTTCCATGACCGACGCCGAACGGTCGCGTTCGGCCCGGGCCAGCACGTAGGCGGCGTACCCGCCGTCGAACGGGTCCATGATGCCGTCGTGGATTTCCCAGGTCTTGTTGCAGACTTCATCGAGGAACCAGCGGTCGTGGGTGACCACGAGGAAGGCGCCCTGGTTGGGCCGCCAGCGGGACTTCAGGTGCCGGGACAACCAGGCGACGCCTTCGACGTCGAGGTGGTTGGTGGGCTCATCGAGCATGATGACGTCGTGGTCCTCGATCAGCAGCTTGGCCAGCGCCACACGCCGCTTCTGCCCGCCGGAGAGCATGTGGACGTTGGCGTGCCAGTCGACGTCGGACACGAGGCCGCCCATGACTTCGCGGATCTGCGGATTCCGGGCCCATTCATAGTCGGCCTGGTCCCCCACGATCGCGGCGCCGACGGTGAGGTCGCCGTCGAGCACGTCGCTCTGGTCCAGGTAGCCGATGTTGACCTCGCTGCGCTTGGTCACCCGGCCGGAGTCCGGGGTGGAGCGCATGGACAGCAGCCGCATGAGGGTTGACTTGCCGTCACCGTTGCGGCCCACCATGCCGATCCGGTCGCCCTCTTCAAGGCCGAGGGTAATGCCATCGAGGACGGTACGGGTTGCATACGAGACCGTGAGGTTCTCGCCGCCGAGCAGGTGTGCCACAGGGAACTGCTTTCTTAGGTGTATCGGTGAAGGTGTTGCTGTTAAGTCAGGAGGTGCGGTGCGCCAAAAGCTCCTAAAGGAGCGTATCGGAGATGATGCGGGCCCCGTGCACCGGGCCGTGCACCGCCAGGGCGTCGAAGCTGCGGTGGCGGAGCTCTTCGGCGAGTCCGGCGGCAGCGGCGGGGCTGTGCGCCAGGAAGGCGACGGTGGGTCCGGAACCGGAGACAATTCCCGCGATCGCCCCGCAGGCCTCGCCGCGCCCGAGGGTCTCGCGCAGGCCCGGGGCCAGTTCGATCGAGGCCCGTTGCAGGTCGTTGACCAGGACCCGGCTGAGGGCGTCGGCATCGCCGGCGCGCAGGGCCGTGAGCACGCCGGGATCCACCGCGTCGGGTTCGTCAACCGCCACCCCTTCGGCTGCGCGCAGGCGGTCCAGGGTCCGGTAGACCTCCGGGGTGGGCAGGCCGAAGTCGGCGGTGACCAGGACCCAGTCCGTCTGGGCCTTGACCAGGGCCGGCGACAGTTCGTCACCGAGGCCGAGGCCGACGGCGGTGCCGCCGAGCAGTGCGAAGGGAACGTCCGCGCCGAGTTCGGCGGCCAGGTGGGCCAGCTCATCGCGGGACAGCCCGCTGTTCCACAATGCGTCGCAGGCCAGCAGGGTGGCGGCGGCGTCAGCCGACCCGCCGCCCATGCCGCCGGCCACCGGCACCCGCTTGGTGATCTCCAGGTGGACACCGGTGGAGTGCTCCGACACGTCGGCCATGATCGCTGCCGCCTTGTAGGCAAGGTTGCGGTGATCGAGTGGGATGTCCACGCCGTCAAGGTCCACGGTGCTCGCATCGCTGATGCTGACCGTGATCTCACCCGTGTCGGTGCTGGTGGCGGCAACTTCTTCGTAAAGTGAAACAGCCAAGTAGACGCTGGCCACCGAGTGATAGCCATCGGGCCGCAGCGGCCCTACGTCCAGTGAGACATTGACCTTGCCTGGAGCCTTGACCCGGACAGTCCTCGCGGCAAAGCGCCCTCTCACTGCGTTCATGGCTCCACGCTATGGCATCGCGGCCCGGGCTCCAAGCACGTAACGCCGCCCGCCGGGCTCGCAAACAGCCCACAGAGAGCCCACCGGGGGCTCAGGAGGCCGGCTGTTCGTGGGCCTCGGCGATTCTGGCGAACGACGCAATGTCGATCACTTCGCCGCGGAATGTGGGGTCGACGCCGGCGGCCCGCAGGCAGCGTTCGGCCTCGGCGGCGCTGCCTGCCCAGCCGGCCAGCGCCGCCCGGAGGGTCTTGCGGCGCTGCGCGAAGGCGGCGTCAATGACGGCGAAGACCTGTTCCCTGGTCGCGGTGGTAACAGGGGGCTCCCGGCGCGTGAAAGCGACGAGTCCGGAATGGATCTTGGGCGCGGGCCAGAAGACGTTCATGCCGATCACGCCGGCCTTGCGCATGCTGCTGTACCAGGCTGCCTTGACCGAAGGCACGCCGTAGGTCTTGGAACCGGGCCCGGCGGCCAGCCGGTCGGCGACTTCGTCCTGGACCATGACCAGGCCGTGCTGCAGGCTCGGAAAGTGCTGCAGGAGGTGCAGCACCACGGGGACGGCAACGTTGTAGGGAAGATTCGCCACGAGCGCTGTCGGCTCGGCGGGCAGCTCCGTGACCTTCATGGCGTCGGCCAGGACGAGATGGAAATTCCCGACGGCGTCCGGCCGCCACGCCGCGACCGTGGCCGGCAGGCGTCCGGCAAGGACGGGATCGATTTCGACGGCGACCACGGTCCGGGCGGCGTCCAGCAGGCCAAGGGTCAGCGACCCGAGCCCGGGACCTATCTCCAGGACGGTCTCATCGGCCCGGATGTCGGCGGCGTTCACGATGCGCCGGATGGTATTGCCGTCGATGACGAAGTTCTGGCCGAGGGTCTTCGTGGGCCGCACGCCGATTTCCTCTGCCAGCCGGCGGATATCGGAGGCACCCATCAGCGGTGCGGGCGCCGCTCCGGGCAGGCTTTCGGGGGCGGAGGGGCTCGGTTCAGTCACCTAGGTATCCTATCCCGGCCCCGGTACGCCGCAGGCCGGGCCCGGAAGGAATCCGGACCCGGCCTGTGCGGTCCCCTGGCTGTGGTCAGAAGCGGCGGAACTCGGGCGGTCAGTGGCCGGCGGTCAGTAGCTGATGGTCAGGCGCCGGCCTGGCTTTACTGGCTGGTGTGCTAGCTGGAGGCGGCCCAGCCGCAACCCCAGGGACCCAGGCCGCGCTGTGCGTAGACGCGGTTGGCGATGTCGATCTGCTGGGCCTTGGTGGCCGCAGCGGCGTTGGGGGCGTACGCGCCGCCGCCGGAGCCGAGCCAGGTCCGGACGTCGAACTGCAGGCCGCCGTAGTAGCCGTTGCCGGTGTTGATGGACCAGTTGCCGCCGGACTCGCACTGGGCGATCTTGTCCCACATGCCCTGGTTCATCATGGCGGGGGCGGAGGCGCCGGTGTTGGCGGCGGCCTGGGGCTTTTCCTTGGTGCCCACAGTCACCTTTTCGGTGACCGGCTGGGCGCTGACGGTCTCGGACACCAGGGTCCGGGAGGCTTCGCGGCCGTCCACGAGGACCAGCTTGAAGCTCTTGGCCGTGGTGCCGGCGACGCCGGCCTGGGTGACCTTCTTCTCACCCTTGAACATGTCCGCGTTCTCGGTGGTGAGTGTTTCAAAGGCGACCGGTTCGGTGGTGTTGGCCGTCTTGCTGACGTCGACGCGGGAAACCTTGATCACCATGTCGTTGACGACCGGCGCGTTCCCGGGCTGGGAGAGGCGGTCGCTGGCTCCGAGCGCAATGCCGGCGTCCTCGAGCACCTTGGCCACGGTGGCCTCCGTGGTGGTGGTCGCGGCTGCCTTGCCGTCCGCGACGATGCTCACGGTCTTCGGCGTCGAGATGGACACGAACGAGCCGGAGACGGCGAGCTGGGCGTCCTTCGGCACGGAGACCTGCGAGGCGCTGGCGACGCCGAGTTCGGTCACGAGCCCTTCGACTGTGGGCGAGGTGGTGGAGATGGTCCGTTCGGCGCCGTCCAGGCTGACCTTGACGGCCTTGGCGAGGTTGACGTTGATGACTGATCCGTCCTGCACATGGGAGTCCACCGAAGGCGACACCCTGTCAGATGGCTGGAGTTCAACCTTGGCACCCTTGACGACCTGTCCGACAGTTCCGCCGAAGGTCTGGACGGAGCTGACTTTGCCGTCCACGTTGAGTGTGATCGTCTTGTTGTTGCCGACGAAGGCCACGAGGCCCAGCACCAGTGCCACCAGCACTACGAGCTGCGTGCCAACCTTGACGAAGCTGATCTTGCCGTCCGATGTGAAGAACTTGACCACGATTGCCCGAATCTCTTGGACCTTCCGGGCACGGGGATAAGTACACGTGACCACCCTCCGTGAGCGCGCCAAAGGCGGCTCCGAACAGAGTCCGGATCGTCACGAAACATGCATGCACTGCCTCACCCAAAACGAGAGCGCACATGTGGTTTGTTTGCCACGATGCACGCCCTGCTTGAGTGAAATTCTCCGTAGGCCTTCCCCGACCCCGGCTAATAGTTGACCACTGTAACCGAAGCGTTATAAAGGGGCCAAGTAATTGTGCATACCCGGTATCCACTGCGGAGGGCCGGAGGAGGCCGGTTCAGTCCCAGGATCCGTATGCCTGCACGGTATTTTCGGCGATCTGCGCACACAGCCCGGACAGCTCCGATCCAGTCACATCGGCCATGGCCCGGACGGTGTACGGAACCATGTAGCTGGCGTTCGGGCGGCCGCGATGCGGGTGCGGGGTGAGGAAGGGCGCGTCGGTCTCGACCAGGATCCGGTCCGGCTCCGCAATGGCGAGCGCCGCGCGCAGGTTCGCCGCGTTCTTGAAGGTCACGGTGCCGGCAAAGGACATGTACCATCCTTCCGCGTTGCAGGTCCTGGCGAGGGCCTCGTCGCCGGAAAAGCAATGGAAGACCACGCGCTCCGGGGCCCCTTCTTCGCGCAGCACCTGGACGACGTCGTCGTGTGCGTCGCGGTCGTGGATTTGCAGCGTCAGGCCGAGGCGTTTGGCGATGTCGATGTGGCGGCGGAACGAGTAGCGCTGGTGGACCAGGCCCTCCCCCTCGGTGCGGAAGAAGTCCAGGCCCGTCTCGCCGATGGCCCGGATCCTCGGGTGGGCGGCCAGGGCCTCGATCTCGGCCAGGGCTTCTTCCAGGGTCCCGCCCCGGGCGTAGTCGGGGGCATCGTTGGGGTGGAGGGCCACGGCGCCCAGGAGCCGTGAATCGAGCTCAACGGCCTGGACCGTGAACCGGGACGATTCGAGGTCGCAGCCCACCTGCACCGCACCCTGGACACCCACTGCCTCGGCGGCGTCGAGGGCATCCTTGACTCCCACCAGGAGCTCCGCCTCGGGAAAGTCCAAATGTGTGTGGTTGTCCATGACCGGCACGGGAAGCGGCGCGGGTGCGGGCGGATACCCGCCGCGTCCGGTACCGTCGGTTCCAGGCACCCGGAATGGGACGGGAGTGAGGGGATTGAGCATTCTTCCACCCTATCCGGCGCCCAGAATTCCTTGGAACTCTCTGTCAGGGCCGGCAGTTGTGTTAGTAGTCTGTTAATACTCTGTTATTTCCCCGTAAGGAAACAGGCGAACGCCACTGCGGGGCCCGGCGGCCGCTGGCGGTCCGTTCCGGGACCCACAAGGCCTGAAAGGCTGCCGATGGATTACCAGCGCACTTCCGTAGATGACGTCCTCCCCGAAGGACAGAGCTTCCCGAGCCGATCAGCCCTTGACCCCGACGCAGGCGGACACCGGTCCCCAGCCCCGGCATTGGACGCGGACGCCTTCCACTCGGCCAGCACCCGGATCCTGACGGCCATCAATACGGTCATCGACGGCAAGGCAGAAGCGGCGAAACTGGCGCTCACGGTGCTCCTGGCCCAGGGCCATTTGCTCCTGGAGGACGTCCCGGGGGTGGGCAAGACGCTGCTGGCCAAGACACTGGCCCGGACCATCGACTGCACCGTCAGCCGGATCCAGTTCACCCCGGACCTGCTCCCGTCCGATGTCACCGGCGTGTCCGTCTACAACCAGGCCACCCGGACCTTCGAGTTCCGGCACGGCGCGGTGTTCGCCAATATCGTCATCGGCGACGAAATCAACCGCGCCTCGGCCAAGACCCAATCGGCCCTGCTGGAGTGCATGGAGGAGCACCAGGTCACGGTGGACGGCACGTCCTACCGGCTGGATGAGCCGTTCATGGTGGTTGCGACGCAGAACCCCATTGAGATGGAGGGCACCTACCCGCTCCCGGAAGCCCAGAGGGACCGCTTCATGGCCCGGATTTCCATGGGCTACCCGGACCGGGAGTCCGAGATGGAGATGCTCGAAACCCACCAGGCGTCATCTCCGCTGGCCCGCGTCACGGCTGTTGTCACGGCGGCGGAGGTGGCTGCGATGATTGCCTCGGTGCAGCAGGTCTACGTGTCCCGGTCCATCAAGGAGTACACGGTGGCCCTGGGCCGGGCAACGCGTGAAAGCGGGCTTCTCCGGCTCGGCGCCAGCCCGCGGTCCATGCTGCAGCTCCTGCGGGCGGCGAAGGCGACCGCCGCGCTGGAGGGCCGGGACTTCGTGCTGCCGGACGACGTCGTCAGCGTCGCCGAGGCTGTGCTGGCCCACCGGATCATCCTCGACCGCAAGGCGGCCAGCGCGGGCGAGACGCCGCAAAGCGTCATCCGGGCCATCATCGCCAAGATTCCCGTCACCCCGGAAGTGTCGGCCTCGAACAACGGAACCGGCCGCCCTGGCCGGAACAAGGCCATGGCTGCCGCGCCGTCGCCCAAACTGCCGAATCCGCGCTAGGAGGCGGTCCCGGCGTGGCGTTGAGGGATCGGTTCCCCGGACACATCTTCAGCACCCGCGGCTGGGGCCTGCTCGGCGCGGGGGCGCTGTCCCTGCTGGCCGCCCAGATCATGGGCCGCCGGGACCTGCTCGCGCTGGCCGTCCTGCTGCTGGTCCTGCCCCTGCTGGCCCTGGCCGGAAGCCGGGTCCTGAAGCCCAGGTTCCGGGTCTACCGCGAATTCAGCCCGGCGCCGGTCGAAACGTCCGCCCGCACCACGGTCCGGCTGGCCGTTGCGCGGACCGGGCCGGGAACCGGCCACGCCGTCATGGAGGAGCACCTGCCGGCCCGGTTCGGCGAATCCCCCGTCTTCCGTTTCCCGGCCCGCAGGGCCACCGGCGGCGCCAGCCGCTATGAGTACCATCTCCGCTCGGCCAATCGTGGCCAGTTCCTGATCGGGCCCGTCACGGCGGAGTTCAGCGACCCCTTCGGGCTGTCCTTCCACCGCCACGCGATCGACGACGGCGACCTCCTGACCGTGACCCCCGCCGCCGTCCAGCTCCCCGAGACAGGGCTGGCCGGCGCCCGCGGACACGACGGTGTGACAGCCACGCGCGCCCGGGCGAATCCCAGCGACGACGACGTCATGACCCGCGAATACCGCCATGGCGATCCGATGCGCCGCGTGCACTGGGCCGCGACTGCCCGCCACGGGTCCCTCATGGTGCGGCAGGAGGAATCCGTCACGACCCCCGAGGCGACCATCATCCTGGATCAGCGGCTCTCGGCGTATCCGCACGGCGTATTTGGCCGTGCCGGCCATTCCTCCGGGCATTCGGGCAACGGCGAAGGCGACGGCCACGACCTGCTGAGCTGCGACGCCTTCGAATGGGCCGTCACGGCGGCGATGTCGATCGCGGCGCACCTCGCCGAACGCAACTACACGCTGCGGTTCCTGGACAGCGCGGGCGCCCCCGCCTTCCGCAATTCGCCGTCCGCTCCCGACCCGGAGGCCGAGGAATACACCGGCACGGCCGGGCTTCAGTCCATCGCGGAAAGCCTGGCCGCCATCGAGCTCTCCGGCCCGCACCACGGCCACCCGCACCGCACCCGCACCCCGGATTCCCGCCGGCTGCCAAGCCCGCAGGAGAGCTCGGGACCGCCTGCCGTGTCCAGCGCGCACGAAACCGCCGGGGGCGCAAGGAACACCGCGGCCGCCGGGAACGCGCCGAGGGATTTCGACGACGCCCTGATGGACAAGCTCTCCGCGCACCGGCTGCGGGGACCGGTCCTGGCGATCCTGGGCACCCTGTCCCTGGCCGAGGCCCAGGCTCTGTCCCCGGCGGCCGGGTTCGGCGCGAACGCATTCGCGCTGCTGGTCACGGACCAGGCGCATGGTTACGGCGCGATGCCAGAGGTGCTGGAGGCACTGAGGCTGGGCGGATGGCGGGCCGTGGCGGTTTCTGACCGGAGCCCGCTGCCCGCAGCGTGGACAGCGTTCGACGAGGCCGATCCGACGATGTCCGCCGCAGCGGACGTCCGCCGAGGCGTGGGAGGCCGGCGATGACGCTCACACCGCAGCGCAGCTCCGCATCCCGCACCGGTGAGGCCGGCACGGACGAAACGACAGTCCTGTCCCCCGGCGCAGGCTCCCGGCGGGAAGGACCCGGCGCCCAGCCCTGGGTGATGGGGACCGTCGTCGCGGTGGCCGTCGCCGGCGCCGCCCTCGGATTCAACGGCGTCCTGCGCGGGTGGGCCTGGTACTCCCCGGTGTTCAGTACCGTCCTCGCCGTGGCATTCTCCATGGCGACGCTCCGGTCCTTGCGGACCCGGACCTGGCTCGTGGCTGCCGGCGGCCTGGTGGCACTCGTAGTGTCCCTGACCTTCATTTTCTTCCGGCAGCACAGCATCGCCGGGTTCATCCCGTCCCCGGAGACCATGACGTACCTGGGCAAATTCCTCAGGCGCGCCAGCGAAACCGTCCTGGCCGAGAGCACCCCGGTGGCCCCGAACGCCGGCATCGTGATGCTGATCTGCGCGGTCCTCGGGCTGCTGGTGATCCTCATCGATGCCCTCGCGTTCCCGCTGGCGCTGCCGGCCACGAGCGGGCTGGGGATCCTGGCGATCCTCGTGGTGCCGGCCATCGTCAAGCCGCAGAGCGTGGGGGCGCTGGGGTTCCTTGGCGCCGCCGTCGGGTATCTGTTGATCCTGGGGTGCAGCCATTGGTTCACACCGGATGCCCGCACCCTGGCCGACACCGCCCGGAACCCCGGGCAGCTCCGGCGCGGCGCGGTCACGGCCGCCGCGGCGCTGACCCTGACGCTGCTGCTGCAGCCGGTCATCCCGGGTTTCGAGCAGGGCACGTTCCCCCAGGGCTCGCGGCTGAACCCGTTCGGCGGCGCCACCGGCCTGAATCCGATGATCAGCCTGGGCAACAGCCTGCGCAGCCCGTCCGGGGACGGCAGGATCACCTTCGCGACGAACGCGCCGACGACGCCGTACCTGCGCTCTGTGACGGTGGACAGCTTCGAGGGCGATTCCTGGTCACCGGATGACCGGGAATCGACCCGGCAGCCGGGCACGGGCAGGATCGAATCCGGTCTCGATACCGCCGCGACGGAGTTCCGCGTCATCACCGCCGTCAACACCGGCCAGTACACAAGCCCCTACCTGCCCTCGCCGTATGCACCGGAATCAGTCAACGGCCTCACGGGGCGCTGGAGCTGGGATCCGGCCACGCTGAGCATCAAGGGAATCGACACCAACTCCCGCGACCAGCAGTATGTGGTCACGTCCGTCACGCCCCAGCTCACGGCCGCGCTGCTGGCGCGGGCCTCCGAGCCGGTGCGCGGAGTTCCCGAGCAGTTCCTCCGGCAGCCATCGAACGTTCCGGAGGTTGTGCGGAGCACGGCCCAGACCGTGACCGCCGGAGCCGCGACACCGTATGCGCGGGCCATGGCCATCCAGCGGTACCTGCGCTCCACCGAGTTCAGCTATTCCCTGCAAGCCCCCGTGCAGGGCGGCTACGACGGCAACGGCCTGTCGGTGCTGGCGGACTTCCTGACCCAGAAGAGCGGCTACTGCATTCATTTCGCCTCCGCCATGGCCGTGATGGCCCGGCTGGAAGGCATTCCGAGCCGGATCGCCGTGGGCTACGCACCGGGGCGCCCCACCGGAGCCACCGTGGCGGTCTCCGGCCAGGGTCCCCTGCCGGAGTTCGAAGTCGATGCGCGCGATGCCCACGCCTGGCCGGAACTCTATTTCCAGGGTGTCGGCTGGGTCGCGTTTGAGCCTACGCCGTCCCGCGGCGTCGTTCCGGCCTACGCCACGGCGGCCGCAGCGCCCAGCGGGGCCAGCACCAATGAACGCAACGACGCCCTGACTCCCGGGGACGGTTCCACCCAGTCACCGGTCCCGGCCCCCGGCGCGGTTCCCCTGCCCGGCACCGGAACTCCGGCGGCTGCGGGCACGCACCCGGCACAGGCGCTCTACGGCCTTGGCGCGGCTCTGCTGCTGGCCCTGATCGTGGCCTCCCCGCGGCTGGTACGCAGCGGCGTGCGGCGGCGCAGGCTGATGACGGCGGCCCGCGGCTATCCCGGCGCCGGCACGGCCCTGCCGGCCTGGGCGGAACTGCGGGACCTCGCCACGGACTACGGCGTGGCGCCCGGAGCGAGCGAGACGCCGCGGCATTTCTCGGCGCGGTTGCGCGCCTCGGCGGCGCTGGGTGAACCCGGCGTCACGGACGGACCCGGGCAGCGCGCCGCGGCAGCACTGACCGAGGACTTTGAACGTGAGCAGTACGGCCGCCCGGGTGGCGCCGGTCCGGCGGACAACGCAGGGACCGCGGACCCGGCCGACTCCGCCGCGGCCAGGATTGCCCTGGTGCAGGCCGCGCTGCGGTCCAACGCCGGTCCCCTGGTCCGGCTGCGCGCGGCCTGGCTGCCGCCGTCGGTGATGTCCGGCTGGCGACGGGCCCTCGCGCTGCCCGGCAGGGTCCTGTCCCGGACAGCACAACGCACCCGGCGGGGACTCGCGGGATCCTGGGGGAAGATCCGCAACTCCGTCCGCCGGGTGCGCCGTGGCTAGGCTGTGCCTAGGTTGAGTTCCTAGCCTGCGTAGGGATCGGCGATGCCGATGTACTGGGTGTAGAGGTATTCCTCGATGCCCTCCAGACCGCCCTCACGGCCCAGGCCGGACTGCTTGACCCCGCCGAACGGTGCGGCGGCGTTGGAGACGACGCCGGCGTTCAGGCCCAGCATGCCGGTCTCGAGGCGTTCGCCCATCCGGATGCCGCGGTTCAGGTCCCGGGTGAAGACGTACGCGACCAGGCCGTATTCGGTGTTGTTGGCGAGCCGGACGGCCTCGTCCTCGGTGTCGAAGGTGATGATCGGGGCGACGGGGCCGAAGATTTCCTCGGACAGGATCCGGGTGCCCTCGGTGACGCCCTTGAGGATGGTGGGCTGGTAGAAGTAGCCCGGGCCCTCGACGGCGGAGCCGCCGGTGATCGCGACTGCGCCGGCGTTCACGGCGTCGGTGACCAGCTCGTGGACCTTGTCCCGGCTCTTGGCATCGATCAGCGGGCCGACCTTGGACTCGGGCTCGGTGCCGCGGGCCGTGGTCATGACCGCCATCTTCGCGGCGAACTTCGTCGCGAACTCGTCCGCGACGGACGCGTGGACGATGAACCGGTTCGCGGCGGTGCAGGCCTCGCCCATGTTCCGCAGCTTCGCCAGCATGGCCCCCGCGACCGCGGCGTCGACGTCGGCGTCCTCGAACACGACGAACGGGGCGTTCCCGCCGAGCTCCATCGAGGTCCGCAGCACCGTCTCGGACGCGTCGGCGAGCAGCCGGCGGCCGACCTCGGTGGAACCGGTGAAGGAGAGCTTCCGGAGCCGGGAGTCCTTGACCAGCGGACCCGTTGTGGCCCCGGCCGTGGAGGTCGGGATGAGGTTCAGGACGCCGGCGGGCAGCCCGGCCTCCAGCATCACTGCGGCGAACAGCTGGGAGGTCAGCGGGGTCAGGTTCGCGGACTTCAGCACCATGGTGCAGCCGGCCGCGACCGCCGGGGCGACCTTGCGGGTGGCCATCGCGAGCGGGAAGTTCCACGGCGTGATCAGCAGGCACGGGCCCACCGGCTTCTTGGTCACCAGCAGCCGGGACTTGCCGTCCGGGGAGACCGAGTAACGGCCGAACGCGCGGACGGCCTCTTCGGAGAACCAGCGCAGGAATTCCGCGCCGTAGGTGACCTCGCCGCGGGCTTCGGCCAGCGGCTTGCCCATCTCCAGGGTCATCAGCAGCGCGAAGTCTTCCGCACGCTCCGTCACGAGTTCGAAGGCGCGGCGCAGGATCTCCCCGCGCTCCCGGGCCGGGACCTTCGCCCAGGACTCCTGCGCCGCGGCGGCCGCGTCCAGCGCCGCCGCCCCGTCCTCAGGACCGGCGTCGGCGATGCTCAGCAGCACCTTCCCGGTCGAGGGGTCCTCCACATCGAAGGTCTTCCCGGACGCGGCCGGACGCCATTCGCCGTTGATCAGCAGGCCCGTCGGGACCGAGGCCAGAAGGGCGCTCTCCCGCTCCGCGGAAACAATGGGCTGGGCAGTTACAGTCACAACGACTCCCTCGTCAGCAATTCGGTTTGCCTAGTTTGTTGGCACTAGTTTGTTGAAATAGTTCTTGGTGCAGGCGCACGTTCCCACAGGCAGGCCCGGGCGTCTGGATTACTGCCACGGTACTGCTGCGCTCACTGGCAAGTCTATGCATGGGCGCACTACCCGATCCAGCATATGCTGTGCAGCTGCACAACTGATCGGCGCGGGCCCGCTTAACGGAATGCGTGCCCTGGCGAAGCCGTCCCACAAGGTCCGACGGGCCCGAAAATCTGCTTCCGGATCAGCGTGCGGCGAGCACCGCGGAATAGAGCTCGCGCTTGCTGACTTTCGCGTCGTCGGCCACCGCCGCGACGGCCTCCTTCAGCCGGATGCCCTGGGCTATCAGCCCGTTGACGGCGGCCACGTGGTCCTCCGGACGGCCGGGTTCGCGTTCGGGAGCGCCGCCCACCACGACGGCGATTTCTCCGCGGACCTCGTTGGACTCCGCCCATTCGAGCAGATCGCGAAGGGTACCGCGGATGACTTCTTCATAGGTCTTGGTGAGTTCACGGCACACGGCGGCCCGGCGGTCGGCGCCGAAGCTTTCGTGCAGGGCCCGCAGCATGGGCTCCAGCCGGTGCGGGGCCTCGAAAAAGACCATGGTGCGCCGCTCGGCGTCGAGGTCTGCCAGCCGCGAGTTGCGTTCGCCTGCCTTGCGCGGCAGGAACCCTTCGAAGCAAAAACGGTCAGTCGGGAGGCCGGACAGTGCCAGGGCGGTCAGCACGGCGGAGGGTCCCGGCGCCGCGGTGACGGTGAGCCCGGCCGCCACGGCACCTTCAACCAGCCGGAACCCCGGGTCCGAGACGGACGGCATTCCGGCGTCCGTCACCATGACCAGGGTCTTGCCGGCACGGACCTGCTCCAGCAGGTCCGCCGTCTTGGCTGCCTCATTGTGCTCGTGATAGCTGATGATCCGGCCGGCCACGGTGATGCCGAGGTTCTGCACGAGGCGGTGCAGCCTCCTGGTGTCCTCGGCGGCGACGATGTCCGCCGTCGTCAGCAACTCCACGAGCCGCGCCGAGGCATCGCCGGCGTTCCCGATCGGCGTCGCCGCGAGGACGATCCTGCCGGGCCCGCCTGTGACAGGAACATCAGTGGCGGGAACGCCAGCTGAGGGAACGGCGGCGGGGGCATCGTCATCGAGAGGAGGAAGGGGGGAGGTGCTGGGTTCGTGGTCCACACGTCCAGCCTACTGCCGCCGGGGCGGCAGCCCTGCGGGCACAGCCGCGAAAGGTAGCATGGGCAACGTGACCCAGACCCCCACGCGGCAGCCCGAGACTGGCCCCGCCGCATCGCAGACCTCTGGTTCGGACAGCGCCAACGGCAGAACCGGCAAAGCCCGGGGCCGCTTCCGCACCGGCCGCAACCTGGAGGGACACCGCTGGATCGGCCGCCCCGCCGAGGCCTTCACTCCGGATGCCCTCAAGGAACGCCTGATCGGCAGCATCCAGAGCTGGCGGGACTACCCGGCGTCGCTTCGGCTCTGGTACTGGCTCATTCCTGCCCTCACGGCGGCGCTGGGCGGCGTCCTGCGGTTCGTCCGGCTGGACACCCCGCGGAACCTGGTCTTTGACGAAACCTACTACGTCAAAGACGCGTACTCGTTCCTGGTCAGCGGGTACGAGCGCAGCTGGCCTGACCGGGCGAACGACGCCTTCATTGCCGGCAACCCCGGCGTGCTGCTGAACACGCCGGAGTATGTGGTGCACCCGCCGGTCGGCAAGTGGATGATCGCCTTCGGCATGTGGCTGTTCGGGGCGGACAATCCCTTCGGCTGGCGGTTCGGCGCTGCACTGACGGGGACGCTGTCGATCTTCCTGCTGGCCCTGATCGCGCAGAAGCTCTTCCGTTCCCTGACCCTGGGCGCCGTGGCCGGCGTCCTGCTAGCCGTGGACGGCCACCACCTTGTCATGTCCCGGACCTCGCTGCTGGACATCTTCCTCATGTTCTGGATCCTCGCCGCGTTCGGCGCGCTGCTGATGGACCGCGACGACGGCCGGCGGCGGCTGGCGGCCCGGCTCGGGCGGCAGGCCGCGGCCTCGGCCACGGGGCATCCCTCGGCGCTCCAGCTCACCTCCGGGCCGTGGCTCGGCATCCGGTGGTGGCGGCTCACGGCCGGCGTCTGCCTGGGCCTGGCCGTCGGCACGAAATGGTCCGCCCTGTTCTTCCTGGCCGGGTTCGGCCTGCTGACCGTGTTCTGGGACCTCAGCGCCCGGCGCATCGCCGGCGTGCATGCCTGGATCAGCGCCGGCATCCTCAAGGACGGCGTCCCGGCCTTCCTGAGCATCGTCCCGGTGGCCGCCGTGGTCTACGGCGCCACGTGGATCGGCTGGTTCCGGTCCAAGGACGCGTACTTCAGGCACTGGGCCGAGACCAACCCCTCGGCCGAGTGGGGCTGGCTCCCGAACGCCGTCCGGTCCCTCGCGCACTACCACCTGGAGGCCTACAAGTTCCATCAGGGCCTGAACTCCGACCACCCGTACGAGGCCAGCGCCTGGAGCTGGCTGGTCATGGGCCGGCCGACGTCGTTCTTCTACGAATCCCCCGGGCAGGGCAGCCCCGGCTGCGATCTCAGCAACTGCACCACCGCCATCCTCTCCGTGGGCAACCCGCTGATCTGGTGGAGCGCGGCCGTCAGCCTGGGCATCCTGCTGTTCTGGTGGGCCGGCCGCCGCGACTGGCGCGCCGGCGCGATCCTGGCGGGGGTGGCCTCCGGCTACCTCCCCTGGTTCATGTACCCGGAACGCACCATGTTCTTCTTCTACGCCGTGTCCTTTGAACCGTTCCTGATCCTGGGGCTCGTCTATTGCCTGGGGCTGGTGCTCGGCCAGCGGACCGACCCCCTCTGGCGCCGGCGGTCCGGGTTCTACCTCGTGGCGCTGTTCGTGGTGGCGGCTGTGCTGCTGTCCGCGTTCTTCTATCCGGTCTGGACTGCCGAGGTGATCCCGTACCAGGACTGGCGCATGCGGATGTGGATGCCGTCCTGGATCTAAGGCAGGATTGCAGGGGAAAGTCCGCCGCACTCCGGGCGGACCAGGAAATGGAGACTCGGTTGTGAGAGAAGCAAGCACCGGACTGCTCGTGGAGCTGGATCCGGGGAGCAACGTGACGGACCTGCTCCTGGAGCAGCACGCGAAGGACCCCGTGCACGCCCTCTACTCCCGCAAGGGCCCCGCCGGCTGGGCCGATGTCTCTGTCCACCACTTCCTGGAGCAGGTCACCGCACTGGCCAAAGGCCTGATTGCCGGCGGACTCGCCCCGGGCGAAACCGTCGCTGTCATGTCCGCCACGCGGTACGAGTGGACGGTGGTCGATTTTGCCATCTGGTTCGCCGGCGGGGTCACCGTACCGATCTATGAGACCTCCTCCGCGGGCCAGGTCGAGTGGATCCTGCACGACTCGGGCGCCCGCCGGGTGTTCGTCCAGGACCATGCCAAGGCGGCCCTCGTCCAGGACGTCCTGGACGCCTCCACTGTCCTTGGCGACCGGATTATCGCCGTCGTGCGGATGGAGCACGACGGCGACGCACCGAACCTGGCGAGCCTGGCGGCCGCCGGAACCGGGGTCACCGACGCCGAGCTCGAACGCCACCGGACCACTGCGTCCCTGGCCGACGTGGCGTCCCTGGGCTACACCTCGGGCACCACCGGCAAGCCCAAGGGCTGCGAGATCACACACGCCAACTTTGCCCTGGTCGCGAAGAACATCATCCTCTTCCTGCCCGAGATCCTCATGCAGCCGCGCTCCCGGACGCTGATGTTCCTGCCCCTGGCCCACGTTCTGGCCCGGGCGGTGCAGGTGATCTGCCTGAGCTCCGGCACCACGGTTGGCCACACCGCCAGCGCCAAGGAACTCCTGGAAGACCTGGCCAGCTTCAAGCCCACCTTCCTGCTGGTGGTCCCCCGGATTTTCGAAAAGGTTTACGCCGGAGCGGCGCAAAAGGCGGCCGCCGCAGGCAAGGAGCGGATCTTCACGGCTGCGGCGGGGGCCGCGATCGACTACTCCAAGGCCCTGGACGCCGCTTCCCGGGGCGACGGCGCCGGACCCGGGTTCCTCCTGCGTGCCCGGCACGCGCTGTTCGACCGGCTGTTCTACCCCAAGCTCCGCCAGGCCTTCGGCGGCCAGCTGCGGTTTACGGTCTCCGGTGCCAGCCCGCTGAGCTCCCATGACGCCCATTTCTTCCGCGGCGCGGGCATTCCCGTGCTGGAAGGCTACGGCCTGACCGAAACCACGGCGCCGTGCACGGCCAACACCCCGGCCCGGACCAAGGTGGGGACCGTGGGCATCCCGGTACCGGGAACCACAGTGCGGGTGGCCGACGACGGCGAGATCCTGGTCAAGGGCATCGGCGTCTTCAAGGGCTACCACGCCAACGCGGCCGCCAACGCTGAGGCGTTCGTGGACGGGTTCTTCCGGACCGGCGACCTCGGCTCCCTCGACGAGGACGGCTTCCTGACCATCACAGGCCGGAAGAAGGACCTGCTGGTCACCGCCGGCGGAAAGAACGTCGCCCCGGGCCCGCTCGAGGAGAAAATCCGCGAGCACCAGCTCGTGGGACAGGCCGTAGTCGTTGGAGACGGCCGGCCGTTTGTCTCGGCACTGGTCAACCTGGACCCCGAAGGCCTGCAGAACTGGTGCACCGCCCGGAAAGTGCCCGTCATGGGCCCCGCCGAAGCCGCTGCCGACGAAAGCGTCCGGGCCTCGATCCAGGGCGCCGTTGACGAGGCAAACCGCACGGTCTCCAAGGCAGAGTCCATCCGCAGCTTCGTCATCCTGGACGCCGATTTCACCGTGGAATCAGGGCACCTGACGCCCTCCCTCAAACTCAAGCGGGCCGCCGTCGTGCGGGACTACGAGGAGCACATCAACCGCATCTACGGCTGAGCCCGCACGGGCGTCCGGCGCCTTAGACGGTGTGCCGGGTCCGCTCTGTTCCCGTTTCTTCGTTGCCTGAGTTGCCGGTGTTGCCTGAGTTGCCGGCGATTCCTTCCGCGCCGTCCGCCGGCGCAGCCCCGGCGGTGACGCCGGAGTCCGTGTCCGGGTCCGTGTCCGCGCCCTTGGACGCGTCCGATGCCTTCTTCTTGCCAAGGCCGCGGCGCCGGCGCGTGGGCCAGGTCAGGATGAGGGTGACCAGGGAAGCCAGCAGGACGAGGGCGCCGATGACGATCCCGGCGTCCATCCAGAACTGGCCCGGGAACAGCCGGATCAGGGTGTCCTGGAGCGAAAACGTCCAGGTCCCGTTGGCGAAGAAAATCCGGTGGAAATCGGTGAAGAACTGCTCCCAGCCGAGCATGGCGAGGGTTCCGAGGCCGGTGATCACCGCGAGGGTGACGATCGAGCCGGCGAACAGGCCGCGGCGGACTCCGCCTGTATGTTTGCGCTTCAGGTAGATCACCGCAACCAGGCCCAGCAGGATCAGCAGCGTGCCGGCACCGAACGTCGAGAGGATGACGGCCTTGACGTCGGCCATGTGGCTGACCTCGCCGTCCCTGAACAGCCGCTCCCCGCTTTGGTCCACGAGGCCGCCGAGGTAGCGCGGGCCCGACCAGTTGCTGAGGTAATCAACGGCGTAGGAGCCGTAGGTCATGCGGTCATCGGTGCTGAAGCCGTAGCCGTCGCCGGGGAAGCCCGGACGGTTGTATTCGACCCAGAGGAACAAGGGGCTGGTCACGGCGCGGACGGCCAGCACCAGCAGGATAAGCGGGTAGAACACAGCCAGAAGCACCTGCATCACCCGCGGGAGGACCGGCTTGGTCCTGGCGGCCTGCTCGCGTTCGGCAGTGCGGCGCTCGGCATTGCGGCGCTCGAGATCGTCCTGCGCGGTACCGGCATCAACTTGGCCTGCATCCTGCCGGGCAGCGTCCTGACCAGTGGCGGCCGCCTCGGCCGCCTTACGGTCGGCCCGGCTTTCCGGCTGGCCCGCCGTGGACACGGCCGACGGCGCCGCCGTGCCCGCCGCCGTCATTCCCGCCGCTGCAGTGCCCGGCGCCGTCGTGCCCGCCGCTGCCGCTGTGCTGCTTGCCGTTGTGCCGGTTGCTGTTGCGCCGGCCTCTGGCGCGCCATGTTCCTCATGGGCCGCCGGAACGGCGGCGGACCCGGCGGACGAGCTGGCGGCGGACTTCGCCGAGGAATCGGGTGCGGGCTTGGCGGCCGGGGCCGGCTTCATCCAGTCGAACGCCGGCTCGTCGGTGTCGTCCGTCGGATCCAGGTGCGGATCCGGACGGTCGGGAGTGGTAGGACTTTTGTCAGTCACGTGGAGCTTCGCTTCCGTAGGCTTTCGTGCTGCCCGGCCTGCGCCCGGCTGCGCAACTTATCTGGCTCCGAGCCTACCGTCAGAGGATTAGGCTCGGCGAGGTGCCACCCCGTCAGTTGGCGTATTGGGCCCAAGGGATGTTCCAATCCCCGAATCCGTCGTCGAAGTTGGCGAAGTCCCCCTCGGTGTTCACTACCTGGACGACGTCGCCAGTGGTCATATTGTCAAAGACCCACTGCGCCCCGTCCGGGCCCAGGCCGATGCAGCCGTGCGAGAGGTTTGCCTTGCCCAGGTACGGCATTGCGGTGTCCGTGGCCTGGTGGATGAACTCCCCGCTCGGCGTCAGGCGCGTGGCGTAATTGACGTCAAGCTGGCCGTAGTAGGCAGGGTCCCCCGGCTTGAGCCCGATCGTGGAGGCATCCATGTGCTCCACGCGGTGCTTCTCCATGAACACCAGGAAGCCCCGGGCCGAGGGGAACCGTGTGTCGCCCATCGTCGCCGGCCACTGCCCCACCGGCTTGTCATTGATGCTCACCGAGAACGTATGCGCCTTGGCATCGGCCACGGCTACTTTCTTGTCCCCGATGTGGACGGTGACGGTCTTGTTGAAGTTGCCGACCTGCCCGTTCCCCAGTTCGACGCCAAACATCTTCATTTCCATGGTGATGGTGCTGTTCGCGGCCCAGAAAGCCTCAGGCCGGTACCGGACCGTGTTCTTGCTGAACCAGTGGAAATCGCCCTTCTGGCCGGACGTGGAGGTGATCTTGATGGCCTTCTCGACGGCGTTCCGGTTCAGGACCGGCTCGCTGAAGGTGATCTGCAGGGGCTGGGCCACGCCCACCTTCATCCCGTCCAGGGGGTAGATGGCGGCGTCGGCCTCGTTGGCGGTCGAGACGGTGGTGAACGTCCGCGTGCTGTGGGTCTGGCGCCCGGCGCCGTCCACCACGGAGTAGGTGTAGCTGTAGCGGGTGTTGAACGCGAGGTCAGCGGACGAAGTCCAGGCCGACCCGTCCGCGCTGAGGGTGCCGTCGACAGTGCCGCCGTCGGCGCTGGTGAGCGCCACACGGTCAATGCGGCCGTTAGTGACCTTGAGTGACACCGGCGCGGCCGGGTTGACCTGCTTGGCGTCATCGGCGGGTGTGACGGCGAGTTCAGCGGGGGCAACCACGGGGACGGCGAGTCCCGGCGTCGTCCGGGCCGGGGATCCTGCCTCGGAGGAAATCGCGGACTGGGCCAGCCCCGGTGCCGCGGCGGCGAAGGCTCCGCCGCTGGCGGCCAGGGCGCAAACCACCCCCAGCAAGGCGATTTTGCGGCCGGTACTCCAGGTCTTCAGGGTCATCACAGGACCCGGGCGTTTCCACACGTCATCTTGCCAGCATATGCGAGTTACCTTGGAACCCCGGGCGGATTCGACCACGATCCGGTTACAAAAGGGCCCACAAAACGGTCACAAAAAAGGGCCCCGGACCTTCGTCCGGGACCCTTTGGAGGGTTCCTAGTAGCGGTAGTGGGCGGGCTTGTACGGCCCGGCCACCTCGACATCCAGGTACTCGGCCTGCTCCTTGGACAACTCGGTCAGCTCCACGTCGAGGGCGCCCAGATGAAGCCGGGCCACCTTTTCGTCGAGGATCTTCGGCAGCACGTAGACCTGCTTTTCGTATTCGCGCTGGCCCTCCGGCTGGCCGGCCTTCGTGAACAGTTCAATCTGGGCGATCGTCTGGTTGGCGAAGGAGTTGCTCATGACGAACGAGGGGTGTCCGGTGGCGTTGCCGAGGTTCAGCAGTCGGCCCTCGGAGAGGACGATGATGGAGCGACTGCCCTTTCCCGTGTCGGGGTCTGAGTCGAAGACCCACTCGTGGACCTGCGGCTTGATCTCGACCTTCTTGATGCCGGGGACGCGGGCCAGTCCGGCCATGTCGATCTCGTTGTCGAAGTGGCCGATGTTGCCCACGATCGCCTTGTCACGCATGCCGGCCATGTGCTCGGCCATGATGACGTTCTTGTTGCCGGTGGTTGTGATGAAGATGTGGCCCTCGCTGAGGACGGATTCGAGCTTCGCCACCTGGTAGCCGTCCATGGCCGCCTGGAGCGCGCAGATCGGGTCGATTTCGGTGACGATCACCCGCGATCCCTGGCCGCGGAAGGCCTCCGCGGCGCCCTTGCCGACGTCGCCGTAACCGCAGACGACGGCGACCTTGCCGCCCATCAGGACGTCCGTGGCGCGGTTGATGCCGTCGGGCAGGGAGTGGCGGATGCCGTACTTGTTGTCGAACTTGCTCTTGGTGACGGAGTCGTTGACGTTGATCGCCGGGAACAGCAGCTTGCCCTGCTCCGCGAGCTGGTACAGGCGGTGCACGCCGGTGGTAGTTTCCTCGGTGACGCCGAGCAGGAGCGCGCCGATGCGGGTCCACTTCTGCGGGTCGGCCTGGAGCGAGGCGCGCAGCACATCGAGGAAGACCCGGCCTTCCTCGGACTCGTCCTCTGCGGCGGCGGGAACGGCACCGGCGGCCTCGAATTCGACACCCTTATGCACCAGCATGGTGGCGTCGCCGCCGTCGTCCAGGATCATGTTCGGACCGAGCTCGGGGTTGGCGTCGGCGCCGGGCCAGGTGAGGATCTGCTGGGCCGTCCACCAGTATTCCTCCAGCGTCTCGCCCTTCCAGGCGAAGACGGGGACACCCTGCGGGTTCTCGACGGTGCCGTTGCCGACCACCACGGCGGCCGCGGCCTCATCCTGGGTGGAGAAGATGTTGCAGGAGGCCCAGCGGACCTCGGCGCCGAGCGCCGTCAGGGTCTCGATCAGCACGGCGGTCTGGACCGTCATGTGCAGCGAGCCGGCGATGCGGGCACCCTTGAGCGGCTGGCTGGCGCCGAACTCCTCGCGCAGGGACATGAGTCCGGGCATCTCGTGCTCGGCGAGGCGGATCTGGTGGCGGCCCGCCTCGGCCAGGGAAATGTCCGCAATCTTGTAATCGAAAGTCATCTGAATCCTTTGTCGTGGCCGGTGGCTTGGCATCTCTGGAGCTGGGTAATTCCTGCTGGTTCTGGGGCTAAGCAGTCATTCGCTGCCGGGGGCGTCCGCGATGGGTGTCCGGCGGGTTTTGGTGGGTGCGCGTTATTCCGCCGCGTGGCGCGGCGCCGTGCCGTGCTCACCGGCGTCGTGCTGACCGGCGTCGTGCTGGTCGGCGGGGGCCGCCGCGGCGGCGGGCAGGAGCTCCGGCGGCAGCAGCAGCGGGATGCCGTCCTCGATCCGGTACCGCAGCTTGTTCCCGGATTCATCCGCCGTGACGGCGACAAGTTCCTCGCCGTCCTGGACCAGGGCGGAGCCGGTGACGGGGCATCGCAGGACAGACAACAATTCGGGACTGAGCTTGGGCATGGTGAACGCTTCCTGGTGGGCGCCGCGAAAGGGCGCCGGTGGCTGACGGCTTTTTGCAGTTTCCACCCTACCGCCAGTTGGCCGGCTACGAAGGTTCGCGCAGGACCCGCAGATGCCCGCGCCGGGTGCCCTCGGCCGGGGCCGGTGCTTCCAGGGCCGGGTGCAGGCTGCGCTGCCCCTTCGCCGGTTCGGCCGCGGCAGGACGGGAGGCCGCCTCGCGGACTGCGTTGGCGAGGGCCAGGAGGTCGTCGGGGCCGGGACCGGCCGGTGTGGCCGGCATGGCCAGCCGCATGACTTCCCAGCCGCGAGGGACGGTGAGCGAGTCGGCGTGCTGTTCGCACAAGTCGTAGCAATGCGGTTCTGCGTACGTGGCGAGCGGGCCCAGGACGGCGGTGGAGTCGGCGTATACGTACGTCAAAGTGGCCACCGCAGAGTTGCGGCAGGCAGACCTCGAACAAAGACGAATTGCACCCACGACATCACAGACTACTCTCCCTCGGGGCGGGGCCCCGCATTGAAACGCTGGTGTTTGTTCCGCGGCGGTGTGGCGGCGGATCGCCGGCTGGCACTTGTCGCGTAAATCATTGCGCGGGTTTAGAGTCAAGATATGCAGTCATCGCACCACGATTCGGGATTTACGGTCCGGTTGGCTGACCCCGACGCCGGCCGTGCAGGCGCCGGTTACGGCCCCGCCGGGGCGCCCCTGACGGGGTCGTCCACCGCTGTCCAGGGAAAGAACTTCCGGCAGCGCCGCAGGAACCGGCATGGCCGGGGGCTTCGCGGCGAGCTCATGCTCCCCACGCTGCCGGGCTACCGGACCCGTTCCGACCGTTTCGATGACTTTGTCCTGGACTCGGCCCAGCGGCTTCACGATATCTGGGGCAAACCCCTGGACGGGGTCCGCTTCGCTGTTGACGAGATCCCTCCGGGCCTGGAACAGCTCGTGGCGGACCGCGCGCCCGCGCCGATGGGCGCCTTCACCGCAGCGACGGCCGAGGACGGACCGGTCATCACGCTGTACCGCCGGGTGGTGGAGCAGGCGTGCGGGACCCGGGACGAACTCCAGGACCTGGTCCATGACGTCGTGGTGGAATACACGGCCGAGATGCTGGGCGTGCCTCCAGAGTCCCTGGACCCGGTCTACCGCCGGCGGTACTAGCCGGCCCGCGCTCCGGTCTATGGAGTTGGTTCAGTACCCCAGAGTGACTGGGACCTTCTGTTCTCCTGCCGCTTCCGGTGCCACGGCCACCGTGGAAATATCCTGCCCGCCGTCGCGGCCCAGGAGCAGCGCACCGTAGGCAGGGTCCCCGGCGGCGGACACCACGTAGCCCACGAGCGGGGAGCCGCCCACGTCCGCGGGGATCTTGATGGCCACGGTGGTTCCGCCGGCAATATCAGCGGTGGCGGCGGCACGGATCTTGCCATCCGCCGTGATGGGTGTGTAGGAGACGCTTGCTTTGCCCTCGGGTGCGCCGAAGACGAGCTGCCGGTCGCCCGTGCCGGGAACGGCGACGATGTGCTGGCTGCCCAGCCGGGCCGAGGCAGCGGAAAACGCGATGTCCGCTGCGTCCTCGGGCTTCAGCCCCTGTGTGAGTCGGGCGGTGGCCGCAAAGGAGACATCCGAGCTCGCCGCCACGGTGTAGGTCCCGGCCGGGACCCCGGCCAGCGAAACTTCCGTGACCGCGCCGGCTTTCGCCGTGACCACGCCCCCGCCGGGCAGGGCCTTCTGGCCGTCGCGCCCGTACAACTTAACTTCGACGACGGCGTCGGCGGCCCCGGGCACGGCGATTTCCAGGGCCGGTCCAGCATCCGCGAAGCCTGGCTTCGCCGTGAGCGTGGCCAGGGCGGCCGGATCCTGGATCTGCAGACCGGACGCCACCTGGCCGACCGACGGGGCGGTGCCGGGGGTGATGAAGTCGACGCCGCCGGGCGTGAGGCCACGGAGCACGCTTTGCTGGATGACGGCAGCCACCGGGCCGCCGGTGCTGCGGACCCGCACACCGAGCCGTTCCTGTCCCGGCGCGAGCCCGGCCAGGACGATGGCGCGGGTACTGCCGGGCGCCACGAGCAGGCCGCGGCTTCCGGGCGCCTGCATGGGGCCCTCGGAGCCAAAGAGATCCAGGCTCACGGTCGCGGGCGTGCTGGAGGCATTGGTGAGGTTCAGGACTGCGGACCGGCCCAGGGCAGTGTTGGCGCCGACCAGCCAGAGATCGTTGCCGGGCTGCTGGCAGGCTGCGGCCGCGGAGCCCTGGAGGTCCCCGTCCTCGGCCGTGTAGCTCAGGACGGCGCCGGCCGCTGCCTGGTGGTTGTCCTGGGCATCTGCGCTCAGGACGCTGATGTTGTCCACCTCGCGCTGGGACACGACGCCGGCAAGCAGTACCGGGGTGCGGACCGCGGGCGCGGGGGTGGATCCAGCAGCGGCGCCCTGGGCGATCTCGGCGAGCGGGGCGCCCTTGAGCGGGGCCAGCCGGCTGGCGGGAACGACCCCCGCGCTTGAGCCGAGCACGGCGGCGCTGACGGCGGTCTTCGCGGTGCCGGAGTCCGGGCTGAACTGGGGGTCGGTGCCTACGGGGGTGCCTTCGAGCAGCCGGGCCGGACCCGGACAGACTCCGACGCTGCTGCCGGCCGGCACCGCGGCAACGGGAGCCTCAAGGTGCCGGCTGGCGGTGCTTTGGGGTGTCAGCGAGGCCGCCGAGACGAGGCCTGCCCCCGCTGCAACGAGTGCGACGGCGGAGAGGACTCCCCCGATCACCCCGCCCCGCGGCACGCCCTTCTTCCGCTGCTTCGCACCTGCTGAGGGATTACTGGCTGAGGGGTTACCGGCGTCGGACGCTTCAGCGTTCGCGGTGGTTCCCGGGGCCGCATCGTCCGGATTCATGGTGTTTGGGTTGCCGTTGTTGCCCTTAGACATGCTGATGTTCCTTACGCAGGGAGGCTTCGTCCCTGGACAGGCCGGCGCTGGACCGGCGGGCAGGCATGGGCACGGCCAGCAGGATGGTCAAGCCGATCACTACGGCCTGCGCGATTCCGGTAAGGACGGCCCAGGGCGCTTCGTAGCGGATGCTCAGCTGGCCGCCTTGGGCGGGCAGCGTAAAGGCCTGGGCCCATCCGGAGGTCGTGGAGGTCAGTCGGCGGCCGTCGAGCCAGGCGCTCCAGCCCGGATCAGCCCGGTCGGCGAGAACCACCAGGCGGCCCTCGGGGCCGGCCGGGACGGTGCCGGCCGCGGAGACGTCCTCTGACGGGAGCAGGCCGATGGTGGCGCCGGCGCCGTCCACCACGCGGACCCGGTGCGCGACGTCGGAGGCCTTGATGCCTGGCCCCTCTTGCGGGCTGACCCGCCAGAGCCAGCCCGTGCCTGTCTGCCCGACGGCGACAAGCCCGGGGACGGCGTCCATGCGGCTGGCGGTCAGCTCGGAGGCCGAATCTGCCACCCGGAGCACGACAAATCCGACGCCGAGCCGTTCGAGGTCTCCTCGCGGGTCCACGCCTTGGCCCGCCACAATGGCGGCCACGACGTTCCGCAGCGATGAGGCGACGGCGTCGTCGTCGCGGACCGTCTCGTGGCCCGGTTCCCCCATGATGCCGCGCGCCGCGGCGATGGTGGACAGGGCGTCCAGGGTGGTGCCGGCGCCGCGCATGAGTGAGGCGTCGAAGCTGCCGTCCTCGTTGCTGGAGATCAGCAGCGTCCTGGATTGTTCCGGCCCCTCGCCGCGGTCAACTGCCGTGGCGGGGAGGGTACGGGCCTGGGCCGATTGAACGAGCCTCGGGGTCCCGAGACCCGCCGGCCCGCCGGCGGGTGCCGATGGCTGTGACGGGGCGGATGACATCGCGGTGGGCTGCAGCAGGTTTTGCGCGGTCCACATGGTGAAGCCGGCCAGCGGGGAGGCCAGCAGCAGGGTCAGGGCTGCCGCGGCCGTTCCGCGGATCAGGACCTTGCGTGCCAGCCCGGTGCCGGCCGACCGGCCGGCGGCGTCCAGGAGTCCTTCGGCCGCGATGAGGGCCGCGCCGAGGAGCGCGAAGGTGGCCGCCGAAACGGCGGGGCCGGGGAACGGCGTCACCAGGACGTCGGCGCTGGCGCCGGAGGCGACGTGCCCGGCGAGCCAGCCGCCGGCCAGCATCAGGACGGCCACGGCCCACAGGCAGCGTGCCGTCCAGGTGCGTCCCGCCAGGACAAGCCTGCGCGGCATGAAAAGTGCGGTGAGGGCCAGGAGCAGCACCGGCAGCCCGAACAACAGGGCCAGCAGCAATGCCCACGGCAGTCCCGCCAGCCCGCTCGCGCCCGCGGCGGACCCGGCGAAGGCGCTGAGTCCGGTCAGTCCCCCGCCGGCGTCGAAACTCAGCGGCTGGCCCAGGGCCTGCTGCCACAGCGGGGCGGCGTCGAATCCGAGCGGAAGGCCGGGGTCGGCCAGGAGTGCCCGCGGCCGGTCCAGGACAGAGAAGGCGAACGGCAGGAACAATGCCAGGCTCGGCAGCAGCGCCCACCAGACCGTGCGGCCGCGGCGGCCCAGAAGCAGGCCGCACAGGGCAACGACGGCGACCGCTGGCGCCAGCAGCGACGGCGCCGCCGCAGTGACCACGGCCAGCGCGAGGCCTGCGGCGGCCGCAGCCGTCCACGACGGCGTTCCGTTGACGCCGGGGCGGGCGGCGGGCGGGGGCGTGAGCCGTCCCTGCCCCGGGGCCGGGGCGGCATGGACGCCGTGGCCTGTCGCCGTGCCGGTCGCCCGGAGCAGCGCAAGGACCACAACCGGGATCATGGCATGGGCAAGTAAGGCGCCCAGCCGGCCCTGGTTGAGGGACACCTGGAGGGCCGGCGCCCCGGCCCACACGAGGGCGGCCGCCAGGCGCAGGCTCCTGCGGGTGGTCAGGGCGCCCGCGGCGAACCAGGCGCCCAGTGCGGACAGCGGCATCGCAAGGATCAGCAGCCAGCCGACTGCGCCGTTGGCGTCGCCGGCACCGAGCACGCCGAGCACCCACAGGACGTAGCCGAAGGGGTCGCCGTGGCCCGGAAGGCCCGCGCCGAGGCTGATCCACCAGGTGGAGGCATGGTTCCAGATTTCGGAGAGGCGCAGTGAGACCGGGATCAGCGCGCCGCCGGAAACCGCCGGGGCCCGGAACAGGCTGAGCAGTCCCGTCAGGGAGACCGCCAGGGTGAGGACGATGGCCAGCAGGGCGCCGTTGCCCACCCAGCCGCGGTCCGGGGTGGCGATGGCGGCGAAGTCGTCGGTGTCGCCGGTGGGCTGCTCTGCCAGCTGGTCGGCCCCCGCGGGCCCGGGGCCGAAGTCGTCTGCGCCGAGCGCCTCGATCAGGGAGCGCCGGTGCGCCCAGACCTCACGGCGCGGCGTCTGCAGGCCCTTCATGACGGAGCGCCGGATCCTGCGGGTGCGCGCGGCGTTGCGCCGTCCGCGGATCACCGCGGCCGGGCGGCCCAGCGCGCCAAAGGTTGCCAGCAGTTGGGAGAACCCATGGCCCGGGTCCTTGACCGCGATGCTCAGGACGAGTTTGAAAAGGCTGCCCAGCAGGGCGCCGACAGCGTGCAGCGGGACTTTCCAGGCTGACGCGTGCTTGAGCCGCAGGTGGACCTGCGCCTTGCGCGCGGCGGAGGCATTGCCCAGTCCGTGGGGACGGTGCGAGACGTGGAACATTTTCGCGCTCGGAACCACCACCACGCGGTGCCCGGCGAGGCGGTTGCGCCAGCAGAAGTCGACGTCGTCGCCGCTTCCGGGAAGGGCCGGATCAAAACCCCGGAGCTCCTCCCAGATGTCGCGGCGGACCAGCATGCCGGCGGAATTGACGGCAAACGTATCGCTGCGGCCGTCGTACTGGCCCTGGTCGAGCTCATCGGCGTCGATCAGCGTCAGCCGCTCGGCCCAGCGGCTCGTCGAGAGGCCAACGTCCATCAGCCGCCGCTCAGCGTGCCAGTCCAGCTGCTTGCAGCCCGCGACCGTGACGGACGGTGCGCGCTCGACCGCATGGAGGAGTTCGGCGAGGGCCTCCGGTGCCGGCGCGGCATCGTCGTGAAGCAGCCAGATCCAGTCGGCGCCCGGCGCGGCAGCTTCGGCCTCGTCCGCAGGCCACGGCGCCAGTGCCTTGAGCCCGGCCATGACCGCGCCGCCGAAACCGGACTTGGGCTGGTCAAAGACTGTGACGTTGGCCTTGCCCAATCCCTGTTCGAGGAGGGCTGTGGAGTGATCACGGGAGCCGGTGTCGACCCCAATGACGGCGTCGACGGGCCTGGTCTGGGCCGCCAGCGCCGCGAGGGTCCTGGGGAGAAAATCACCGCCGTCGTGTGAGACCACGACGGCGGTGACCCGTACTTCTTGAAGAATTAGACTGCTCGCTTCCTAAGCCGGCGCCGCTCGCGCTCGGAGAGGCCTCCCCAGATCCCGAAACGCTCATCGTTGGACAAGGCGTATTCGAGGCACTGGGAACGCACGTTGCAGGCGCCGCAAACTTTCTTGGCGTCGCGGGTTGAGCCGCCCTTTTCCGGGAAGAAGGCTTCGGGATCCGTCTGGGCGCACAGGGCGTCGGTCTGCCAGCCGAGCTCGCCCTCGTCGTCAAAGTCCTGCCGGGACGGCAGCCCGATCCAGACCGGCTGCGCGGTGGTATCGGAACCGGGAGAATGGAGCTCCATCGGCGGGTCGAGGGGATCGGCGTCATGATCCGGGCCGGCGAGCAGTTCATCGTGCGCCGCAAGGAAGGCCGTGGCCGCGTCCTGCAGGGAATCCTGGCTGTGTTCGTTATAGCGATCAGCTGCGTCCGGATCGGCCGGATCTACATACCAGTCACTCGGCACGCCGCGTGACCGGTATTTCGCCGTGGCCTGGCCGGCAACTACGGCATCTTCATGGATACGCTCTGCTAGCCCCATGGCGTCCCCCTCCTGATTTGCAGCCACTGCAAGACCCCCTTGGCGCTCGGTTGAGTGCCGGTTTATGCGCAGTGGCTTTAGATAACTAATTACACGCGTGTAAGTATCCGGGAGTCAAGCCACGGCGGAGATAATAATCAACTTGATACACAAAGTGCAGGCACGCCACGCCCGAATTTTTTTCGCGCCGCCCGCAGGATCACGCGGAATAATCAGGGTACTGAGCACTTTTGGGGGTTTTCATTGAATTTACGGGAAATTCCCAGCACTCCCGGACCGGGGTCGCGGGAGGTCAGAAGCCGCCGCTATGACGGACGTCACATCGCGGCCGGCCGAATGGCCCGTGGCAAGATGAGGGCATGAGCATTCCGGCAATCGAACTGATGACAGCGCTGCGGTCCGGCCAGTCCACCTCGCCCCGGCTGACCTGGTATGGCCCGGATTCGGAGCGCGTTGAGCTCTCCGGACGGGTGCTGGACAACTGGGTGGCCAAGACTTCCAACCTGCTGCAGGACGAACTCGACGCCGAACCCGGCACGCGGCTGCGCCTGGACCTGCCCGCGCATTGGAAGTCGGTGATCCTGGCCCTGGCGGCCTGGCAGCTGGGCATGGAAGTGGTCTTCGACGACGCCGAGGCGGACCTGTTGGCCACCGCGGACCCGGGTCCCGGCGCCGCGGCGGGCGGATTCGACGCCGTCCTGGCCGTGTCGCTGCCGGCGCTGGCCATGCGATGGACAGGCGAGCTGCCCACCGGCGTCCTCGATTACGCCGCGGAGGTCCGCTCCCATGGAGACATCTTCATGCCCCACCTCGATCCGGAAGCAGATCGCCTCGCCGTCCGCACCTCGGACGGCACGGTCCACGCGCATGGCGCGCTCCTGGACGATTTTGCCGCGGCCCGCGGTACGGGGGTACGGCTGCTCGTTCCCGCGGCAGACGGCCTCGAAGCGGTCCTGGCGCAGTCGCTGGGAACCTGGAAGGCCGACGGTTCCGTCGTCCTGGTACACCCCGAGGTAGAGGTGACCGGCAAGCTGCGGGACGCCGAGCGGATCAGCGGGACCTGAGCAGCTGGGCTGAGCGTCAGGCCGGGGGGCCGGGCAGCTCCGGATCCTTGACGGCTTCCCTGGCGACGCTGGCATTAGCCCGGGCGTGCGGGTGCCGTTCGATGATCTCGTGGTCGTGCGAGAACTCCGGCTCTGCGTCGAGTTCCTGATTGAACACCAGGAAGCGGTAGGCAAAGAAGCGGACCACCGTGGCGACCAGGATGCCGACGACCCCGGCCAGGAACAGCATGTTCTTGTCGGTAATGCCCATGCCGTACTTCGCGATGGCGGTGAGGCCGGTAGAGATGCCGATGCCGATCCCGTTGATGATGACGAACATCACGAACTCGCGCAGCACGTTGGCCTGCCGGCGGTGCCGGAAGGTCCAAAAACGGTTCGCAATCCACGAGAACACAGTGGCAACACTGGCCCCGAAGAAGCGGGCCTTGGCCTCACTGTCGGTCATGGGACCGTGCATCAGGTAAAACGTGAGGCCGTTGTCGATGACGAACGCGATGCCGCCAACGGCGCCGAATTTGGCCACTTCGCGCCAAAACAGCGAGGCCAGCCCGCGCATGCGCTCATTAAGTGCAGTAATCATGACCCTCCATGGCCTTTTGGAACTGTCGGCCATTGGGCCAAACTGCCATTTTAGCGCCGTTTCCCGGGAGTTTGCCCGGGCGGGACCGTGAGATGGCTCGCTGCGCACCCGACGCCGGGCGGCGCCCGGGCGGGCACGGAACCGCCAAAGCGGCGCTGTTCCTGCGGTCCCCACGCCCAAAAGCCGGGTTCCGGTGAGGTTTTCGGTAGGCTGGGACTTGTGACTTTTCCTGTAATCGGTGTTGTTGGCGGCGGCCAGCTTGCCCGCATGATGGCCCCTGCCGCGACCGCACTCGGCTTCGAGCTCCGTGTCCTAGCCGAAGGCGAGGACGTCTCCGCTGTCTCTGCCGTGGCCAAGGCCCCGGTCGGTGACTACAAGGACCTCGAGCACCTGCTCGAGTTCTCCCGCGGCCTGGACGTCCTGACCTTCGACCACGAACACGTCCCCACGGAGCACCTGCGGTCCCTGATCGGCGCCGGCGTGAACGTCCACCCGGGCCCGGATGCGCTGGTCAACGCCCAGGACAAGCTTGTGATGCGTGCCGCGATCGACCGGCTCGAGCTGCCCAACCCCACGTGGGCCGCCGTCGCCAATGTCTCGGACCTCGTCACCTTCGGCGAACAGACCGGCTGGCCGGTGGTTTTGAAGATGCCCCGCGGCGGTTACGACGGCAAGGGCGTGCGGATCGTGTCCTCGGCCGAGGACRCTGCCGCTTCCGCTGACTGGTTCGAGGCCATGTCTCCCCTGCTGGCCGAAGCCAAGGTCGAATTCAGCCGGGAGCTCTCGGCCATGGTGGCAAGGACCCCGGACGGTGAATCACGGGCCTGGCCGGTGGTGCACACCATCCAGGTGGACGGGGTGTGCGATGAAGTGATTGCCCCCGCCCTGGACATTCCCCTCGATGTGGCCGCGGCCGCCGAGAACGCGGCGGTCCGGATTGCCAACGAGCTCGGCGTGACAGGTGTCATGGCCGTCGAACTCTTCGAGACCCCGGGCGTGGGTGCGGGCTTCCTGATCAATGAGCTCGCAATGCGCCCGCACAACACGGGGCACTGGACCCAGGACGGCTCGGTGACGAGCCAGTTCGAGCAGCACCTGCGGGCCATCCTGAACCTGCCCCTGGGCGCCACGGACCTCCTGGGGCCCATCGTCGTGATGAAGAACTTCCTGGGCGGCGCCAACGAAGACCTCTATTCCGCCTACCCCGCCGCCCTCGCGAGCGAACCGGCCGCGAAGGTGCACTGCTACGGCAAGGCCGTCCGGCCCGGCCGGAAGATCGGCCACGTCAACCTGGTGGGGACCTCAGCGGCCGACGTCGACTCCGTGCGGCAGCGGGCTACTGCCGTGGCCGACATCATCCGGAACGGCCGGGCCCACGCCGGCTCGATGCCGGCAACCCCCGAGGAGAGCGCATGAGCACCGCACCGAGCAGCGAAGGAACCCCGATCGTAGGCCTCGTCATGGGCTCGGACTCGGACTGGCCGGTCATGGAGGCCGCCGCCGAAGCCCTCGCGGAGTTCGGGATCCCGTTCGAGGCCGACGTCGTCTCGGCCCACCGCATGCCCACGGAGATGATCCGCTACGGCCAGAGCGCCCACGAGCGCGGCCTTCGCCTCATCATCGCCGGAGCCGGCGGCGCCGCGCACCTTCCTGGCATGCTGGCTTCGGTCACCCCGCTGCCCGTGATCGGCGTCCCCGTGCCGCTGAAGACCCTGGACGGCATGGACTCCCTGCTGTCCATCGTGCAGATGCCCGCCGGTGTGCCTGTCGCCACTGTCTCGATCGGCGGGGCGCGCAATGCCGGGCTCCTGGCCGTGCGCGTGCTGGCCTCGGGCACGGACGAACTCGCCGTCCAGCTCCGCGCCGACCTCCTGGACTTCGCCCAGGAACTCAACGACGTCGCGACCCGGAAGGGTGCGAGCCTGCGCCAGAAGGTCAGCGAAGTGTTTGCCGAAGGAAACGTCTCCACTCGTAGCAGCCAAAATCCCAGCAGCCAAAAAGGCAGCCATTAGGAATCCCGGCATGAGCAACAGCTACGCCCCCACGCACCGCCCTGAGGGCACCGGGGAGTCCGGGCGGGCACCGGGCAACCCGCTCCGGCACCCGACCGGCGCCCCGGCCCCGGTGCTGACCAAACGGGCGTTCGTCCTGATCCTCATGACGCTGCTGGTTCCCGGCAGCGCCCAGATCGTCGCGGGCAAGCGCCGGCTCGGCCGGGCGGCGCTGCGCGTGACCCTCATCGTTTGGGCGCTGGCCCTGCTGGCCGTGCTGCTCCTGCTCGTGTCCCGTTCCACCCTGATCAACATCCTGGCCGGCCCCGTTCCCTCGCTTCTGCTGGTGCTCGGCCTCGCCTTCCTGGCCATCGGCTGGGCCGCCCTGTTCCTGAACACCCTGCGGCTGATCCGGCCCGGGCTGCTCACCCCCAGGATCCGTCCCGCGGTGGTGCTGGCGCTCGTGCTGGCCATGATCCTCAGCAGCGGGTCCCTGGGCTACGCGGCCTACCTGCTCAACGTCAGCCGCGACGCCATCGGCAGCATCTTCTCCGGCTCCGGCCCCACCCTGGAGCCCTCCGACGGCCGCTACAACTTCCTGATGATGGGCGGCGACGCCGGAGCGGACCGTACGGGCCGCCGGCCGGACAGCCTCTCGGTGATCAGCGTCGATGCCAAGACCGGCACCACGGCGATCATCTCCGTTCCCCGCAACCTCCAGAACGCCCAGTTCAGCGCGGAATCCCCGATGCGCCAGGTGTACCCGGACGGCTACAACTGCGGCGACGAATGCCTGATCAACGCCATCAACACCGAGGTCACCAACGAGCACAAGGACCTCTACCCCGGGGTGGCTGACCCCGGCGCGCAGGCAACCCTCGAGGCCGTCTCCGGAACGCTGGGCATCAAGGTCCAGGCCTATGTCCTGGTGGACATGGACGGTTTTTCCAAGCTCATCGACGCCATGGGCGGCATCCGGATCAAGGCCGGCGGGTGGGTCCCCATCAGCGGACCGATGGTGGATGAAGCCCACGGCATCCACGGCATGCCGGACGGCTGGATTCCGGCCGGCGACCAGACCCTCGACGGCTTCCATGCCCTCTGGTACGGCCGGTCCCGGGAATTCGTGGACGACTACGCCCGCATCCAGCGCCAACAGTGCGTCCAGCAGGCGATGCTGAAGCAGCTCGACCCGGCAACCCTGCTGGCCAAGTTTGAGGACATCGCCAAGGCCGGCACCAAGGTGGTCGAATCGAACATCTCCTCCGGCCAGCTCGGCAGTTTCGTGGACCTGGCCATGAAGGCCAAGGGCCAGGACGTCAGCCGCCTGACCATCGGTCCGCCCGATTTCGATGCGTCCTTCTCCACGTCCCCGGACTTCGACGTCATCCACGCGCGGGTGGCCAAACTGCTGGCCAGCCCGTCCAGCGGCGCGGCTGGGGACTCTTCTGTCGACGACACAGTGGTGCAGCCTGGAACCGGCGCGGGGCCGCTGTCCGCGGCCGGAGCCGTGCCGGCCACCGCGCCCTCCCCGTCGCCGTCGACGTCGGACTTCACCCCGGTGACCACCACCCCGGATGGGGAGCCGATCACCGAGGAGATGCTCAACCAGTTCAAGCGCAATGGCGACGAACAGTCCATTCGCGACCTCGTCGCCACCAACGGGCAGTGCGCGCCGCTCTAGGGCCGCCAGCCAGCGTAACCGCATTTCATTGACGAGACAGTTCATTCCAAAGACAGGGACCCGTCCATGTACGAACTTGAGAACGTCCTCAGGCCCTATGCCTGGGGCTCCCCGACGGCCATCGCCGAGTTGTTGGGCCGGCCGGCCTCCGGAGGTCCCGAAGCGGAGCTCTGGATCGGCGCCCACCCGGACTCGCCCTCCGTCGCCCTGACGCTGCCGGCCGGCACCGGGCGGCATGCGCCCGAAACGCACGACGGCGGACGGCTCGCCCTGGATGCCCTGATCGCCGAGGATCCGGAGCATTGCCTGGGCAGCGCAAGCGTGGACGCTTTCGGGCCGCGCCTGCCGTTCCTGCTCAAGGTCCTCGCGGCCGAGGCGCCGTTGTCCCTGCAGGTGCACCCGACGCTCGAGCAGGCCCGCGAGGGTTTCGCCCGGGAGGAGGCCGCGGGCGTGGACGCCGCCTCACCGGAACGCAACTACAAGGATGCCTTCCACAAGCCGGAAATGATCTTCGCGCTGACCCCGTTCGAGGCCCTCTGCGGTTTCCGGCCGGCAGCCGCTTCCCGTGCTGTCTTCGAGCACCTGGCGGCCTGCTTCGACCTCGCCGGGCTGGAGCTGCCGCCGCTTGTTCCGCTGCTGCTCGAAGACCTGGCGCAGCCGGACGAACCGGCCGCCCTGCGCGCCGCCTTTGAGCGGCTCATCGCCGGCGGCGGGGACGTCTCCGGCGCCACCGCGGCGATCGTGGCGGCCCTCGTCTCCGGTGCCCCGATGGGAGCGTACGTGGCGGAGCTGACCACCGTCGTGGATCTCAACCGTGACTACCCCGGCGACCCAGGTGTCCTGATCTCGTTGCTGCTGAACCGGATCTCGCTGGCGCCGGGCGAGGCGGTCTACCTGCCTGCCGGAAATGTCCATGCCTACCTGAACGGCCTCGGGATCGAGGTCATGGCGTCATCGGACAACGTGCTGCGCGGCGGGCTCACGCCGAAATTCGTGGACGTGCCGGAACTGCTCAACACGGTGGCGTTCGAGGCCGTCGCCGTGCCGATGCTCCGCGCCGAAACCACCATGCTGGGCCAGGACCTCTTCCGGCCGCCGTTCCGGGAATTCCAGCTGCAGCGCCTTGAATTGGCGCCCGGCGCCGAGCCCGTCCCGCTGGCGCAGTCCGGTGCCGCCGTCGTCATCGTCACGGCCGGATCCGTCCGCCTCGACTCCCCGAAGGGCGAGCTGCGGCTCGAACGCGGCGCCAGCGCCTTCCTGCCCGCCGCCGAGGCCCCGGTCAACGTCCACGCTGTCTCCGGCGCCACCGGCACCGCCGTGGCGTTTGCCGTCACCACCGCATTGGAAGCCTGACACCATGGATTATTTCCTGCAGAGCCCGCAATGGGCACAGTTCCTGCGCGCGCTGGGGCGCACGGTCCACGAACAGTCCGGCCCCGGATGGCGCTTCCTGGCGGTCGAGGAATCCAACCCGGCCGGGAAACTGCTGTACTCCCCCTACGGCCCGGTCGCCGAGTCGCTGGCAGCGTTCGACGCCGCCCTTGCGGCCCTGACGGACCTCGCCCGGGCCACCGGGGCTGTGTTTGTCCGGGTTGAACCGGTCGCCGCGGGGTTCACCGCCGCCGAGGCAGACTCCGTCCTGCGCGGACGCGGCCTGCAGCCGGCTCCGGTCAGCAATCAGCCGGAGCACAGCTGGATTGTGGACCTCGACCGCGATTTCAAGGACGTCCTCGCGGACATGAAGCCTGCGAACCGGAATCTCTACCGCAACATTCACAAGAAGGGCGTGACGTTCCGCTCCAGCCAGGATCCGGCGGAGATCAGTGTCCTCCTGCAGTTCCTGCACATGACGGCCGCCCGCAACGGCTTCAAGCCCCAAAGCGACGAATACCTGAGCCAGGTGGCCCGCTCGCTGATGCGGGCCGGCGCCGCGACGCTGTTCATCGCCGAGCTCGACGGCCATCCGATCGCCGCGGCCCTGGTCTACGATTCGGCCGACACCCGGACCTACGCCCACGCGGCGCTCGATGACACCCACCGCAAGCTCAGCGCAGGCATTCCCCTGCTGGTCACCCTGATCGCGGATGCCCAGGCGAAGGGCCTCAAGCACGTGGACTTGTGGGGTGTGGCGCCCGAGGACCAGCCCGACCACAAGTGGGCAGGGTTCACGGCCTTCAAGAAATCATTCGGCGGGCGCGGGATCGCCTACCCCGGGACGTGGGACCTGCCGGTCCGGAAAGTCCGCTACGGCAGCTACCAGCTGGCCCGCAAGGGCGCCCAGTTCGCCAAGAAGTTGCGCGCCCGGTCCAAGGCCCTCACGAACCGCTGACGGCGCAGCAGCGCCCGGGCCGCCGGAACCGGCTGCCCGGCGCTGCTAGCTGGCAGCGGTAATCGCGTGCCGCTGGGCGTCGTAGGCGCTGGCGACCATCTGGTCCACCGAATGCCGCATCTTCCAGTTCAGGTCGCGGGCCGCCAGCGTGCCGTCCGCCACGATCCGGTCCGGGTCCCCGGCCCGGCGCGGGCCGATCTCCGGTTCAAAATCGATTCCGGTGACGTTGGCCATCGCCGTCATGATCTGGCGCACGGACAACCCGTCCCCTGATCCGAGGTTGTACACACGCTCCAGCGGCTTGCCGGCGGCGAGGGCCTGGGCGGCCGCCACATGCGAGGTGGCCAGATCGGCCACGTGTACGTAGTCGCGCACGCAGGTTCCGTCCGGGGTGTTGTAGTCGACGCCGTTGATGCGCGGCGTCTGGCCCGCCGTGAGCGCGCGCAGCACGATCGGGAAGAGGTTGTGCGGGCTTGTGTCGTAGAGCTCGGGCGCGCCGGAGCCGACCACGTTGAAGTACCGCAGGGAGGTGTGCTTCAGGCCCCGGGCTCGGCCCTGGTCCCGGATCAGCCACTCGCCGATCAGCTTGCTCTCGCCGTAGGGCGATTCCGGGTTGGTGGGCGTGTCCTCGGTGACGATGTCACCGGTGGGCGTGCCGTAGGTGGCGGCGGAGGAGGAGAAAACCAGTTTGTCGACGCCGGCGAGCTCCATGGCCTTGAGCAGCTCCGCGGTGCCCGTAACGTTCTGTTCGTAGGTCAGCAGCGGCTCCTGGACGGAGACCCCGGCGTACTTGAAGCCGGCCAGGTGGATCACGCCGGTCACCGCGTGCTTGCGCAACGTGTCTGCCACGAGCTCGGCGTCGAGGATGCTGCCGTGGATGAACGGCACATCCGCGGGCACAAACTCGCGGTGTCCGCTGGAGAGGGAATCGATCACCACCGGCTGGATCCGGGCACCGCGCAAGGCGGAAACCACATGAGAACCGATATATCCTGCACCGCCAGTTACGAGCCACGTCATGGCTCCACCCTATCTAATCCGTTGGGCGCTACGCGCACCGCGGCAATGGACACGGCATCAGGCAGCGGGATTAAGACGACGAATCCCGGGACGCGGAGGCGGCCCGGGATTCGCTGTGCAGTTCAGTGGCGCAGCGCAGTGCTGCAGCAGGTGCTAGCTCTTGCGGGCGTAGCCCTCCCACTTGCTGGCCTGGTGCTCGCCGTCGACAAAGCGGATGGTGCCGGACTTGGAGCGCATCACGATGGACTGGGTGAGGACCTTGTCCTTGGAGTAGCGGACACCCCGGAGGAGGTCACCGTCCGTGATGCCGGTGGCGGCGAAGTAGCAGTTGTCGCTGGAGACGAGGTCGTTGGTCGAGAGCACGCGCTCCAGATCGTGGCCGGCGTCGATCGCCTTCTGCTTCTCTTCGTCGCTCGTGGGCCACAGCCGGCCCTGGATGACGCCGCCGAGGGACTTGATGGCGCAGGCGGCGACGATGCCCTCCGGGGTTCCGCCGATGCCCATCAGCGCGTCCACGCCGGTGCCGGCGCGCGCGGCGGCGATGGCCCCTGCGACGTCGCCGTCCATGATGAACTTCGTACGGGCGCCGGCTTCGCGGATTTCCTCGACAAGGGGGCGGTGCCGGTCGCGGTCCAGGATCATGACGTTGAGCTGGTTGACCTTGACGCCCTTGGCCTTGGCGATCAGGTGCAGGTTCTGCTTGACCGGCAGGCGCAGGTCCACCATGTCGGCCGCTTCGGGGCCGGTGACCAGCTTCTCCATGTAGAACACGGCGGAGGGATCGAACATGGAGCCGCGTTCGGCCACGGCCAGCACGGCCAGGGCGTTATTGATGCCCAGGGCGGTCAGGCGGGTTCCGTCGATGGGGTCGACGGCGACGTCACACTCAGGGCCGGTGCCGTCACCCACGCGCTCACCGTTGAACAGCATCGGGGCTTCGTCCTTCTCGCCCTCGCCGATGACCACGACGCCGTTGAAGTGGACGGTCTGCAGGAACGAGCGCATGGCATCCACGGCGGCGCCGTCGGCCTTATTCTTGTCGCCGAAGCCCACCCAGTGGCCACCGGCGATGGCCGCGGCCTCGGTGACGCGGACAAGTTCCAGTGCGAGGTTGCGGTCAGGCTCGTCGATCCCGACTGCGAGCGAGGGGGAAAGTGTGGAGTACTTCTGGGACATGGGCGCTGGTGTCACGTGAACCTCTTCTTCGAGTGGCGGTCGTTGAACCCGTACGGCCAGGATCGATCCGTCGCGGTGATTCGTCTGATATTGATCATAGTCGGGGCGGGCTCCTCAGGTCATGGGATGACCCGTGCGTGACGCACTTCACCTCCGGGCGGCCGGCAAAGCCGCGAATGTGAGATCGGACCGGACATGGGCGACTATAGAAGGGTGAGTGAAAAGCAGGACACCGCCCCCGCCGCCCCCGGTTCTCCGGCTGGCAGCGCCCCCGCAGCCAGCCCGGACGCTTCCGGACAGCCTGCGGTGAAGCCCGTCATCGCCGCCGCGGCGGCCAAACGCGCCAACGCCTCAGTGATGGGCATGATCATCGCCCTGGTGGTGAGCATCGCCGCGTTCCTTCCGATCGTCCTCATGAACCCCTCGCCGAAGTCCGACGGCTACCGGCCGGACATCAACGTCAGCTCCATCGCGCACAACGCCACGGATGTGGCGGGATTCACACCCGTGACAGCCGATACCGGCGACACATTTCGTGCCAACTACGCCCGCTGGGAATCCGGCGCCGGCAGCGGCGTCCCGACCTGGGAGGTCGGTTACCTGACGCCCAAGGAGTCCTTCATTGGCCTCGTGCAGACCCGCCAGGCCAACCCGACCTGGCTCCTGCAGCAGACCAAGAACGCGCCCGTAACCGGAACCCGCAACGCCGGCGGCCGCGACTGGGAGCTGCGCGACACCGGCAAGGGCGAGAAGTCCATGGTGCTTTCCGATCGCGGCACCACCGTCATCCTGTCCGGATCCGCGACGCTGGATGAGTTCACCACCCTGGCGGCCGCCGTCGTGAAATCGCTGGAAAGCAACCCGCCCGCCGTGGCACCGTCCGGCACCGCGGCGCCCACACCGGGCGCAACAGTTTCCCCTTCGGCCAGCCCTTCACCGTAAAGTAGCCACGTGGCTACATACCTGACACCCGAACTCGCCTGGCAGCGTCTCCGTGACGGCAACAAGCGCTTTGTCGCCGGCACGTCCTCACACCCCAACCAGGACGCGTCGAGGCGCTCGTCACTGGTAGAAAACCAGCACCCCTTCGCCGTGATCTTCGGCTGCTCCGACTCCCGCCTCGCCGCCGAGATCATCTTCGACCTCGGCCTCGGGGACGCCTTCGTCGTCCGCACCGCCGGCCAAGTGATCGACGACGCCGTGCTCGGCTCACTGGAATACAGCGTCAGCGAACTGGACGTCCCGCTGATCGTCGTCCTGGGGCACGACCGTTGCGGCGCCGTCACCGCCACCAAGGCCGCCGTGGAAACCGGCCAGATGCCGGCGGGATTCATCCGCAGCCTGGTGGAGCGGATCACCCCGTCAGTGCTGACCTCGCTGCGTAACAATCAGACCGACATCAACGACATGGTGATCGAAAACGTCAAGCAGACCTCGCAGCGGCTGGTGGACAGCTCCCGGGTGATTTCGGGCGCCGTCGACAGCGGCCGCACCGCCGTGGTGGGCCTCGCCTACAGCCTTGCCGACGGCCGGGCCGACCTCGTCTCCAGCATCGGACGGCTCTAAACCCCGACACCCGGCCCGTGTGGCCAGATCCCGGTTTTCGATGGGACTCCCACTCCCAATAAGCTAGCCCCATGACTTCCACAGATGAGTTGAACACCGAAGAGTTCCGCATTGAACACGACACGATGGGCGAAGTCCGCGTTCCCGTGAACGCCCTGTACCGCGCGCAGACGCAGCGGGCAGTCGAGAACTTCCCGATCTCCGGCAAGACCCTGGAACGCGCCCACATCGAAGCCCTGGCACGGGTGAAGAAGGCCGCCGCCCAGGCGAACGCCGAACTGGGGGTGCTCGACGGCGAGCTCGCCCAGGCGATCGCCGACGCCGCCGACGAGGTTGCGGCCGGCAAATACGACGGCGACTTCCCGATCGATGTCTTCCAGACCGGCTCCGGCACGTCCTCGAACATGAACACCAACGAGGTCCTCGCCGAGCTGGCCACCCGCGCCCTCAAGGCCGGCGGCAGCGAGAAAGTCGTGCACCCGAACGACCACGTCAACGCCTCGCAGTCCTCCAACGACGTCTTCCCGACCTCCGTGCACGTCGCCGCGACCTCCGCCCTGATCAACGACCTGATCCCGGCCCTCGGCTACCTGGCAGAGTCGCTGGAGCGCAAAGCCGTCGAGTTCAAGGACGTCGTGAAGTCCGGACGCACGCACCTGATGGACGCCACCCCCGTCACGCTGGGCCAGGAGTTCGGCGGCTACGCCGCGCAGGTCCGCTACGGCATCGAACGCATCAACGCCTCCCTCCCCCGCGTCGCCGAAGTACCCCTGGGCGGCACGGCCGTCGGCACCGGCATCAACACCCCGGCAGGTTTCCCCGAACGCGTGATCGAACTCCTCGCCGCCGACACCGGCCTGCCGCTGACCGAGGCCCGCGACCACTTCGAGGCCCAGGCCAACCGTGACGGCCTGATCGAGGCCTCCAGCCAGCTGCGCAACATCGCGATCTCCTTCATGAAGATCAACAACGACCTGCGCTGGATGGGATCCGGGCCCAACACCGGCCTCGGCGAAATCGCCATCCCGGACCTGCAGCCGGGCTCCTCGATCATGCCCGGCAAGGTCAACCCGGTCATCTGTGAAGCCTCCATCATGGTGTGCGCCCAGGTCATCGGCAACGACACCGCCATCGCCTGGTCCGGCACCAACGGCGCGTTCGAACTCAATGTCGGCATCCCCGTCATGGCCGCCAACCTGCTCGAGTCCGTGCGCCTGCTGGCCAACACCAGCCGCGTCATGGCCGACAAGATGATCGACGGCATCACCGCGAACGTCGAACGCGCCCGCTTCCTGGCCGAGGCCTCGCCGTCCATCGTGACCCCACTGAACAAGTTCATCGGCTACGAGAACGCTGCCAAGATCGCCAAGAAGGCCGTGGCCGAGGGCCTGACCATCCGCGAAACCGTCGTGGCCATGGGCTTCCTTGAGCGCGGCGAACTGACCGAGGAGCAGTTGGACACCGCCCTGGACGTCATGTCCATGACGCGTCCGCCGCACAAGGCCTAGCAGCTGGAAGGCGCCGGCCGCTGTCGTCGTTGTGGGCCGATCGGCCCGGCCCGACCGCGAGCGCTGTCCGCCTGCGCAGGCCACGGGTCACGCCCCCCGAACCATCTTTTGCACTATTTGTAATTAAGTGCAAAAATACACTCTATGGGAAACAGTGCAACTAATGCGGGCGGCCACCGCGAGCGCAAACGGGCCGCAACCCGGGCGGCCATCACCGCCGTCGCCCGTTCCCTCACCGCCGAACGCGGCCTCAACGGCTACACCGTGGAGGAAGTCTGCGAGCGCGCCGGCATCTCCCGCCGGACCTTCTTCAACTACTTCCCGGCGAAGGAAGATGCGATCCTCGGCCACGTCGACGACGACTTCCCCGAAGAAGTCGTGGCGCGGTTCATGGCGGGCGGGGCGGGCTCACCGCCCGGCGAAATATCGGCTTCCCTGCTCGCCGACCTCGTCCGTCTCTCCCTCGACCTGGCCGAACGGATGAGCGGCTCCGAGGAGGAGACGCGCCAGCTGATCGGGGTGATCAAGAAAGAGCCCCAGCTGATGCTCCGGATCATCGGCGCCTCCGAGGAGCGCGAGGCCGAGTTCGCCCTCCTGCTCGCGGCCAGGGAAGGCGTTACCGCCGACCATCCCGTGGTCCGCATGGCCGTGGTGGTCCTGGGAAACATCGCCAGGAGGACCAGCGCCGACTACTTCTCCGAAGGCAACACCCGGCCGTACAAGGACATGTTGATCGAGAACATTTCCGCCGCCCGCGCGCTGTTCTCCCTCCCGTTCGACCCGTCCCACTTCGACCTGYCCGCAACAGATGCCGTCCCCTCCGACGGCGTTCTCTCAGACAGCGTCCCCTCCAAAACCGTCCAGCCCATCTCCTCCGAAGGAGCGCAATGAGCGCCGCCGTCAGCACCAAACCAGCAGCCGAGCCGCTGCTGCTGACCCAGAAACGCATCTGGATCATCTTCTCCGCCCTCATCGCGGGCATGCTCCTCTCCAGCCTCGACCAGACCATCGTCTCCACCGCCATGCCCACGATCGTCGGCAAACTCGGCGGCGTGGAGCACCAGGCCTGGATCACCACGGCCTACCTGCTGGCCACCACCATCGTCATGCCGATCTACGGAAAGTTCGGCGACATCCTGGGGCGCCGGAACCTGTTCCTGGTCGCCATCGGACTCTTCACCCTCGCGTCCGTCGGCTGCGCCCTCGCCACGGACTTCTGGGGCTTCGTGATCTTCCGCGCCATCCAGGGTCTGGGCGGCGGCGGCCTGATGATCCTGTCCCAGGCCATCATCGCCGACATCGTTCCGGCCAAGGAACGCGGCAAGTACATGGGTCCGCTGGGCGCCATCTTCGGCCTCTCCGCCGTCGCCGGACCCCTGCTGGGCGGTTTCTTCGTGGACCACCTGACGTGGGAATGGGCCTTCTACATCAACATCCCGATCGGCATCGCCGCGTTCACCATTGCCTGGTTCACCCTGACGCTGCCGAACAAGAAGGCCGAGAAGCGCATCGACATCCTCGGCGTGCTGCTGCTCTCCGCCGCCACCACGTGCCTGATCTTCTTCACCGACTTCGGCGGCAAGAAGGACGAGGGCTGGGATTCGCCGCTGACGTGGGCCTTCGGTGCAGGGCTGGTGCTCGCCGCTGCCGCCTTCGTCCTGGTGGAGCGCCGGGCCGAGGACCCGATCATTCCGCTGAGCCTGTTCAAGAACCGCATCTTCGTGAACTCAACTGCCATCGGCTTCACCCTTGGGCTGGGCATGTTCGCCGCGATCGCATTCGTCCCGACGTTCCTGCAGATGTCCTCCGGAACCTCCGCCGCGGAATCCGGCCTGCTGATGCTCCCCATGATGGTGGGGCTCATGGGCATGGCCATCTTCTCCGGCATCCGGATCTCCAGGACCGGCAAGTACAAGATGTTCCCGGTCCTCGGGGCCACCCTGACCATCGCGGCAATGCTGTGGCTGACCACGCTCACGGCCGCCACCCCCATCTGGGTCATCTGCGTGCAGCTGTTCATCTTCGGCGCCGGCCTTGGCTCGATCATGCAGGTGATTGTCCTGGTGGTGCAGAACTCGGTGCCGGCGGACCAGATCGGCACGGCGACGAGCACCAACAACTACTTCCGTGAGGTTGGCGCGTCCCTCGGCGTCGCCGTGTTCGGCTCCATCTTCACCACCCGGCTCGCCGAATCCCTCACCAATGCCTTCACCGGCGCCGGGGCATCCGCCGAGCAGGCGGCGCAGTCCACCAGGACCATGGACCCGCAGATGCTCAGCCAGCTCCCGGCACAGCTCAAGGATGCGATCGTCAACGCCTACGCGGATTCACTCGCCCCGGTCTTCTGGTACCTGCTGCCGTTCCTGGGCATCGCCCTGATCCTGGCCCTGACCCTCAAGCAGATTCCGCTCTCGGACACCGCCGGAATGGTGGCCCGCGGCGAAGCGGTGGGCGGCGAGGAGGCCGAGCGGCTCGAGGCGGAACGGGCAGCAGCCCGCAACGCCGCCGACGGCGCGGACAGCAATGACGGGGAACCCAGCAGGGACGAGCCCGGCACCGAGAACCCCGGGACCGAAGGCCACACGCACGGCGAGGAACTCACCCGCCTGCGGGGCTGATCGTCCGTAGTTGGCGTCAGCCAACAGGCAATGCCTGCAGGGGCGCCGCAATCTTGGGGGTTGCGGCGCCCCTGCTGCGTTCCCGGCCGGTCGACGCCGGTCAGCAGGCGGGCGTCCGGTCAGAAGGCGGGGCCCGGTCAGCGCCGGTAGTGGACCTCGCCGGCGGGGTCGGTGGCCTGCCGGATCATCTCCAGGTGCCCGGGCATAAGGTCCGGGATGTCCTCCGGATGGAACCATCCGACGTCGAGGGATTCGTCGTCATTGACCCGGGCCTCTCCCGAAACAAAGCGGCAGCGGAACACCAATGTCAGGAAGTGGCAGACGTCGCCGTTGGGATAGCGGGTGGGACCCACGGCGTCCACCGAGACCAGCCGCTGCGCCTCGGCCACGACGCCGGTCTCTTCGAAGATCTCCCGCAGCAGCCCGGGAGCGGGGTCCTCGCCCGGTTCCAGGATCCCGGTAATCAGGCCCCATTGTCCGTTGTCGGCCCGCCGGCCGAGCAGGACCCTGCCGGCGTCGTCGAACACCACTCCCCTGACGCCGGGCAGCCAGAGGGGTTCGTGTCCGATCTTCTCGCGCAGTCTCAGGATGAAGTCCGGGGTGGCCATGCGTCAGCCTAACCGGCCGGAATCAGCAGCATCGCGGCCGCCGTGCCGGCCAGCATGAACGGTCCGAAGGGAATGGCCGACTGGAGCGTGCCGCGGCGTGCGGCGAGCATTCCGACACTCCACAGGCCGCCCAGGACGAACGCCGCCAGGGTCCCGGCCAGAACGTGCTCCCAGCCGAGAAACCCCAGGTACATCCCCAGGACGCCGGCGAGCTTTACGTCGCCGAACCCCATTCCCGGCGGATACACCGCGTGCAGGAGGAAATAGAAGAGCCAGAGTGCCGCCCCGCCGGCGAGGACACGCAGCCCCGGGACTCCGAACGCTCCGGCGTCCGCCGTGCCGGCCATGTCCTGCCCGCCGGGAAGAAGCAGGCTGGCGGCCGCACCCAGCAGGAGAACTCCGGCGATCACATAGGAAGGAAACACAATCCGGTCCGGCAGCAGGTGGTGCCGGACGTCAATGACGCTGAGCCGGACGGCCATCACGGCGAAATAGGCGCACGCGGCCAGGGCGAGCCAGAAGGCCAAAGGGTTGGCGGCGCCCAGGGTGCCGAGTCGTTCGATCACTCTCGGATGCTACTGGATATTCGTCGGGCCCGGCGGTCCCCGCGCGTAAACTGTGGATATGGCCGCATGGGACAGCAGGGACCGGAACGGAGCGGCCGCGCCCCGCGGCCCGGGGAACCAGGCGTCGGCCTTCCGGGACCTGTGCCGGTCCTCGCCCTGGAAGTGGCAGTCGCTGAGGTTCGAATACCTCGACCGGCCCCTCGCGGCTTCGGCGGGCTCCCTGACGGCCGTACCCTCTCCCGACGACCTCGTCAGGGGGTGGCTGCGCAGGCCCGGTGCCCTGCGGCTGGAGACCGCCGGCGGCCTCGTGATCGGCAGCACCACCGGCATCAATGATTCACGCGGCGGTCAATATGTCAGTTCCACGCGGAAGACCTGGCTCCTGCCGCCGCATCTGGTCACCCCGGTGTACGACGACGACGGGCTGGTCCGCCGCCGCCCGGAGGCAGCCTACGGCGAGCCGTCGTTCGGCAACGGCCGCTTCGCCGCCGTCCTGGACCCGGTGGAGCTGGCGGGGAACTCACCTGTTCCGTTGGAGTTCCCCAATTCGAACGCTGTGGAGCTTGGGCCCATCACTGAGGTTGACCACGAGGGCCGGCCCGCCCTGGAAACCACGGTCAGCCCGAACCTTTCGTACCGCCCCGCCGATCCCGTGGCCCCGCTGTGCAGGCCCGGACACACGCTGCTGAGGATCGACTCTGGCACGGGCGTCTGCGTCGCGAGCCGCTGGCTGGACGGGCCCGGGGGCGGCAACGCGCAGGACGGCTACGGCCATTGGCTCAGGATTCTGGGCGTCGATGAATACATGCTCGATGACCTGTTCCTGGCCGAATCGATGAACCTCACAGACGTCCGGCGCCACATCAGCTGGGACGTTCCCGCCGAGTAGCCGGCCTGTGACTGGCATCCGGGCGCCGGCACCGTTAGGCTTCCCCGATGACTGAACCCGTCGGCTATTGGCCCCCTTTCGGCCTGACCCTCACCACGCCGCACCTAGAGCTGCGCCCCATCCGCGACGAGGAGATCCCCGCCGCGGTTCAGGCAGCCCTGAGCGGCGTGCACGAGCCGGGCCGGAACCCGTTCAGCAACCATTGGACCGAAGTCCCGGCCCACGAGCTCGGAACCAACATGGCCCAGTGGTACTGGCGGTGCCGCGGCACCATGAGCCCCGAGGACTGGACCCTCCTGCTCGGCATCTGGCACAACGACGACTTCGTGGGCTGCCAGGACATCGCGGCCAAGAACTTCGCCACCCTCAAGACGGTCACCACGGGCTCCTGGCTCCGTCAGAGCGTCCAGGGCCGCGGCCTCGGCAAGGAGATGCGGGCCGCCGTCGCCCTCTATGCCTTCGACTGGCTCGGCGCGGAAGTGGCGGAATCCGAGGCGGCCAGCTGGAACCAGCAGTCCCTGGGCGTCTCACGCTCCCTCGGCTACGAGCTCAACGGTGTCACCCGCGCCGCCTGGGGCGGCAAGGCCCAGGAGGTCCAAAACGTCCGCCTCACCCCAGCAACCTTCAAACGCCCCGACTGGAATCTGCAGGTAAAGGGCCACGAAGCAACAGCGAAGTACCTGGGCATCGACGCATAGCAACAACGGCGCCGCAGCGGTGCTACGGCGCCCCGCCAGCCCATAGACACCGCTTCTTCGCTGTGTGCCGTGGTTGGGTTTGCGGCGCCCCGCCGTCGCTTAGACACCTCCCCTTCGCTGTGTGCCGTGGTTGGGTTTGCGGTGCTGCGGCGCCCCGCCGTCGCTTAGACACCTCCCGCCGCTACGCTGCGGTCGCTGGGCGACCTTCGCTTCGCTTTGGTCGGCGATGCGCTCCTTAGCGGAACACCGCAACCCCGCGAAGGTGGGAGGCTCACCAAGCCGGGACGCGGTCTTTCGCAAAGGAGCGCATCGCGGCGCATCGGACCCCGAAGGTCGCCCAGCGACCGCAGCGGGTCCCCATGCGCCGTGTCTAAGCGACGGCGAAAGGCCGCGTCCCGGCAAACCCAACCACGGCACCGGCAACCACAGCACGTCAAATAAGGCACCCAACAACGGCGAAGGGCCGTGGTCCGGTAACCGGACCACGGCCCCAAACCAGGGCGGGCCTAGATCTCCGCCCCCTCCAGCAGCTCCGTCACCAGGGCCGCGATCGGTGAGCGTTCCGAGCGGGTGAGCGTGATGTGGCCGAACAGCGGGTGCCCCTTCAGGGTCTCGACGACGGCTGCCACGCCGTCGTGCCGTCCAACCCGAAGGTTGTCCCGCTGGGCGACGTCGTGTGTGAGAACAATCTTCGAGTTCTGGCCGATCCTGCTCATCACCGTCAGCAGCACATTCTTCTCCAGCGACTGCGCCTCGTCGACGATCACGAAGGCGTCGTGCAGCGAGCGTCCGCGGATGTGCGTCAGCGGCATGACCTCCAACATGCCTCGGTCCATCACTTCCTCCACGACTTCCTGGCTGACCAGCGCGCCCAGGGTGTCAAAGACGGCCTGCGCCCACGGGTTCATCTTTTCCGCCTCGGACCCGGGCAGGTAGCCCAGCTCCTGGCCGCCCACCGCGTAGAGGGGACGGAACACGATCACCTTGCGGTGTTCCCGGCGCTCCAGCACGGCCTCCAGGCCTGCGCACAGTGCCAGCGCGGACTTGCCCGTTCCGGCCCGACCGCCCAGGGACACGATGCCGACCGACGGGTCCATCAGGAGGTCGATCGCCAGCCGCTGCTCGGCCGAGCGTCCGTGGAGTCCGAAGACGTCGCGGTCCCCCTTGACGAGCCGCACCTGCTTGTCCGCCCCTACCCGCCCCAGGGCCGAGCCCCGGCTGGAAAGCAGCACCAGCCCGGTGTTCGTGGGCATCTCGGCCGCGGCCGGGATGAAGACCGGCTCGTGCCCGTACAGGGTCGCAACCTGGTCCTCGCCCGCGTCGAGCTCGGCCACGCCGGTCCAGCCGGAGTCCTTGACGAGTTCATTGCGGTATTCGTCGGCCAGCAGCCCCATGGCCGAGGCTTTGACGCGCATCGGCAGGTCCTTGGACACCACTGTGACGTCGCGGCCCTCGTTGGCCAGGTTCTTGGCCACGGCCAGGATGCGGCTGTCGTTGTCCGCCCCGCGGAAGCCCGCGGGCAGCACCTCGGCGGAGATGTGGTTCAGCTCCACCATGAGCGTGCCGCCGTCGGGGCCTAGCGGGATGGGGCGGTCCAGGCCGCCGTGCTCGAGCCGCAGGTCATCCAGCAGCCGAAGGGCCTTGCGCGCAAAGTAACCCAGTTCCGGGTCGTGGCGTTTTCCTTCGAGCTCGGTGATGACGACGATTGGCAGGATGACTTCGTGCTCGGCGAAGCGCAGGAGGGCCCGCGGATCGGAGAGCAGCACGGAGGTATCGATCACGAAACTGCGGGCCGTGCCCCGATTCCCTGTTCCTTCCCCGGAAACAGCAAGACCGGCCGCAGCATCTTTACGTGCCGCACCGGTCTTTGAGGTGGCTCGCTTGGCGCGAGAGGTAGCTTTCTGTCCCTGATCTCCCTGATCGGAAATAACGTCGGGCAGTTGCTCAGAAATAGCCACATCGACTCCAGCCCCGGGGCAAATGCCCGGATTTGTTATTGGTGAGGCGGCTCGGCCTGGAGGCCGGACGCGGCCTCCCATACACCCGGTGCGAAAATCCGCTCCATGTACTGGCCTCCCCGATCGGCCGGCGAATTGCCCGCCGATGGGATAAACGTACGTCTCCGGGGCCGGGTTTGTCCGATAATTTTTCGGCGATTCTTGTTGCCGTCTCGTGAACTCCGTGTGAACGGCTCAGGCGCCGAAGCGGCGCTGCCTGCCGGCGTAATCGCGCAGGGCCCGCAGGAAGTCGACCTTGCGGAACGCCGGCCACAAAGCCTCGCAGAAGTAGAACTCACTGTACGCGCTTTGCCACATGAGGAACCCGGACAGCCGCTGCTCTCCGGAGGTCCGGATCACGAGTTCCGGGTCCGGCTGGCCGCGGGTGTAGAGAAACCGGGAGATGTCGTCCACGGTGAGGTCATCGGCGAGTTTGCCGATGTCCGCTCCGCGGCCGACGGCGTCGTGCAGCAGTTCCCGGACGGCGTCGACAATCTCCCGCCGTCCGCCGTAGCCGACGGCTACATTGACGTGCAGCTTTTCCTGCGCGGGCGTGCGCGCCGTGAGATTGTTCAGGCGCTCGGCGAGGTAGTCCGGCAGCAGTTCGGGGGCGCCCATGGCGTGCACCGAGATGTTGGCGTCCTCGTCCAGCCGGTCCAGGGTGTTCGCGATGATCCCCATCAGGAGGTCCAGTTCCTCACCGGAGCGGTTCATGTTGTCCGTGGAGAGCATGTACAAGGTGACTACCTTGACGCCGAGTTCCTGGCACCAGCCGAGGAATTCGTGGATCTTGTCCGCACCGGCCTGGTGTCCCTGGCTGGTGGGGGCGTTGAACTGGCGGGCCCAGCGCCGGTTGCCGTCGACCATGACGCCGACGTGCCGGGGGATGCGTTCCGGATCGAGGGAACGCTGCAGCTTGCGCTTATAAAAGCCGTAAAGGAACCCGGGCATTTCCATCCGGAGTTTCACCTGGCTTCCTTGAGGTCCTTGTTCAGTGCACATCCTAGGGTACCCGCCGGAGGCCACTGCCGCGCGCAGCTTCGCCTGTGAACGGGCCCGGAACTCTTGTTACCTATCAGTAACTTACTAGTGCGTAAGATATTATTGCGGCATGGATAGCAACAGTTTGGAGCCGCGGCCGGAGCCTTCGGCGCAGCGGGGAACCCCGGTGGACGACGCCGCGGTGAAGCTGGCCGAGCTGCTGATGATCAAGCCCAAATGGCGCGGCTGGATCCACACCGTGACGGCCCCATTGGCGCTGGCCGCCGGGCTGGTGCTTGTAATCCTGGCCCCGCCGGACCTGAAGGTCGCCTGCGCGGTCTATGCCGTCACCGGTGTGCTGCTGTTCGGCGTCAGCGCCGTCTATCACCGCGGGAACTGGTCACCGCGGGTCAAGATGGTCCTGAAGCGGCTGGACCACACGAACATCTTGCTGGTGATCGCCGGAAGCTACACACCGCTTGCCTGGGCCCTCCTGGACCGGCAGCAGGCCGAACTGCTGCTGTGGGTCATCTGGTCAGGCGCCATCCTCGGTGTGCTGTTCCGCCTGCTGTGGACCAACGCCCCGCGGTGGCTCTACGTGCCGATCTACATCGCCCTGGGCTGCGGGTCGCTGTTCTACCTCCCGGAGTTCTTCGCGGCCAACGCCGCCTCGGCGGTGCTGATCTGCGTGGGCGGCGTCCTGTACATCACCGGGGCCGTCTTCTACGCCCTGAAGAAACCCAACTTCAGCTACAAGCACTTCGGCTTCCACGAGCTGTTCCATGCCCTGACGGTCTGTGCCTTCGCCGCGCACTACATTGCCATTGCCATCGCGGTCCTGAGCTGACCCTGCCGGCCTGCCCGCCTGCCCGCCCGCCTGCCGCGGATTCTCCCCACCTTTGAGGCAGCGACGGCGGGAATCACCGGCGCCTTTGTCCGACACACAGGACACCGGCGTCAAAGGTGGGGAAATTCCGACGGCGCGGGACTGCGCGGGCCGGCGGGGGCCGGGGCAGCCTGGCCTCAGGCGGGCGGTCCCGCCGCGATGAGCCCGGGCAGCTGCCGCATGTCGGAGAAGACTGTGGTCCCGGGGCCCGCCAACCGTTCGGCCGGCGTGACGCCTCCGGCGTAGGCGAAGACGTGCATTCCGGCGGCCCGGGCGGCCTGGACGCCGTAGGCACTGTCTTCGACGACGGCGCACCGCTCCGGCGCGGTGTCCAGGCTCGCGGCGGCGTGAAGGAACAGGTCGGGTGCGGGTTTGCCGTTGGCGACCTCCGTGGCGCTGTAGATACGGCCTTGGAAGCGGTGCAGCAGGCCGGTCTTGCCCAAGGTCCGGCGCATTTTTTCGTGGCTGCCGCTGGAGGCGACACAGTGCGGCAGGGTCAGCCGGTCCAGGGCTTCCTCGATGCCATCGACCGCTTCGAGCTCGCGCTCAAACGCGTCCCGGTACCAGCGTCCGTAGTCCCGGTCCCAGCCCTCGGCCAGCCGCACGCCGAGCTGCTGTTCGACGGCGGCAACAAAGTGCGCCTCGGACTTCCCGACAAACCGTTCCACAATTTCGTCGAGCTCCAATTCCCAGCCAAGATCGGCCAGCACTCGCTGGTCCACCCGGATGGAGATCACCTCGGAATCAACCAGCACGCCGTCGCAATCGAACACCACCAGCTCAAAACCGTCCTGATTTCTCATCAGGCCATCGTAGCCAGCCGCTCGCGGACTCCTTCGACGGAACCCGCGGGCAGGTCGCAGACCATGCCGCGGCACAGGAACACCCGCGGGGCGCCGTCCGGGCCCGCGCCCCGGCCACGCAGCAGCGGCACTTGCGGGGCGGCGTCGTCGTCCTGGACCGCGACCACGAGTCCCGGGCTGGCCGAGAGCAGCAGCTCCCGGTGCAGCGCGGCCCGTTCTGGCGTGTCCGGGCCGGTGACGGCGGCCTCGACAGGGCCGGCGAGCGCGGCCTGGGCGGTCGCGAACAGCCAGCCGGCCGCGCGGGGCGCCCGGGCCGCAAGCGCGGGCACCAGCAGGGAGAGGATGTTGGCCGCCAGGGTGCGGTGTTCGGACGAGCCGGAGAGCGCTGCGTGGGTCACCAGGGCGCCGGCCAACGCGGCGGCACCGCTGGGGGTGGCGCTGTCGAACGGGTCCATGCCGTCCCGGCCGCCCTGGGCGGCCGTGACCTGGGTGGACTCCCCCGCCGCGTCCTTCAGGATTCCGTCGGCCGCGAACCGCGTGCAGGCGGCGTCCAGCATAGCTTCGGCCAGGTCATACCAGCGGGTGTGGCCGGTGACCCCGTAGAGAGCGAACAGCCCCTCGGCAGACAGGGCGTAGTCCTCCAGCAGGCCGCCGATTCCGCGCGCCACGCCGTCGTGGGAGACGCGCGTGAGCCGGCCGGGCCCGCCCGCCGCGGGGCGCCAGTGCACGCGCTCGAGATAGGCCGCGATCCGTTCCGCGGCGTCCACGAGCTCCGGCCGCGCCAGGACGGCCCCGGCGTCGGCGAGCGCCGCGACGGCCAGCCCGTTCCAGCCGGCCACCACTTTGTCATCCCGGCCCGGCTGGGCCCGCCCGCTGCGCGCCTGCTCCAGCAGCGGACGCACCCGCTGCCACAGGGCGGCGTCTTCGCCGGTGATCTCCCGGCCCGGATGCAGCGGCGAACCGCCGGCCTCCACGCTCCCGGGCGTGCGGACGTTCATGAGGTCCGCCACGGCGGCGCCGTCCGCCGGGCCCAGGAGCGCCTCCAGCCCGGCCGGGGTCCACAGGTAGGTGGCCCCCTCCGCGTGCACGCCGTCCACCACCGTATCCGCGTCCAGGGACGACGCCAGGGCCACGACTTCCACGTCTGCGGCGGGGTCTGTCGACCGGCCTGTCGCCGGATTCGCCCTCACCCCGAGCCGGGCCAGGAGCCAGTCGGCGGTGCGCCCGGCGGTCACTGCGGCCTCGTCCGCCGGATATTCCCGGGTGCCGCCCAGCCGGACCCAGTGGACATAGGCGCGCAGCAGCTGGGCGTTGTCGTAGAGCATTTTCTCGAAGTGCGGAACGGACCAGTCACCGGTCACCGAATAGCGGGCGAAGCCGCCATCGAGCTGGTCGAACAACGCCGAGCGGGACATTGCCGCGAGGGCGCGGCCCGCCATGTCCCGGGCCGCGGCGGGGGTGTCGGCGGCGGTGTCGGCTTCGGCGTCCGGTGCCAGGGTGTCGAGAGTGTCCGGGGCGCTGGGAGCCGGCCGTCCGGCCGCCGCGTGCCGGATCAGGAACTCGAGCACGGCCGAGGGCGGGAACTTCGGCGCGCCGCCGAAGCCGCCGTGGGCCGGGTCCTCGGCACCGGACAGTGCGGCAACGGCTTCGCCCAGGAGCGCCGCGTCCAGGGGTTCGGGCGGCCCGTCGAGGCGGACGGCGGCGGCCGGCTGGGACGCAGCGATGCCGCGCGCCAGGGTGGCGGCGTTGGCTTCGACGCCGCCGCGGCGTTCGGCCCAGGCCTCGCTCACGGCCTCAAGGACCTGGCGGAAGGACGGACGGCCGGGCATGGGCCRGGGCGGGAAGTAGGTGCCGGCGTGGAAGGCGCGGCCGTCGGGCAGGAGGAAGACGGACATCGGCCAGCCGCCCTCGCCGCTGATGGCCTGGGTGGCGGCCATGTAGACGGCGTCGACGTCGGGGCGCTCTTCCCGGTCCACCTTGACGGAGACAAAGTGGGCGTTCAGGTAGTCGGCGGTGTCCTGGTCCTCGAAGGATTCATGGGCCATGACGTGGCACCAGTGGCAGGCCGCGTAGCCGATCGAGAGGAACACCGGCACGTCCCGGGCGGCCGCCGCGGCGAAGGCCGGGTCGCCGAACGGCTGCCAGTGCACGGGGTTTCCGGCGTGCTGGCGCAGGTACGCCGAGGGTTCCGCCGCGAGGGCGTTCGAGGCCCCGGACAGCCTGTTGGGGGAACCGCCGTCAGCGGCTTCCGGGTCCCGCATCGCCGTTGACCTCCGGCCGGGAAACCCCGCCGTCTGCGGGCAATGCGCTGCCGTCCGCGGGGAGCGCGGCCCCAGGGGTTCCCGCGTCTTCGGCGTCGGCACGCTCGGCTTCGACCTGGGCGCGGTAGCGGACCCGGCGGATGCGCCGCACCATGTCCACGATCAGCAGAGCGGTCAACACCACGATGAAGGCTGTCAGCAGGAAGCCCAGCAGACCCGGGCTGACCTGGTCCTCGGACAGGCCCGGCCGCAGCGACGGCGTGGGGGTCGGCGCCGGTGTTGTGGCAAGGGCGATGAGCAAGGAATGCACGTGAAAACCTTCTGTGGAAACTGGTGTCTTTTCTACGGTGTCTATTCTGCAGTGTCCTGCAACGTCTTTTCTACACCGGATAGAAGAGCCCTTTCGTCTCTATCTTAGCCCGGCAAAGACGTCCGTTTCGGGCAGGTCCGTCGGGATCCGGGACTCGATCAGGGAGTAGTCCTCCCACGGCCAGACCTTGCGCTGCATGGCCGCGGATACCGCGAAGAAGAATCCCTCCGGGTCCACCTGGGTGCGGTGGGAGCGGAGCGCATCATCCCGGGCTTCAAAGAAGTCTCCGCACTCGATCTGGGTGGTGGTGGGGTGCGTCGGCGGCGGCGGGGTGTGCCCCTCGGCGTCGGCTTCCAGCCAGGCGGCCAGGCGCTCGGCGTACGGTGACTGCAGGCCTGCTTCCTCCAGCGCGGAGTGCAGGGCACGGAAGCGGTCCGGGCTGAACGCGCGGTCGTAGTAGAGCTTGCTGGGCTCCCAGGGTTCCCCGTTGCCCTGGTACCGGGCGGGATCGCCGGCCGCCGCGAAGGCTTCGACGGCCACCCGGTGGGCCATGATGTGGTCCGGGTGCGGATAGCCGCCGTTCTCGTCATAGCTGAGGATCACGTGGGGTTTGAAGTCCCGGACCAGCCGGACCAGGGGCGCGGCCGCACGTTCCAGCGGCTGCAGGGCGAAGCACCCGGCCGGGAGGGCCGGCAGGGGGTCGCCCTCCGGCAGCCCGGAATCGACGAATCCGAGCCAGCGCTGCCGGATCCCGAGGACCTTGGCCGCGGCATCCATCTCGAGCCGCCGCGCCCCCGCCATGTCGCGCTTGGGGTGCGGCTCTGCCTCCATCGCGGGATTCTGGATGTCGCCGCGGGAACCGTCGGTGCAGGTGGCCACCAGGACGTCCACTCCAGAGGCTGCGTACATCGCCATCGTGGCGGCACCCTTGCTGGATTCGTCGTCGGGATGAGCATGGACCGCCAGCAGGCGAAGCGGTGCTGACGGGCTGGGGGATGCAGTCATCGTGGGACGGCTCCTCTTTCTGCTGTTCTGCTCTGTTGGGGTGCGGCGTGATCTGTGCGCTCAGCCGCCGCGGAAACTTACCGGTCCGATCCACACTAAACTGGACTGGTGACTTCCGAGGATCAGCCTGCCGCGCCGGCACCTACCAGCCTAGCCAATCGTTACGGTGGCCAAAAGCGCGCGCTGACGCGCAAGGGCAAACGCAACATCCTGATCGCCGCCCTTGCCGTGGGCATCGCCTTCCTGGCCTGGGTGTCGACGTCGGCGGCCACCAACAGCGTCAGCTTCAAGGACGTCGGCTACAGCACCCCTGACGCGACGCTGACGGAAATCGACTTCCAGGTCACGAAGGATCCCGCCGCGGACGCGAAATGCGCGGTCAAGGCGATGGATTCCAAGTTCGCGATTGTCGGCTGGAAAGTCGTGGACATCGGGCCGAACACGGCCGACGCCGGCACGGACGGCGGACGCACCACCGCCCACCGCACCCGGCTGCACACGGAATCCCAGGCGGTCTCCGCCGTCGTGGACAGCTGCTGGATTCCTGCCACGGGACAATAGCCCGCGGCACCCACCGGACAGCAGCCGCGCCCAAGCAACAGCGAACCAACACCGAACCAACACCGAACCGGCCGGCCGGCCGGCAACACGGTGTGATCCACGCCGCAGCCCTCTTTGGTTTATCCACAGGATTGACTACAATGGATCAATACCTTTCCCCCGCTGAGCTGGTTACTGCGTCATAAAAGTGGCCACCGTGGCGGGGTCTTTTCTTGTATGACCACCAAAGGAGAAGTCCGTGTCTACCACCAACAGCGCAACTGCGGCTTGGCTTACCCAGGAAGCTTTTGACCGCCTGAAGGCAGAGCTGGACCACCTTTCCGGCCCCGGCCGGGCAGAAATCGTCCAGAAGATCGAAGCCGCGCGCCAGGAGGGCGACCTCAAGGAAAACGGCGGCTACCACGCGGCCAAGGAGGAGCAGGGCAAGATCGAGGCCCGCATCCGCCAGCTCACCGCACTTCTCCGGGACGCCCACGTCGGCGAGTCCCCGGCCGACGACGGCATTGTGGAGCCCGGCATGCTCGTCGTGGCCAAGATCGCAGGCGACGAGGAAACCTTCCTGCTCGGCTCCCGCGAGATCGCCGGCGACTCGGACCTGGATGTCTTCAGCGAGAAGTCGCCCCTCGGCGCCGCAATCGTTGGCCACAAGGAGGGCGACAAGCTCAGCTACACCGCCCCGAACGGTAAGGACATCACGGTGGAGATCATCTCCGCCAAGCCGTACGCCGGCTGACACTTCCGTCACGGAACGCATTCACGAACCACGACGCCGGTCTCCCTTTCGCGGGGAGGCCGGCGTCGTGTTTTTGCGCCTGTTGGCCGTTGCGGCTTGGCGGGGCAGCTTGGCGGGCCGGCATGGCGGGGCAGACCGTCGGCCGGCCTTCCCGTGGGGTCAGTGTCCGGAGGTCAGGGCCCCCGGGCGCCGGGTGCTCAGCAGCAGCGCGGCTGCGACGCCGCCGATCGCCCCGCCCAGGTGCGCCTGCCACGAGACGAAACTGGCCACGGTGGGCAGAACGCCGAACAGGATGCCGCCGTAGGCCATGAACAGCACCACGGAGAGTACGATCTGCCACCAGTTCCGGTTGATGAAGCCACGGACCAGCAGGAACGCGAAAAGCCCGAACACCAGTCCGGACGCGCCGACTGTGACGCTGGCGCCGCCGATGAGCCACACCACCAGCCCGGATGCCAGCCAGCTGGCGGCCAGGGCGGTGATGAAGACCCGGCGTCCGGAGAGGAACACCAGGAACCCGAAGATGATCAGCGGGAGCGTGTTGGACATCAGGTGGGCGAGGCTGGAGTGCAGCAGCGGAAAGGTGAGGATGTCCAGGATCCCGTCCAGGCTGCGCGGCCGCAGCCCGAAGGTGCGGTTCAGGGAATGGAGCATGGCGGTGTTGACGATCTCGATCAGGTAGAGCAGCACCACGAAGGAACCCACCACCAGCAGTCCCCGGCGGGCCCGTACGGCCGTGCTGTCCCCCACCGGCTGCGGTTCGCCTTGGGACGCCTCCGTCACCATGGCCCCTAGTGCACCACGATCGGCTGGAAACCCTCGGCGCGCAGTGCCGCAAGGACCTGGCTGCAGTGCTCGTGGCCCTTGGTTTCCAGGTTGACGGTGATGGACACGTCGCCCATGCTGATGGAGCCGCCCACCCGGGTGTGGTCCAGGCCGGTGACGTTGGCGTCGTTTTCGGCGATGATCCGGGCGATCGTGGCCAGCGAGCCCGGACGGTCATCGAGCATCATCCGCACGGTCATGTAGCGGCCGGCGGCTGAGAGGCCGCGCTGGATCACCTTGAGCATCAGCATGGGGTCGATGTTGCCGCCGGAGAGGACCACTGCCACGGTTCCGGGGTTCTCGATCTTGCCTTCCATGAGCGCGGCGACGCCGACGGCTCCGGCCGGTTCCACCACCATCTTGGCGCGCTCCAGCAGGAAGATCAGCGCCCTGGCCAGGGCGTCTTCGCTGACGGTGACGACGTCGTCGACCAGTTCGCGGATGATGCTGAACGGCAGCTGGCCGGGCCGGCCGACGGCGATGCCGTCCGCCATGGTGGACACCTTTTTCAGCGGGACGAGGGCGTCCGCGGCGAGCGAGGGCGGGTAGGCGGCAGCGTTCTCGGCCTGGACGCCGATGATGCGGATGTTACGGCCCAGTTCCTTGGCGCGCGCCTTCACGGCCACGGCAACGCCTGCCAGGAGGCCGCCGCCGCCGACGCCCATGAGGATGGTGTCGACGTCGGGGACCTGCTCCAGGATTTCCAGCCCCACTGTCCCCTGGCCGGCGACGACGTCGACGTCGTCGAAGGGGTGGACAAAGACGGCGCCGCTTTCGTCGGCGTACCGCTTCGCTTCGGCCAGCGCCTCGTCGACGTTGTGGCCGTGCAGCACCACCTCGGCGCCGTGGCTGCGGGTGGCCGCAAGCTTGGGCAGGGCGACGCCGAGCGGCATGTAGATCCGGGCCTTGATGCCGAGGCTCTTGGCTGCGACGGCCACGCCCTGGGCGTGGTTTCCTGCGGAGGCCGCCACCACGCCGCGCTTCTTTTCGGCGTCGGACAGCTTGGCCATCCGGACGTAGGCGCCGCGGACCTTGAAGGAGCCGGCGCGCTGCAGGTTTTCGCATTTGAGGAAGACCTCGCCGCCCACCGTGCTGCCGAGGGCCCGCGAGGATTCCACGGGCGTCCGCGTAATAATCCCGTCGAGCAGCTTCTGCGCCTCCAGGACAGCGTCCAGCGTGACGGGCAGGCTCTCAAGGGTATTCACGAACTGTTCTCCTTCTTCGGATCAGGCGTCGGTGCCCCGTCCGGCATCGCTGCCCGGAGCACCGCTGGTGGGTGCGGCGCCCTCGCGGCCGGGGGTTCCGCCCGGCAGGTGGACGTCTGTGAAGGTGGTGTCGGCGCCGGGTTCGAGGGCAGGGCTGCCCTCTGGTCCCGCGGTTGCCAGCACTTCCTCATGTTCCCACGTTCTGCCGGCAATGTAGCGAATCGACGAGTTTGCTACGGCGAGGATCGGCACGGAGAACAGTGCGCCGGGGATCCCGGCGAGGTAGGAGCCCGCCGCGACGGACAGGATTACGGCCACCGGATGGAGGGACACGGCCTTGCCCATGACGAGCGGCTGCAGGATGTGGCTTTCGAGCTGCTGGACGCCGAGCACGATCGCCAGCATGATCAGGGCGTTGACGGGCCCGTTGGCGACCAGGGCCAGCAGCACCGCGATGGCGCCCGTGACCAGCGCACCGACCACCGGGATGAAGGAACCCAGGAAGACCAGCACGCCCAGCGGCAGCGCGAGCGGCACGCCAATGATGGCGGCGCCGACGCCGATTCCCACGGCGTCCACGAACGCGACGAACATTTGGATGCGCGCGTAGCTGACCATGGAGGCCCAGCCGCGCCGGCCGGCGCCGTCCGTGGCCCGGCGCGCCTTCCGGGGCATGAGCCTGACGAGGAAGGCCCAGATCCTGTCCCCCTCGAGCAGGAAGAAGATCAGCACGAACAGCGCCAGGACCAGGCCGGCCGCGAAGTGCCCTGCGGTGCTCCCGAACGTCAGGGCCCCGCTGAGGATGCTGCTGCTGTTGTTCTGCAGCGCGGCGGTGGCGTCCTGGACGTACTTGTCGATCTGTGCGGCGGTCAGGTGGAGAGGGCCTTCCGACAGCCAGGTCTGGACCTGCTGCACGCCCTCGAGCGCCTGGGACCACAGCTCGCCGAAGCCCTGCGTGAGCTGGCGCCCGACCAGGGTCAGGGCACCGACGATGATGCCGATGAAGCCGAGAACGGTGATGGCGACGGCGAGCCCCTTGGGCACTCTGCGGTTGGCCATCCAGCGCACGGCGGGGCTGAGCAGTCCGGAGAGGAGCGCGGCCACCATGACCGGGATGATGAGGAAGCTGACGTGGCTGAGCAGCCAGACCAGGCCGCCGGCCACAAGTAGGATGAGTCCGGCGCGCCACGCCCAGGCGGCGGCGATCCGCACGCCGTAGGGAATGTCCTGGTCAATCTCGCTGTCCGTCTTTACCCGGCCCGCGGCACGTGCACCGGTCCCCGCCACGGAATAGGAGGGGCTTGTGGCGGGTGCGGCGTCCTCAGCTGGCGTCATAGCCCCATAATTCCGCAGCGGGCGGTTAATAGGAAACCAGCAACCAGCAACCAGCCGCGGGCCGCCAGCCACCAGGTCGGCCTCCAGCGTCGGACCGCGGGCTCAGCCGTCGGCGTCAGCCCGCGGTGGCCGTCAGCGAGGCGGAGATGCCCCAGGTCATGGAGAACTGCTCCCCCGGCGCGAGCCAGCGCAGTCCCTCGCCGCTGTTGAAGGCGTTGGCGGGCCCGGTCATCGGCTCGATCGCGACCGCCTTCGACCGGCCCGGAAATTCCGTCGTCACGAAAACATGGACGTAGCCGCAACCCTCGTCCTGCCACAGGCTCACCGTCCGCCCGTCCGGTGAGCGCAGCGTGTGCCGGGCGATGCCGCCGTCGAAGGCCAGGTCCGTGTAGGCCGAATCAAGGTCCAGGGTCCCCACCAGCCGGCCGCCGCGCAGGTCAAACTCGCCGCCCACCGGCTCGGTGCTCCGCGGGATGAGGCGGTCATCGGCAACCAGCCGGGTCCGGGCGTCCACGCTCACCGTGAGTTCCTCGCTGGGCACATCGCCCAGCCGCAGGTACGGGTGGGCGCCGAGCACGAAGGGGGCAGGGTCCTGGGAGTCGTTGATAAGGGTTTGGCGCACCACCAGCCCCAGGTCCTCCGCCAGTTCGTAGCGGACCCGGTGCCGCAGCAGGAACGGGTAGCCGTGCTGCGGGAAAACGGCCGCTTCCAAGGTGACGGAGAACTGGTCCTCGTCCACGAGTTCGTAGGAGGAGTTCCGCAGCAGCCCGTGGCTGGCGTTGTTGCGGGAGACCTCGGTGATGTCCAGCTGCATCTTCTTGCCGTTGAGGTACCAGACACCGTCCTCCACGCGGTTGGCCCACGGTGCCAGGGTGATCCCGGTGGCACCGGCGGAAATGTCGGCGTCGCCGTAGGTCTCCGTCAGGGCCGTGCCGCCGCGGCTGTAGAGCCGCAGGCCGGCGGCGAGTTCGGTCACGACGGCCAGGGCGTCGCCGCGCCGGATTTCGTACTGCCGCCCGGACGCATACCGCCGCATGGTTTCATTCACGCCGTCGTCGGGGCCGGCTGCCGGAGGTGTCACTGAGAAGTCCATGGTGACCACCGTACAGAGGAGCCCGGCAACCCGTATACCTTGGTTCCATGACTTCCAGCAGCGCAGGAGCCAGGCCATGAATCCGTCCCTGGACAGCAGCGGGCTCGCCGCCCGGTTTGAGTCGGTCTTCGGCGCCCGGCCCGACGGCGTGTGGCGGGCACCGGGACGCGTCAACCTCATTGGCGAGCACACGGACTACAACGAGGGCTTCGTGCTGCCGTTCGCAATCGACCGCTCAGCCCGGGTGGCGGTCAGGGTCCGGCCGGATTCCACCGTGCGCATGCTCTCCACGTTCGGGAACCAGGGGCTGACCACCGCGGACACCGGCTCCCTGGCCCGCGCCAGCGCCCGGGGCTGGACAAAGTACCCGCTGGGGGTCATCTGGGCCCTGCAACAGCTGGGCCTCCCGGTTCCCGGAGTGGACCTGCTCCTGGATTCCGATGTTCCCCGCGGCGCCGGCCTGTCTTCCTCCCACGCCATCGAATGCGCCGTGATTTCCGCATTGAACGAGCTCATGGCCGCCGGCCTCTCCGCGCAGGACATGGTCCTGGCCACGCAGCGCGCGGAGAACGACTTCGTCGGCGCGCCCACCGGCATCATGGACCAGTCCGCCTCGCTCCGGGCTACGGCCGGGCATGCCGTTTTCCTGGACTGCCGGGACCAGAGCGTCCGGCTGGTGCCGTTCGACGCCGACGCCGCGGGGCTGGTGTTGCTGGTCATCGACACCCGGGTGTCGCATTCGCACGCCGACGGCGGGTACGCTGCCCGGCGGGAATCGTGTGAGCTCGCCGCCGAGGTGCTCGGCGTGGCGGCCCTGCGCGACATCGGGTTGGAGGACCTTGAGGAGGCCAGCGGGCTCCTGGACCCGGAGACGTTCCGCCGCGCCCGCCACGTGGTCACCGAGAACGACCGCGTGCTGCAGACGGTGGAGCTGCTGGACACCCTGGGCCCGGCCGCCATCGGCCCCCTGCTGGACGCTTCCCACGCCTCCATGCGGGATGACTTCGAGATCTCCTGCGCCGAACTGGACCTCGCCGTCGACACGGCCCGCGGCGCGGGTGCGATCGGCGCCCGCATGACCGGCGGCGGCTTCGGCGGCTCAGCCATCGCGCTCACCCCGGCGGCCTCGGCCCGGCAGGTGTGTTCCGCCGTCGAACAGGCCTTTGCCCGGGCCGGGTACGCGGCGCCGGAGATCTTCAGCGTCAGCCCCGCCGCAGGGGCAATGCGGCTGGTATAGCCGGGGCGTAGTCTGGGCGCATGCCAGAAGCCGTCATCGTTTCCACCGCCAGAAGCCCGATCGGGCGAGCGTTCAAGGGGTCGTTGAAGGACGAGCGGCCGGACGATCTGGCCGCCGCCATGGTCACGGCGGCCCTCGCCAGGATCCCGGCGTTCGACGCCGCCGCCGGGCCGGGCCGCGGCCTGGACGACATCTATCTGGGGTGCGCCGAGCCCAGCGGCGAGGCCGGCTCCAACATGGCCCGCGTGGTCARCATCCTGGCCGGGCTGGACGACGTTCCTGCCGCCACCATCAACCGGTTCTGCGCCTCCAGCCTGCAGACGCTCCGGATGGCCTTCCACGCCATCAAGGCCGGCGAAGGGCACGCGTTCGTCTCCGCCGGCGTGGAGGCAGTCTCCCGCTACCGGGACTGGGCCGGGGCGGGCGAGACGGACGCCAGCACCCACAATCCGCGGTTCGAGGCCGCCCGGAAGCGCACCGAGGCCCGGGCCGCCTCCAACACGCCGTGGACCGACCCTCGCCTGGGCGGCCGGATGCCCGACGTCTACATCGCCATGGGCCAGACGGCGGAGAACGTCGCCACGAGCTACGGCATCAGCCGCGCCGAGCAGGACGCCTGGGCCGTGCTCAGCCAGAACCGGGCCGAGGCGGCCATCGCCTCCGGGTTCTACGCCCGCGAAATCACGCCCTACACCCGCGCCGACGGTTCCGTGGTGGACCGCGACGATTCACCGCGGCCCGGCGTGACAGCCGAAGCCGTCGGTGCCCTGCAGCCGGTCTTCCGCAGCGGCGGCACCGTGACAGCCGGGAACGCGTGTCCGCTCAATGACGGGGCCGCCGCCGTCGTGGTCATGAGCGACGTCCGGGCCCACGAGCTGGGCCTGGAGCCCCTGGCCCGGATCATTTCCACCGGGGTCAGCGCCCTGTCCCCGGAGTTGATGGGCATGGGCCCGGTGGAAGCGACCCGCCGGGCACTCACGCTCGCCGGGCTGAGTATCCGGGACATCGACCTCGTCGAACTCAACGAGGCGTTCGCGGTCCAGGTGGTGGCCAGTGCCCGGGAGCTCGGCATCGATCCGGAGAAGCTCAACATCCACGGCGGCGCCATCGCCCTCGGCCACCCCTTCGGCATGACCGGCGCACGCATGACCACCACATTGCTCAACGGGCTCCGCGCCCGGGACGCCTCCCTGGGCCTGGCGACGCTGTGCGTCGGCGGCGGCCAGGGCATGGCGGTGGTGCTGGAGCGGCTCGGCTGATCGAGTTGCCGCTGGAGGCGTGCATTTAGAATGCGTGTCTCGGGCAGCAGCTGCTGCAAACGCGAGGAGCCCCGCCATTTGGCGGGGCTCCTCGCTGTTTACAGGCGTTTGAGAACGACGGCGGTCAGTCGTCGCCGCGGAGGATGGCCAGCAGCCGGATGATTTCGACGTAGAGCCAGACCAGTGTGACCGTCAGGCCGAAGGCGGCGGTCCAGGAGAAGCGCTGCGGGGCACCGGCATTGATGGCAGCCTCGATGCTGGTGAAGTCCATGATCAGGGAGAAAGCGGCCAGGCCGATCGCCAGGATGCCGATGAAGACGCCGAGCGGGATACCCATGATCGTCATGCTGGTGCTCAGGCCGAACGGGGTGGTCACTGCCCCGGTCATCATCATGAACATGTTGACGAGCGCGAACACCGCATAGCCGATCAGGGCGATCATGAAGAACCGCATGAGTTTGGGCGTGGCCCGGACCTTGCCGCTCTTGAACAGCACCAGCGTCACGGCGAAGACGGACAGTGTCCCGACGACGGCCTGGATGCCGACGCCCGGGTACAGGTTGTCGAGGATGCGGGTCAGGCCGCCGAGGAAGAACCCTTCGAGCAGGGCGTAGGCCAGGATCAGTCCGGGCGAGGGCTGCTTCTTGAAGGTGTTGACCATGGCGAGGGCGAAGCCGCCGAGGGCGCCGAGGATCATCAGCAGGGATCCGGTGCCCTGCGGGACGGCGAGCGCAACAGCGGCGCCGACAACCAGGATGCCGAGGCACCCGGCAGTCTTGACGATGACGTCGTCGTAAGTCATCCGGCCGATGTCAGCCGGACCGGCCGCCGGGCGGTTGTAGAGGTCCTGGAGCTGGTCCTGGGTCATGCCCTGCTGCGCGGAGCTCCACGCGCCCTGGGCACCCGCGGCCTGGCCGTAGGCGTTCTGGCCGTAGTTCTGTCCGTACGGGGCCTGCGGGGCAGGCGGGGCCTGGGTGGCTTCGCGGAAATTCTTTCCGCTGAAGATCGGGTTTCCGCCAGTTGCCATTGCGGGTGTCCTCCAAGATTTAGGGGTGGGTGATGAACCGGTGCGAAGCGGACTATAGAAAGGGGTTCTATATAGTCACGCTACCAATTCCCACGGCCGACAGGGAGGGATAGTTCCCCGCCCGGGCCGCCGCAACCGAACCGTGACCTAAGTCAGCGGAGCCTGCGGCGCCCGCTGCGCACCGCTGCGGTGCCCGCTGCCAGCATGGTTGCCTGTCCGTCGCCACGGAAGTCGTCGAACCGCTTCGACGGGTCCACCTTCGGCACCGGAAGCGGTCCGGGAACCGGCGCCGGCGTTCCCGTGCTGCTGTTGACGATGACGTCGTCAATGTAGATGTCGCCCATTTGCTGATCGTGTTCGGAGCCCAGCTGGAGCGTGTCGACCGTGGCGGCGGAAATACTCACCGTGCCCGCAAAGACGGAACGGCCGTCCCACCAGATCTGGACGGTGGTCCCGGGACCGTTGGGGACCACGTGCATGACCAGCCGGTGCCAGGAGTCGGTGGGGACGTCCTGCCTCAGCGTGGTGTAGGCGAATCCTGCCGGTGACGAAGTACGGAGCACCAGCTCATGGGAGATGTTCTGACGGAACACATCCATGACGCGGACGCCACGGGAAAAGAACCGGAAATACGGAACATTGTTGCCCTCCACTCCCTCAGCGGCGATGTTGAACCAGCCGTCCGCATACGCCTCGGTGGCCCCGGCCGCCAGGCCCACGGTCAGCCTCGCCAGGGAGCCGGGGGCAGCGGTGGTATGCAGGAGTGCAGCGCAGTTTCCTGAGTGCGAGGGACCAGGGGACGCCGAGGCATTCCCCGTCCCCGAGGTGGAGACGCCGAACCCGTCCAGGGTGCCCGTCTCGAAGTTGGAGGCTGCGGCCATGATCCCCGGGTAGGGATCCGTGACCGGCGACGTCGAGGGGACGCAGGCCTGCGCACCGGCGGTCTCGGGGCCGAGACTTAGCGCCGGGAGACCCAGGATCGCCAGCACAAGCGATCCCGCGAGGCACAGCTTCACCGCCCGGTTCATCAGTCGGCCCTCCACGATCGGCCCCCTGCCAAGGGCGCCGGCCCGGGTTTTGGAGTTCCGGGGCTGGCGCTCTTCGCACCATAACGCCGGGGTACTTGGAAAAAGCTTGAAGACACCGGCCCCGCACACCGTGCCGGACACGTCTGGAAGGCGGTGCGAGCCCCTGGCCGGCCACTCGAAACGGGGGCCCGATCGGGCACTGTTTAGGCATACTCTGAATCAACAAAAGTTTTCTTTAGCTGGACTACATCGAGGTGCTGCCGCCACTACACGGTTGTTACCCGATCGCGACGTTCTGCCTGCTCGCAGCGGCATTCTTTGGCCCGCCCGGGCTGTAGCATAGGCCACACAGGGTGACGGACATCACAACAAATGATCGCACTGCAAGGCCCTCGTCCCCTGACCGTTCGCAACGGTTGCAAAGGCGCAACCCACAGCACCCCCATGTGGAGGTTTTCAATTTGAGAAGCACAACGAGCGGCCTGTCGCAGAGACGGCGTGGCAGACTACTGAGGTCTGTGGGGGCAATATTTGCCGCCATGGCTGCGCTACTGCTCATCGTTGCCCCGGCGTCCAGCGCCGCGACCCCGTCGCCGACACCATCCCCGTCGGCGACCCAGTTCACCAACAGCATCAGCGGCTTCCTGCGCGGCGACGACCGCGCACCGATCCCCGGGGTAACCGTCACCGCAACGAGCGGCGATTTCACCGGAACCACCAAATCGGGACCCAACGGCGCCTGGACCATCGGTGTCCCCACCCAGGGGACCTACGAGGTCAAACTCGACGAGTCCACGCTTCCGAAGGGCATCAAGCTGGCCGAGGGCCAGGAGAACCCCCGCAAAGTTACCTTCAGCCAGACCTCAAACCTCTCGGTGATCTTCACCTTTGGCAAGGGAATCGTCGTGGCAGAGGAGAACTTCGGGCAGAACCTGCTCAACCGGCTAGTGGCCGGCCTGAGCTTCGGCCTGCTGCTCGCCCTCGCGTCCGTGGGCCTGTCCCTGATCTTCGGCACCACCGGCCTGACGAACTTCGCCCACGGTGAGATGGTCACGTTGGGCGCGGTCCTGGTGTTCGCCTTCAACCAGATGCACCTGCCGTTCTGGTTGGCCGTCATCCTGGCCGTCATCGGCGGCGGCGTGTTCGGCTACGTCCAGGACGCGGGCCTGTGGAAGCCGCTGCGGCGCCGCGGAACCGGGCTTGTTCCGATGATGATCGTCAGCATCGGCCTCGCCCTGTCCGTGCGCTACATCATCCAGTTCTATTTCGGCGGCGCCACCCAGCAACTGCCGTTCGCCCAGAGCGTGGAAATTCTGATCGGCCCGATCTCCATTTCCCCCAACAACCTCTTGTCCCTCCTCGTCAGCGCCGTCGTGATCGCCGCCCTCGGCGTCGTCCTGCTCAAGACCCGCCTCGGCAAGGCCACCCGTGCGGTGGCCGACAACCCGGCGTTGGCCGCGGCCTCCGGCATCGACGTCGACTCCGTCATCCGGATCGTTTGGGTGGTCGGCGGCATGCTCGCCGCCCTCGGCGGCATCCTCTGGGCCTACTACCGTCCCGGCGTTACCTTCGACATGGGCTCGCAGATCCTGCTGCTCATCTTCGCCAGCGTCACCCTCGGCGGCCTCGGCACGGTCTGGGGCGCCCTAGTCGGTTCAATCATCGTCGGCATCTTCGTTGAGCTGACCACCGTGTTCGGCCTCGCAGCCGACCTCAAATACGTGGGAGCGTTGTTCATCATGATTGTTGTCCTCTTGTTCCGCCCTCAGGGCATTCTGGGCCGCAAAGAGCGCGTGGGTTAGGAGACAGCCATGGATTTCGGATTCATATTTTCCAGCGCCGCCGGCGAACTTTTCAGCCCGACGACAGCTGCCTACGCCCTGGCCACCCTCGGGCTCGCGGTTCACTTCGGCTACACCGGCCTGCTCAACTTCGGCCAGGCAGGCTTCATGGCAGTGGGGGCCTACGGCTTCGCCATATCCACTCTGACGTTCCATGTGCCGTTCTTCGTCGGACTGCTCATCGCCGTCGTCGCCTCCGCCATCTTCGCCCTGTTGCTGGGTATCCCGACGCTGCGGCTGCGGGCAGACTACCTGGCCATCGTGACAATCGCGGCGGCCGAAATTGTGCGTTACATCGTCACGACCAACCAGCTGACCGCCATCACCGGCTCGGCCAACGGCCTGGCCGCCTTCGAGGGCGATTTCTACGCCATGAATCCCTTCCCGCCGGGGACCTACGTTGGCATGAACAACCGCGACTTCTTCATCCGGGTGGTCGCCTGGGCAGTCGTGGCCATCTTCTGCACCCTGGTGTGGCTGCTGATGCGAAGCCCCTGGGGCCGGGTACTCAAGGGCATCCGCGAGGACGAGAACGCCGTCCGCTCGCTCGGCAAGAACGTGTACGCATACAAGATGCAGTCCCTGATCATCGGCGGCGCGCTCGGTGCCCTGGCAGGCATGATCTTCACGATTCCCCGCGGCGCGGTGCAGCCTGCCAACTACGGCACGGAACTGACGTTCTTCCTTTACACCTGCCTGCTGCTCGGCGGGCTCGGCACTGTGCTCGGCCCCGTGGTCGGCGCGATGATCTTCTGGGTGGTGCTCTCGCTCACCCAGGGCATCCTCTACGGCCTGATCGAGTCCGGCACCATCACGTGGCTGAACACGGTCCAGGCCGGGCAGCTGCGTTACATCCTGGTCGGCGTGGCGCTCATGCTGCTGATGATCTTCAGGCCCCAGGGCGTTCTCGGCAATAAGAAGGAGCTGGCATTCGCATGAGCATTCCAAGCGAAGAGTCACGGGACGAACCCCGCACGTCGGAAGAAATCGACTATATGACGGACAACCGTCCGATCGCCGCCGGGGAGATCGCGCCCGGCTGCAAGAAGCGGGATCCGATCGTGGTGGCGGAGAACGTCACCCGCACCTTCGGCGGCATCAACGCCGTCGACGTCCAGTACCTCGAGATCCCGCGGCACAAGATCACCGCACTGATCGGCCCCAACGGCGCCGGCAAGACTACGTTGTTCAACCTGCTGACGGGATTCGACACCCCGAACTCGGGTACATGGCAGTTCGAGGGCAACAACATCGCCGGCGTCTCCTCGTACAAGGTGGCCAGGATGGGAATGGTGCGCACGTTCCAGCTCACCAAGGTCATGGGCAAGCTCACCGTCATGGAGAACATGCGCCTCGGCGCCTCCAGCCAGTCCGGCGAACGGCTGTCCAAGGCCTTGTTCAAGGGCATCTGGGGCGGCCAGGAAAAGAAGATCACCCAGGAAGCCAACGTGCTGCTGGAGAAGTTCAAACTGGACGCCAAGAAGGACGACTACGCCGCGTCGCTGTCCGGCGGGCAGCGGAAGCTGCTGGAAATGGCCCGCTCCCTCATGGTGCGGCCCAAGCTGGTCATGCTCGACGAGCCGATGGCCGGCGTCAACCCGGCACTGACGCAGTCCCTGCTTGACCACATCAAGAACCTCAAGGCCGAAGGTATGACCGTCCTGTTCGTCGAGCACGACATGAACATGGTCCGCCACATCGCCGACTGGGTGGTCGTCATGGCCGAGGGCAAGATCGTGGCCGAAGGGCCTCCCGCCGAAGTCATGAAGAACCCCGCCGTGATCGACGCCTACCTCGGCGCCCACCACGACGTCGATCTCGGCGACGCGGAAGGCATCAAGGAACTGGCCGCGGAGCTGGTCGCCGACGAGGAATCGATTGTCGGCACTGAAAACGCCGGCATCATCTCCGCCGATGTCCTCGCCACAGAGGCTGAGGAAGCGGCGCAGCCGGATCCGAACGGGACGACCCGGGGTCGCCGCAGCGCCGAAGGGCCGAACCTCGGCGAAGAGCCGAACCGCACAAAGAAGGACACAGAATGAGCGCCACCAGCGCGGCACCGTCCGCCCAGCCAACCTTCGATGGCGACTCGGTTGTGAAGGTCACCGATCTGGTGGCCGGCTATATCCCTGGCGTCAATATCCTCAACGGCTGCAGCATCGAAGCCCGCAAGGGTGAGCTGATCGGCATCATCGGCCCCAACGGCGCCGGCAAGTCCACGTTGCTGAAAGCCATGTTCGGCCTGGTCAAGGTCCACTCCGGCTCGGTAGTGGTCCGCGGACAGGACATCACCGGGCTCAAGGCCAACAAGCTGGTCACCAAGGGCGTCGGTTTCGTTCCGCAGAACAACAACGTATTCGCCGCCCTCACCATCGAGGAAAACCTGCAGATGGGCATGTTCCAGCGGCCCAAGGACTTCGCGCAACGGTTCGACTTTGTCTCCGAACTGTTCCCGGAGCTCGCCAAACGGCGCGCCCAGCGGGCCGGCTCGCTCTCCGGCGGCGAACGCCAGATGGTCGCCATGGGACGGGCACTGATGATGGATCCGGCCGTGCTGCTGCTCGATGAGCCCTCCGCAGGCCTCTCCCCTGTCAAGCAGGATGAGACCTTCCTCCGGGTCCACGAGATCAACCGCGCCGGCGTCTCCGTCATCATGGTGGAGCAAAACGCGCGCCGCTGCCTTCAGATCTGCGATCGCGCCTACGTTCTGGACCAGGGCAAGGACGCGTACACGGGCACCGGCCGGGAACTCATGAAGGATCCCAAGGTCATCCAGCTCTACCTGGGCACGCTCGCAGACACCGTGGAATAGGGCGTCGGGCAGTAGCCCGCGATATCCCGCACGGGGGCCGTCACCAGCCGGTGGCGGCCCTTTTGTGTGCCCGGCGGTGCCTAGCTGGACCCACACGCTCCCGTCGCCTCCGGACGCCTCCGCAGCCACTTGCTCGGCGCCTGCGCTCGTTCCTCACGCAACAACGTCGCTTTCACAAGCGCCTGCCTCCGTCGCCCTCAGCGGTTGCCTCACCGTGTGTTCACCACTGAACTACGACGGCGTCACGCGGCGCAGAGTTATGGGCGGACTCCCTGCGGGCTGGAACGGAATCCCGGCGTCGAGCTGTCCAATGCCGGGCCAAAAGTCTGCTGTGCGTGACGCCTGGGCTGTCGGACGCTTTGCCTCGCTCCCCTGCACACAAAAAACCCCCGTCCGGTGAAGGACGGGGGTCTTTTGTTTGTCGGTGGGAAGCGGCTTACAGCTTGCCGAATTCTTCCTTGACCGGCTTGTAGGTGTTGTCATCCTGGTACTCGTAGATGCCGATGTAGGCTTCCGTCGGGTCGCCGGCGTCGGAGAACGTTACGGGGCCGGACTGGCCGTCGTAGTCGATGTCCTTGCCGTTGCGGAGCAGGGTGACGCAGGACGGGAAGGTGTTGCACTTCTCCCCGCCTTCAGAGACGTCCTTCAGGTGCGCCGCGATGTCGGTTCCCTTGGTGCTCTTGGCTTCCTCAGCCGCCAGTGCAATCAGGTTCACGGCGTCGTAGGACTCGCCGGAGTAGCTGTAGTCCTTCAGCGCGGGGTCGATCGCCAGGAGCTTCTTCTTGAAGTCATCCTTGGCGAAGGTGCCCGGGATGGTGCCCTGGGCGCCCTTCAGGGTTCCCGGCTGGAAGTCCTTGCTGTAGTCGGACATGTTGCCGTCCACCATGAAGATCTGGTTGGGCTTGACGCCCTTGCCGGTCATCAGCGGGACGATGCTCTTGGCCTGGTCGAAGGTGATCAGGGCAATGGCATCCGGCTTGGCGGCCAGAACCTTATCCACCTGGCTGCTGAACTGGGAATCGCCCTCGTTGAAGAGCTCCTGGGCAACAACCTTGCCGCCGGCTGCCTCGAAAGCGGCCTGGACGTTCTTGGCAAGGCCGGTTCCGTAGGCGTCATTCAGGACGATCATGCCGACCGTCTGGGCGCCACAGGTAGCCATGTAGTTGCCGAGGACCTTGCCCTGGAGAACGTCCGAGGGGGCGGTGCGCCAGTAGAGGCCCTTGTCATCCCACGCGGTGAAGTCCGGTGAGGTGTTGGCCGGGGAGAACTGGACGACGCCGGCACCGGTGATCTGGTTGATCACGGTCTTGGAGACACCCGAAGACGCGGCACCGACGATTGCGCTGACGCCCTGTCCGAGCAGTGCTGTGGTGGACTGGGTGGCGATGTCGGTCTTGGTGTCACCGGAGTCGCGGTGGATGACCTCGACCGGCTTGCCCAGGACGCCGCCGGCATCGTTGACTTCCTTGATGCCGAGGTTAACACCGGCAATTTCGGGCGGGCCGAGGAATGCCAGGGACCCCGTCGTCGGCAGGAGCGAGCCGATCTTCAGGGGTGTGGGGGTGGTGGTGGCCGAAGCGGGCACGGAGCCCGTGTCACTGGCAGCGCTGGTACCGGCGCCGGTGGCGCTGGGTGCCGGGCACGCGATGCCGGCGGCCGCGGCTGAGCTGGATCCCGTCGAGCTTGGGGCGGGCGAGCCACCGCAAGCCGTAGCCAGAAGGGCGACGCCGAGGCTAAGCACTGTGAGCTTAGCGATGCGGGGCGCAACCTGGGGGAGTGAAGTCATGTACAAGCTCCTCGATCTAAAGGTGCGAACGGCCTTTGACGCGAAAGATCAGGTGTTCCTGATTCCACTTCAAGCTAATGCAATTTCGGCGCGAAAATAAGTGACTACGGTCACATCCTTATAACACTCGTTGCATAGAGGAAATCTGGACGGTTCCACGACCGTCCCACAATGTGCCCCAGGTGGGACTCGAACCCACAACACGCGGATTTTAAGTCCGCTGCCTCTGCCAATTGGGCTACTGGGGCGCCCGGTCCATGGTATCCCGCGCCGGCCGGATCAGCCCGAAAACGGGCCCGCGTAGCGGAACGTGCCGCTCACGCCGCCGGGCCAGACGGCGAGGGGCAGCAACTGGAAGTATGCACCCCAGCCGGCCTCCGGCGGCGCGACCCCGAGCGAGGTTGACGGCACAAAACCGAAGCGGGAGTAATACTCGGGACTGCCCAGCAGGGCGATCCCCCGCTCCCCCGCCGCGTTCGCCCGCGCCACGGTCTCGTTCATGAGAGCTGTGCCGATCCCGTGGCGCTGCAGCCGGGGTGTTATCCCGATCGGGCCGAGCCCGAGCAGTTCCAGCCCGTCCACCCATCCCCGGGTGCTGATCACGTGCCCCACGACTTCGCCGTCGAGTTCGGCAACAATGCTGAACTCGGGCAGGTATTCCCCGCATTCGAACAGCCGGGCGAGCAGTTTCGCTTCCTCAGGTTCGCCGTCGACGTGTTCCCCGGTGACGGGCGAGATGGCAAATGCGGCGGCTGTGAGGGCGAGGATGGCGGGACGGTCCGCTGGTTCCTCGCTGCGCAGCACCAGTGCCGGGGCCGGCTTGTGCTCCCCGCTGGCCGCGACGAGTTCGTGCAGCGTCTCCAGCGCCCGCTCGGCGTCCGCCACCGGCACCAGCAGATGGTCATGGTGGAAGCCCGCCAAAACGTTGCAGCTGATCTTCGCCTCTGTCAGGGCGGCGCTGACGGCCGCCGTCAGGCCGATCGCCTCCAGCGAAGAATGCACTTGGAGGGTGATCCACGCAGCGACGAAGTCGTAGGAGAGCTCCAGGCTGTCCGCCTCCGCCCGCGGCAGCACGACGGTCAGCCCTTCCGCCTCGCGAACAGCCGCCGAGATCGCCCCGGCCAGGGGCCTGCCGTGCGGCCACAGGGCGTAGACGTACTCGCCTTCGCGCAGTTCGGGGCGCATGGTGGCCAGGAGCGTGTGCAGGTCCTTTTCAGCAGTCATGGAGCCAGTCTAGGCGCGGGTCTTACGCACCGGCCCGTTCCCGATACCTCAACGCGGCCGCAACGAAAACGGCGGCCGCTCCCCCTGAGGGGAACGGCCGCCGTCGAAAGCTCGGGCCAGGCTACTTGGAGTCGGCCGGAACAGCTTCCTTCGTGTCGTTCTTTGCCGCGTCGTTCTTTGCCGCATCGTTCTTGGCGGCGTCGTTCTTGGCGGCGTCGGCCGGCGTGCCGGCAGCCGGAGCAGCGGCCGGCTTCGGGGCCGGCGTCGCTGCAGCCACGAAGGCGCCCCGGGGGTTGTCCAGGTCCATCAACTGCGTGGTGTCGCGGCCCAGGAAGAAGGCCCAGATCCAGCCAGAGATGACGCGGATCTTGCGCTCCACCGTCGGGATGGCCATGCCGTGGTAGCCGCGGTGCGCCAGCCAGGCCAGCGGGCCCTTGAGGCCGATTCGGCCAACCAGGTTGATATTCGCGACGCCCTTCCATTCGCCGAAGCCGGCGACGGCGCCCAGGTTCTTGTGCTTGTAGTCCTTGAGCGGCTTGTTCCAGCGGGAGGCCCACAGGTTCTTGGCCAGGCGCTTGGACTGGCGCAGCGCGTGCTGGGCGTTCGGCACGCAGGTGCCGTCCGGCAGGCCGCTGCCCGTGAGGTCGGGGACGGCAGCGATGTCGCCGGCAGCCCAGGCGTTCTCGATGATGCCCTCATCGCCTGCAATGCGCAGGTCGGCCAGGACGCGGACACGTCCGCGCGGCTCAAGCGGGAAGTCGGTGGATCGGACCATCGGGTTGGCCTGCACACCGGCAGTCCAGACCAGGGTGTCGGTCTCGAATTCCTGGGCCGGGCTCTTGTCCGGGAGGTTGATGAGCTTCAGGGAGCCCTCGGCGTTGTCGAGGGAGGTGTTCAGCAGGACCTCGATGCCGCGGCTGCGGAGGTGCTCGACAACCCATTCGGCCTGCGGAGCGGTGACCTCGGGCATGATGCGGCCCATGGCCTCGACCAGGACGAAGCGGACTTCCTCCTGCTTGACGCGCGGGTTGTTCTTGACCGCGGCGCGGGCGAGGTCTTCCATTTCGGTGATGCACTCGATGCCGGCGAAGCCGCCGCCGACGACGACGAAGGTCAGGGCACGGGCGCGCTCAGCGGGGTCCGTCATGAGCGAGCCGGTTTCGATGCGCTCGAGGACCTTGTTGCGCAGGGCAACGGCCTCTTCGATCGTCTTCAGGCCGATGCCCTTGTCCGCGAGGCCCTTGATCGGGAACGTGCGGGTGATGGCGCCGGCGGCCAGGACGACGTCGAAGTAGGGAACCTCGAACGTGTCGCCACCGTCGGAGGGTGCGACCACTGCCGTGCGGTTGGCGTGGTCGATTGAGGTGACGCGGCCCTGGATGAGTTCCGTCTGCTTGAGGTGCTGGCGGTGCGAGACGACAGCGTGGCGCGCCTCGATGTTGCCGCCGGCAACTTCCGGCAGGAAGGGCTGGTAGGTCATGTAGGGCAGCGGATCGACGAGGGTGACGATGCCACCGGCATTCGCGATCTTTTTCTGAAGTTTGAGGGCTACATACAGGCCGACGTACCCGCCGCCGACGACGAGTACCCGGGGACGGTCCTGGAGCTGAAGGGAGGATGCCATGCCTCAAGAATACCGTAGTTTGTGAAAACCTTCACTAACTACGACGGGTTGCTGGAGTCCACGGATTTCATGGGCCCCGGTTCGGTCTTGTCCGCCCGCCCCGGACCGTCATTGGGCGGCGTCGTCCCTGGCGGAAGGGCCTTTTCCGGCGTCGTCGCGGCCGTCGCCGTTGGCATCGCGTCATTCGCCGTCGTCGTTGGAGTCGCGTCATTCGCCGGCGTCGTCTTTGCGGGGCGCATAGCGGACCTCAGCTGGAGTGCGGCGGCCACGATGATGCCCACGAACAGGCAGGCGAAGCCCAGAACCACCACGGCCGGCACGGCGCTGTCCAGCTGGGAGGGTTTCTCCGCGACCGGCACGGTCGCTTCGGGCAGGGTGGGCGCGGCACTGGAGGGCGCGGGCGCCGCCGCGGCGGGCGTCGTGGCGAGGTTTCCACGCCGGTGGACCCGGATCCAGTCCGATATCGATCCCAGCGGGTTGACCTTCGTCTCGGGGACATCGGCCTTGAGGGCGGCCTCGGCGTTGAGCACGCCGAACCCGTAAAGCGGGTCTTTCCCCGGCTCCCCGGCGTCCTTGGCGGTGCTGACGATCCGGTTGATGACCTGGCTCGCGGACATCTCGGGCCATTTGGAGCGGATCAGGGCCGCGACGCCGGAGACGATGGGCGTGGCGCCGGAGGTGCCCGCCCAGTCGGCGTAGCCGCCGGCGGGCATGCCGCCGACCAGGTCCTCGGCGGGGGCCGCGACGCCGATGCTGATGCCCTGGGAGGAGGAGTCGATGCTGGCCACGCCTGTGCGGTCCAGGCCTGCAACGGTCAGGACGCCGGGAATCGTGGCCGGCGCGCCGACCTGGACGTTTCCGCCCACCCGGTTGCCGGCGGCGGCGACGATGACGACGTCCTTCTGTTCGGCGTAGAGGAACGCGGCATCCCAGCTCTGGGGCCATTCCGGTGAGGTGCTGCCGAGGGAGATGTTGATGACGCGGGCGCCGTTGTCGACGGCCCAGCGCACGGCCTCCGGGATCTGCTCCTGGTCACTCTTGCCGCCCGGGTTGGCGGAACCGAGCCATGTGGACACGGAGAGCAGCTGCGCTTCGGGGGCAACGCCGATGATTCCGTCGGGGCCGCCCGGAGCGGCGGGTGCTGGGCTGGCACTGGGTTTGGCGGCCTCTCCGGGCGGCTGGTGCCCGCGGCCGGCGAGCATGGTGGCCACGAGGGTCCCGTGCTCGGGTTTGGCGCCGATGCTTTCCTGGCCGTTGGCACTCCCGGCACCGGAGATGTCGGCGCCGCCGGCGAGCACGCCCGTCAGGTCGGGATGCTTGCCGTCCACGCCGCTGTCAATCACGGCGACCTTGACGCCGGCCCCCTTGGAAACGTCCCAAGCCTTGGTGATGCCGGACTCTGCGAGCCAGTATTCCTTGTCCCGCCAGGAATCGGCGAAGGCGGGCGTGGCCGAGGCCAGCGCCGCCGTGGACGCTCCGCCGGCAAGGGCCAAGGCCATTAACGCGGATGAAATCCGGCGGCCTGCTGCTCTGGTCATTCAGGTCCTATCGGCTGTGCGCCAGCGGCGCGGGCACTGTGTCGGTACGCAACTGTCGGTACACACGGCCGGTGCACAACTGCGGGAATATTTAGCGGATGCTGAGGGCAATTCCGTCAAGAATATCGTGTTCACTGGTCACTGCCGTGGTGATGCGGCCGGCCGTGACCTCGGCCAGGCGTTGCAGGACCCGCCGCCACACCAGACCGCCGGCGCCGATCACGTCCACCCGCCCGGGGTGCATGTACGGCAGGGCGGCCCGCTCCTCCCGGGTCATTTCGAGCAGCTCGGTGCATGCTTTGCGGACCGCGTCCAGGTCCAGTTCGGTGCCGTGGATCGCGGCCGGCGAATACTCCGGCAGGCCCAGGGCGTGTGCCGTGATGGTGGTGACGGAACCGGCCACGCCGACGACGGCGGTGGCGCGTTCCAGCGGAACCGTCTGTGCCGCCTCGCTGATGGCGGCGTCGACGTCGGCCTCAGCCGCCGCGATCTGCTCCGGTGTGGGCGGGTCGCTGCGCAGGTGCCGTTCGGTCATCCGCACGCAGCCGACGTCGACCGAGCGGGCGGCGATGACGCCGTCGGCGTTGCCTAACACGAACTCCGTGCTTCCGCCGCCGAGGTCCACCACCAGCACTGGGTCCTCCCCTCGGGAGGGCAGCACACTGCTGGCGCCGGCGAAGGACAGCGCGGCCTCCTCGTCCCCGGTGATCACTTCGGGTTCGACGCCGAGGATGGCACGGATGCCGTCCACGAAGACCTGCCGGTTGCGGGCGTCGCGGGTGGCGGAGGTGGCCACGAAACGCACTTTGTCGACGCCGTGCCGGCGGATGAGGTCTGCGTAGTCCCGGGTGGCGGCGAAGGTGCGCTCGAGCGCTTCCTGTGCCAGTTCGCCGGTGGAGTCCACGCCCTGGCCCAGCCGGACCACCCGCATTTCCCGCACGACGTCGGTCAGCCGCGGTGTGGGCTGTCCGGTTTCGCCCGTGTTCAGCTGTGTATCTACATTTGTGTTGATATCGGCGATCAGCAGGCGGATCGAGTTGGTGCCGCAGTCCACGGCCGCGACCCGGGTCACTTGGACTCCCCCGCGCCGGCAGCGCCGGGAATATCGGCAGTATCGTCTGCGGCTGCGCGGGACTTGCGGATGGGGGCGGGCCGGCCCACAATCTCCGGCAGGCCCTGGGGTCCGTGGCGGCTGAGGTCCTGGGAGGGGACCTCGCCGCCGGTGTCCCAGGCGCCGTCGCAGTAGCAGCGGTCCGCGGTCCACCATTCGGCGATGGCGGCGACCGACTCGTCACCGAGCGGGTTCACGCCCGGCCCGGCGGCCAGCGAGTGCCCCACGAGGACGTGCAGGCATTTGACGCGGGTCGGCATGCCGCCGGCGGAGACGCCGTCGATTTCCGGGACGGCACCGATGCCGGACCGTGCGCCGATCTCGGCCCGGGAGGCCAGATACGCCTCGTGGGCGGCGCGGTACCGCGCGGCGAGATCGGCATCGGCGGCGAGCCTGTCGTTCATCTCGTTCATCAGCCCGGCAGCTTCCAGCCGCGACACCGCGGACGTGATCACCGGATGCGTGAGGTAAAACGTGGTGGGGAACGGCGTACCGTTGCTGAGCCGCGGCGAGGTGGCGGCCACGAGCGGGTTTCCGCAGACGCAGCGGGCCGGGATTTCGACGACGTCCCGCACTGGCCGGCCCAGCTGGCGGCTCAGGACCTCGAGGTCGTGCGGGGTCGGCAGGGACGAGGCCTCCGGGGCGCTGGCCCCCTCAGATGACGCCGGGGCGTGGGCCGCACTGTTCTCGTCCGGTCGGTTCTGGTCCACTCGGTTCTGGTCCACGGGAGTGGCACCTTCCTGCCCTGTTCTTGGATCGTCCGCGGGACAATCCCGGCGGCGGGCGCCGCTTCTAGTCTGTTGCCGATCGCCGGACGGACTCCCAGAGGGCATCCACCCATGGCAGGTTGGCCGGGTCTTGTGCTGATGCTGCGCCCGCCGTGCCACTGGACTGCGCGGCAGGAAGATCGCTGCCAAATACCCAGTAGCCCGTTTCGCCGGGCATAACCATGTTAATGCGGTCGCGGGCCTGCTGCTTCACGTAGTTGGGGTCCTGCCACCGTGAAACCTGCCGCTTGAGGTCCTCCTGCTTGGTCTGCTTGGCCGCGATATCGGCCTGCAGCGCCGCGATCTCGGCGCGCTTGTCGACGAAGATCTTGACCGTGGGGGCCAGCAGGATGGTGATGGCAATCATGACGACGCCGAGGGCAAGCAGCCGGCCCGAGAACGCCTTGGCGGGCACGGGGTCCAGGGATTCGTCCGCAGCCGCGCCGCCGGCCCGGGCTGTGGCTTTGCCGCTGGCCTTCCCGCTGGCCTTCCCGGGTGCAGGCCGGGTTGCCGGTTTCGCGGCTGACGGTGCTGCGGGGCCCTTGGTGGCGGGCTTGCCTCCTGCGGGCGCCGGCGCGCGGGACGTGGAAGGTGCGGTGCCGGAGGATGCGGCCGGCGTCGCCGCGCCGCCCCGGGAGCCGCCAAAGTCGGCCTGGATGACCTCGCCGCCGTCGTCCGTTTCCCCTAAGCCTCCGGCCGGAGGCCTGAGGGCCTCGGTCTTGCGGGCAGCAGTGGTAGCCCGGGGAACATTGGGGCGTCGGGTAGCCATGTCACTCCTTCAAAAGCGGCCAAAAACAGAACCGGTGGCCATGGTCTTTCAACCATAGCCACCGGTTACCGGTTTTCGCGGCTAACTAGCCCTTGAAACGCGGGAAGGCGCTGCGGCCGGCGTACCGTGCGGCGTCGTCGAGCTCTTCTTCGATGCGCAGCAGCTGGTTGTACTTGGCGACGCGCTCGGAGCGGGCCGGGGCGCCGGTCTTGATCTGTCCCGCGTTGGTTGCCACGGAGATGTCAGCGATGGTGGTGTCCTCGGTTTCGCCGGAGCGGTGCGAGGTGATGGTCGTGTAACCCGCGCGCTGGGCGAGGGAGACGGCGTCCAGGGTCTCGGTCAGGGAGCCGATCTGGTTGACCTTGACCAGCAGCGAGTTGGCGGTCTTGGTGTCGATGCCGCGCTGCAGGATGGACGGGTTGGTGACGAAGAGGTCATCGCCCACCAGCTGGACCTTGTCGCCGAGGGCGTCGGTGAGGGTCTTCCAGCCTTCCCAGTCGTTCTCGTCCAGCGGGTCCTCGATGGAAACCAGCGGGTAGTCGGCCACGAGCTCGGCGTAGTATGCGCTCATCTCGGTCGCCGTCAGGGCCTTGCCCTCGAACTGGTAGGCGCCGTCGGTGAAGAACTCGGAGGAGGCGACATCCAGTGCCAGGGCTATGTCCTTGCCCGGGGTGTAGCCGGCGTTCTTGATCGCTTCCTGGATCAGGTCCAGGGCAGCACGGTTGGACGGCAGGTTCGGCGCGAAGCCGCCCTCGTCGCCGAGGCCGGTGGAGAGGCCCTTGGCCTGCAGGACGGACTTGAGGTTGTGGTAGACCTCAACGCCCCAGCGCAGGCCCTCGGAGAAGGTCTCGGCGCCGATCGGGACGATCATGAATTCCTGGATGTCCACGTCGGAGTCGGCGTGCGAGCCACCGTTGAGGATGTTCATCAGCGGAACGGGCAGGACGTGGGCGTTGGGGCCGCCGAGGTACTTGTACAGCGGCAGGTCTGCGGAGGCGGCGGCAGCGTTGGCCACGGCCAGGGAAACGCCCAGGATGGCGTTGGCGCCGAGCTTGGCCTTGTTGGGGGTGCCGTCCAGATCGATCATGGCCTGGTCGATGCTGCGCTGGTCGGTGGCGTCGAAACCGGTCAGCGCCGGGGCGATCTGATCGATAACGGCGTCAACGGCCTTCTGGACACCCTTGCCGAGGTAGCGGCCCTTGTCGCCGTCGCGCAGTTCAACGGCCTCGTGCTCGCCGGTGGAGGCGCCGGAGGGAACCGCTGCGCGGCCGATCTGGCCGTCCGAGAGCAGGACTTCAACTTCTACGGTGGGGTTGCCACGGGAATCGAGGATCTCGCGGGCGTGGATGGCATCGATAAGCGCCATGGATATGCTCCTTTGGGTGAAGCGATCTGCAGGGAATCTGACTGCTTGGACTCTGGCTGTACATCAAGCTGGAAAGCCGACGTCGTCGTCGCTACTAGCGTAGTCGAGAGTGGCGGAGGTTACGGAAACCTATCCAATCCCCGGACGTCATCATGGCGTCCCCGGGTGCGCCCGGTCCGCCTGGAAGCGCCGGCCGGCCCCGCGGAGGGCACGCTCGGCGTCGAACCCGCTGCGGCGGCCCGCCGCAACGATGCCGAACAAGAGCTCACCGAGCTCCTCTTCGGTGGCTGGCATTTCGACGGCGGTTTCGCCTGCGGCCGCGGGGAGGCCCGCGCGTTCGGCCCGGTCCAGCAGCTTCTGGGCCCGCGCCAGCGCCGGAAGAGCGGCCGGGACACCGTCCAGCGCCTCTCCGGGGTGGGACTTCTCCGTGTGCAACCTTTCGGAACGCTTGACGGCATCCCACTTCAGGACGATCTCCTCCACCGTTGCCGGGAAGGTTTCCTGCAGCGAGCCGTCGGGCCGGAACACGTGAGGGTTGCGGCGGATCATCTTGGCGGCGAGGCCGCGGGCGACGTCGTCGAGGTCGAAGGCGCCGCGTTCTTCGGCCAACCGGGCGTGCAGGACCACCTGGAGCAGCACGTCACCGAGTTCGGACTTCAGTTCGGCATCGCCGCCGGCGGTCTCGATGGTTTCGGCGACCTCGTGGGCCTCCTCGAGGAGGTACTCCACGAGGGACTCGTGGGTGAGGGCACCCATCCAGGGGCAGTGCTCGCGCAGCGCCGCAATGGTAGCGACAAGCCCCTGGACGGGTGATGGTTCTTCGCTAGCCAAGGTCGGCGTAGGCTTCGTTGATGTATTCCACCAGTGCTTCCTTCTCCTCGAGCGGGAGGAAGGCGGCCTCGGCCGCGTTGAGCGTCAGTTCCAGCAGGTCGTCAAGGTCGTAGTCGAATGTCTCGACCAGGAGCTCGAACTCGTCCGTGAGGGTCACGCCGCTCATGAGGCGGTTGTCGGTGTTGATGGTGACGTTGAAGCCCAGCTGGTAGAGCATGTCCAGCGGGTGGCTTTCGATGCCCTCGCCGAAGCCGGCAATCGCACCGGTCTGCAGGTTCGACGACGGGCAGATCTCCAATGCGATGCCGCGGTCGCGCACCCAGCTGGCAAGCTCGCCCAGGGTCACCATCCCGATGGTGTCGTCGACTTCGTCCTCGGAGCCGTCCCCGGCGTCGTCGGCATCTTCGAACTCGATCGTGACGTCCTCGGCGATCCGCACACCGTGGCCCAGGCGCAGGGCCCGGCCATCCACGAGGGCCGACTGGATGCTTTCCAGGCCCGCGGCCTCGCCGGCGTGGACCGTGGCCGGGAAGTTGTGCTGGGCGAGGTAGGTGAAGGCGTCTTTGAAGCGGGAGGGCAGGAAGCCGTCCTCGGCTCCGGCGATGTCGAAGCCCACGGCACCGTTGTTGCGGTGACGGACCGCCAGTTCGGCGATCTCCTGCCCGCGGTCGGCGTGGCGCATGGCCGTGATGAGCTGGCCCACCTGGATGTCGCGGCCGGTTTCGGCGACGGCGTCCACGCCGGCTTCCAGCCCGGCCTGCACGGCCTCCACCACTTCGTCCAGGTTCAGGCCCTTCTGCAGGTGCTGTTCCGGGGCCCAACGCACTTCGCCGTATACGACGCCGTCGTCGGCCAGGTCTTCGACAAATTCCTTCGCGACGCGGAACAGGCCTTCCTTGGTCTGCATCACGGCGATGGTGTGGTCAAACGTTTCCAGGTAGCGGACCAGGGAGCCGGAATCGGCGGACTCGCGGAACCACTCCCCCAGGGCTACGGGATCCGTGGACGGCAGCGTGTGGCCCACAGCCTGCGCAAGTTCAATGATGGTGGCCGGCCGGAGGCCGCCGTCCAGGTGGTCGTGAAGGGAAACCTTGGGAAGGGCCTTCAGGTCGAATTCGAGGTCAGGGGCAGCGTCAGGAATAGTCTCAGTCACGTTCCAACCATAGGGTCGTGGGGCGCCGGATGCTACTTTCTGGATGCTCCGGCCTCGGTGGACGGACCGGCCAGGATGGTGCCGTGCATCCCGGAGGCCTGTTCCCGGGGAGCGTGCTCCTGGCTGGGCCCGGCGTCGGCGGGGACGGGATGGGCGTCGCCGTGGCTGGGCCCTGCGTCGTTGCGGCCGAGGCGCTTGTGCCACCAGCGCAGGAGGTGGTCGATCAGGACCCCGAGCACGATCGCGAATACCACCGCGATCCCCGCGCTGAGCAGCGGGTTGTGGTGCAGCCACGGGAAGGAACTGGCCAGGACGCCGATGCCGATCGAGTAGGCGACCCATGTGAGGCACGCGAAGGCGTCCAGGAAGAAGAACCTCCGGTGCGGGAACGCCGTCGTGCCCGCCACGTAGTTGACGGCGACCCGGCCCCACGGGATGTACCGGGCGGTGAAGATCAGGACGGCGCCGCGCTTCTCGAGTTCATAGTGGGCCCACCCAAAGACCTTTTGGACCTTCGGTTTGCGCATCCAGCGGAACCGTTCAAGGCCAATCTTCCGGCCGAGCATGTAGGCCATGTTGTCGCCGGCCATGGCTCCGACGAGCGCCGTGAGGCCCAGGATCCACAGGTTGGGCTGGCCGCTGTGCAGCGAGTACGCGGCAAGGGCAACGATCAGGGTCTCGCTGGGGACCACCATCGCGAAGCCATCCACGAAGAAGAAAACCAGCAAGAGGGGGTAGATCCACCACTGGCCAGCGGCATGGAGCACGGCCTCGTTAATGAACTCCATGCGGGTGGTGCTCCTTGATGACTGGAAACGGACAACTAAGCCGTAGCGGACAAGCGATGACGGTGGGTGGTGCCTAGGACGAAATGCGGCCAACGAACGTGACCCAAATCGCTCCTAAGTGTCCCATGGGCGGGCCCAATCCGCCTAGGACTCGGCGGGCGGAACGGATTGGGTCGATTCCTCGGGGACGCGGCCCCGCACCTTGCCGATCACGAAGTCCACGGCGACGCCCAGGACGACTGCGCAGACGATCGCAATGGCCGCGCCCAGCACGTGGTTTTTCTCAAACCACGGCCCAACAAACAGCCCGATCCCCACCGAGTAGCCGGCCCACAGCAGCGCCGAAAGCACCGTCAGGCTCATGAAACGGGGCCGCGGGTAGTGCGTGGCACCGGCAGTCAGGTTGACAGCCACCCGTCCGATCGGGACGAAGCGCGCCACGAGGATCAGGGACGCGGGCCGTTTCCGCAGTTCCCGTCCGGCCCAACGGAAGGCCGCCTGCATCTTGACGCCGCGCTGCCAGGCCCAGCGCCGCGTCCCGGTCCTGCGGCCGATCAGGTAGGCGAGGTTGTCGCCCACCCAGGCCCCGGCAGCGGCGGTGGCGATCAGGAGGAAAGGATTGGGAACACCCGCGGTGGCGGCGACGGCGGCCAGGCCCACCACCACGGATTCGCTGGGGATCGGAGGGAAGAAGCCGTCGATCACGCAGCACGCGAAAACGAGGACCAGGACCCAGGGTTGCCCTGCGGCGGCGAGGATGAAGTCGTTGATTGCCTGCACAGCTTCCTAACGCGCGGCGGGGCCAGATAGGTCCTTCAAGCAGAGATACTTCAAACGCAGGCTCGGCCGGAGCCGGGCCTGCGCTTGAAGTGTACTGCTGTGGGGTTAGTGTACCGCCGGCCCCGCTCGCGCCGCCGATATGCCGCGGACACGCCCGTTGCCCTATCACTTGTGGCGGCTAAACCAGGGGTTTGGGGACCGAAACTGATAGGGCAACCGGGGTGGGGCTTAGGCGATGCGGTCGATGATGAGCTTCTGGGCGGGCCGGGAGCCCTCCGGCGCGATCACCGCGGCGCGCTCCAGGGCTTCCTTGGCGCGCTCGAACTTCTCCGGGGTGTCCGTCAGGAGGGTCATGAGCGGTTCGCCCGCCTTGACCGTGGCGCCCGGCTTGGCGTGCATCCGCACCCCGGCGCCGGCCTGGACCTGGTCCTCCTTGCGGGCACGTCCGGCACCGAGCCGCCAGGCCGCAACGCCGACGGCCATCGCCTCGAGTTCCACCAGGACGCCGTCGGCCGCGGCGTAGATGACCTCGGATTCCTTGGCGACCGGGAGCTTGGCGCGCGGGTCGCCGCCCTGCGCCTCAATCATCCGGTTCCACACATCCATGGCCCGGCCGTCCCGGAGGGCGGCCCGGGGATCGGCGTCACGGACGCCGGCGCATGCCAGCATTTCCTCCGCGAGCCGAACGGTGAGTTCGACGACGTCTTCCGGGCCGCCGCCGGCGAGGACCTCGACGGATTCCTCAACCTCGATCGCGTTGCCGGCGGTGAGGCCCAGGGGCGTGTTCATGTTGGTCAGCAGGGCCACGGTGTTGACGCCGGCGTCCTTGCCCAGGGCCACCATGGTTTCGGCCAGTTCGCGGGCCCGGGCCTCGTCCTTCATGAAGGCGCCGCTGCCCACCTTGACATCGAGAACGAGCGAGCCGGTGCCTTCGGCGATCTTCTTGCTCATGATCGAGGACGCGATCAGCGGGATGGCTTCGACGGTTCCGGTGACATCACGCAGCGCGTAAAGCTTCTTGTCCGCCGGGGCCAGTCCCGCGCCGGCCGCGCAAATGACCGCGCCGACGTCCTGGAGCTGGGCCATCATTTCCTCGTTGCTCAGCGCCGCACGCCAGCCCGGGATGGCCTCGAGCTTGTCCAGGGTGCCGCCGGTGTGGCCGAGGCCGCGGCCTGAGAGCTGCGGCACGGCCACGCCGAACACCGCCACCAGGGGCGCCAGCGGGAGGGTGATCTTGTCCCCGACGCCGCCGGTGGAGTGCTTGTCCGACGTCGCCTTCATGCCGCCGTCGGGCCGGCGCAGGCCGGAGAAGTCCATCCGCTCGCCGGAGGCGATCATGGCCGCCGTCCAGCGGGAGATCTCGGCCCTGTCCATGCCGTTGAGCAGGATGGCCATGTTCAGGGCAGCCATCTGCTCATCGGCGATGGCGCCGCGGGTGTACGCATCGATCGTCCAGTCGATCTGGGCCGGGCTGAGCACGCCCTTGTCCCGCTTGACGCGGATGATGTCGACGGCGTCGAACGCTTCGGTGTTGCCTGTTGTCTGTGTCGGAAGTGTCACCGGGGTTCCTCCAGGTGTTGGGGGCCAAAGGCATCGGGAAGGACCTGGTCCATGGTCTTGATTCCCTGCGTGGTCATGAGCTCCATGTCGGGAGCCCGGAATTCATAGAGCAGCTGGCGGCAGCGCCCGCACGGCATGAGGACGTTCCCGCCGGCGTCGACGCAGTAGAAGGCCCGGAGCAGTCCCCCGCCGGTCATCTGCAGGTTGCCCACCAGGGCGCACTCGGCGCACAGGGTCAGCCCGTAGCTTGCGTTCTCCACGTTGCAGCCGCTGACGATCCGGCCGTCCCCGGTGAGGGCGGCTGCCCCCACCGGAAACTTCGAATACGGCGCGTAGGCGTTCTTCATGGCGGACACTGCCGCGGCTTCGAGCGCCGCCCAGTCCACCGCGATGTCCGCCACGGTCAGCCCTTGACGTACGGTATGCCGTCGGCTGCCGGCGGCCGGGAGCGGCCAACCAGTCCGGCCACGGCAAACACGGTCACGACGTACGGCAGCATGGCCATGAACTGGCTAGGTACGGGGGTGCCGATGATGGTCACGATGCTCTGCAGGTTGTCGGCGAAGCCAAACAGCAGCGCGGCGAAGAACGCCCCGATCGGGTTCCAGCGGCCCAGGATCATGGCGGCGAGGGCGATGAAGCCGCGGCCGCCGGAGATTTCCTTGGTGAAGCTGTCGATCGCCACGAGGGTGAAGAACGATCCGCCGATTCCGGCGACGGCCCCGCCGATCGTTACGTTCCAGAAGCGGGTCGCGTTAACCTTGATGCCCAGGGTGTCAGCCGCCTGCGGGTGCTCGCCGACGGCGCGGACGCGCAGGCCCCACTTGGTCTTGAACAGCCCGATCCAGATCACAATCACGGCCACATACATCAGGTAGCCCACCACGGACTGCTTGAACAGGATGGGCCCGATCACCGGGATGCTGGACAGAACCGGGATATCGATGATGGGCAGCTCGGCGGGCGAGTTGTACTTCTCCGGGTCCGACTGCATCACGGTGGTGAACAGGAATCCTGTGAGCCCAGAGACCAGGACGTTGAGCACGACGCCGACGATGATTTGGTTGACCACGTACTTGATGCTGAACACCGCCAGCACCATGGAGACCAGGGCGCCCGCCACGGCGGCCGCAAGCAGGCCCAGATAGGGGTTGTGCGTCAGGCTGGCGACGAGCGCGGCCGTGAAGGCACCGCCCAGGAGCTGGCCTTCGATGGCGATGTTCACGACGCCGGCGCGTTCGCACAGCACACCTGAGAGGGAGCCGAAGACGATCGGCACGGCGAGTGTCACGGATCCGGCGATGAGGCCGGCCAGCGAAATGCTGGGGGTCCGGGCGCCGCCCACCACCCAGATCAGGAACGCGACCACGAACACGACGGTGAACACGGCCGGCACCCAGCTCGGGGGCCGGGCGTTCCTCTTCGCCTTCAGGACCAAGGCGTAGCCTGCGAGGACCAGCAGGACCAGGGAGAGCACAATGCCAGACAGGAATGCGGGGACTTCGATCGCGGGGAGCTGGAAGAAATCTCCGCCGGACGAAACGCCGAACTTGGCGTTCGCCTGCGGGCCCAGGAGGCCGAAGAAGATGAAGGCGATGGTGGCCAGCACCGCCAGGGTTACCGGCAGCTTCCAGGTTACGGGCTTCGCGGAGACAGCGGGCTTGCGGCCCTTGTCCGGCTGGGATTCCCCCTGAACGGGTGAGGTTGCTGTTGTGCTCATGCGGCACCTCCGGTGGTTGCGGCCTGTTTGGTTTTGCCGGCGGTCGCGGCCTTCTTCTTGCGCGGGTTCAGTCCGAAGATCGCCCGGACCAGGGGCGGCGCCGCGATGAACAGCACAATGAGCGACTGGACCACGAGCACGATGTCGATCGGCGTTCCGGTCTGGATCTGCATCTGGACGGCACCGGCGCGGAAGGCGCCGAACAGCAGGCCGGCGGCAAACGTGCCCCACGGCGACGAGCGTCCCAGCAGCGCTACCGTGATCGCGTCAAAGCCGTAGGTTGCCGCGACACCATCGGTCAGGACCTTTTCGGTGCCTGCCACCTGCGCCACGCCGGCCAGTCCGGCCAAGCCACCGGCAATGGTCATCACCAGGATCGTGGCCCGGGAGACGTTAATGCCGGCAGTCAGGGCAGCCTTGGGGTTGGCCCCGACGGCCCGGAACTCGAAGCCCAGCGTGGAGCGGTTCAGCAGCCACGAAACAAACACCGTGGCCGCAATGGCCAGCAGGAAGCCCAGGTGCAGCCGGTACTGGCCGCCGAAGAGCAGCGGGTATACCGCGCTGGGGTCCAGGATCGGCGAGATCGGGGTGTCCGCCCCCGGACGCTGGAACAAGTCGGTGTCGAGCAGGTAGCGCAGGAAATAGAGCGCGATGTAGTTGAACATGATGGTCACGATGACTTCGTGGGCGCCCGTCCTGGCTTTGAGCACGCCGACGATGCCGCCCCAAACGGCGCCGCCGACGACGCCTGCCACGAGGACCAGCAGCAGGTGCAGCCCCAGCGGCAGGTGCAGCGCGAAGCCGACCCACGAGGCGAGGATGCCGGCCATGATGATCTGGCCCTGCGCACCGATGTTGAACAGGCCTGCCCGGAATGCCAGTGCGACGCCGAGGCCGGCTGTGATCAGCGGAGTGGCGATGGTCAGTGTCTCCATGAGGGGCGCGAACTGTCCGGCCACTCCGGCCCCACGGGGGTTGAAGACCGCGCCCTGGAAGAGGGCGACGTACGAGCCGGTGGCCGCGGACCAGACGGCGGTGAGGAAGTCGCTGGGCCGGGCAAAGAGATAGCCTGCGGTGGTGCCGACCACCTTGTCCGTCATGGCGATGAGCAGGCCGCCCAGGATCAGCGCCAGCAGCACCGCCAGGATGGTCACTATCCCGTTTCCGGTGAAGATCTTGCGCAGCAGCGACTCGTCTTCCGGGGCGCCCGGAAGGGTTCCGCTCTGGGCCGAGACCGGAACGGCCGATGGCTGGTGGGCACCTCCAGCGGTGTCCAGCGAGGTGACGAACTCGGCGTCGTCCTCCAGTGGTTCAGGCTCCACCTCGGTGGTTATGGCTGCCGGAATCCGGTCCGGGTCCGGTGCGGCCGCGGGCCGCGGCTCGGTGTTCTCACTCATGGTGGTCTCCTACGGCGCCGGAGCGGGGCTCCTGCACGGACGGGGCGGCGGGCGCCGGGTTCGTTGCTGGGGTGTCGGCAGTGTTTTCGGCAGCGTTCGCCGTGCTGTCTTCGACGGATTCCGCCGGTTGTTTCCCCGCGGCTTCGGCCTGGGCCTCGTCCGGGGAAACACCGGCCATCATCAGGCCGAGGACGTCGCGGCCGGTGCCGGCCGGGACGATTCCGACCAGCCGGCCTTTGTAGAGCACTGCGATGCGGTCGGCGAGTTCAATGACTTCGTCCAGTTCCGTGGAGACGATCATCACGGGCGTGCCGTGGTCCCGTTCCGCGACGATGCGCTTGTGCAGGAATTCGATGGAGCCGACGTCCACGCCGCGCGTGGGCTGGGAGGCGATGAAGAGCCGCAGCGGCCGGGAGAGCTCCCGCGCCATGACGACTTTCTGCTGGTTGCCGCCTGACAGGGTGCCCGCGGCGAGCATGCCGGACGGGGTGCGGACGTCGAATTCCTCAATCCGGGTCTTGGCGTTCTCCAGGACCTTGGCCGGGCTCATGCTGATGCCCTTGGCGAACGGGGCCTGGTCATAGCGGTCCAGGATCAGGTTCTCGGCGATGGAGAACGTGCCGATCAGCCCGTCGAGCGAGCGGTCTTCCGGGACGAATCCGACGCCGGAGTTGAGGACGTCCTTGACGCTGCGGCCAAGGAGTTCCTCGCCGTCGAGGGTGATCGAGCCGTGGGCCCTCTCGTGCAGGCCCAGGATGGCCTCGGTCAGCTCGGTCTGGCCGTTGCCCTGGACGCCGGCGACGGCGAGGATCTCGCCGCGGGCGATCCCGAAGCTGATGCCGTCCACGACGTGCTGGCCGCTGGGCGCGATCACGGTGAGGTCCTTGACCTCGAACGTGGTTTCCTGGGGCTGGGCGGGAGCCTTGTCCAGGGTCAGGCTCACGGCGCGGCCCACCATCATGGACGCCAGCTCGGTGGTGGAGGCGCCGGGATCGGCCGAGCCCACCACCTTGCCGCGCCGGATGACGGTGATGGTGTCCGAAACGGCCTTGACCTCACGGAGCTTGTGGGAAATGAAGACGATGGAGGTTCCGTGGCTCTTGAGCTGGCGCATGATGTCCAGCAGCTCATCGGTGTCCTGCGGCGTCAGGACGGCCGTGGGCTCATCGAGGATGAGCACCTTGGCGTCGCGGACGAGCGCCTTGATGATTTCGACGCGCTGCTGCACGCCCACGGGGAGGTCTTCGATCAGTGCGTCGGGGTCGACGTCGAAGCCGTAGCGGTCGGAGATCTCCCGGATCTTCCGGCGGGTGTCCTCCAGGTCCAGGAATCCGCCTGTTTTGGTGGTCTCCGCTCCCAGTGCGACGTTCTCGGCGACGGTAAAGACGGGGACCAGCATGAAGTGCTGGTGCACCATGCCGATGCCGGCCGCCATCGCGTCGCCGGGGCCGCGGAAGGTGACAGGTTTGTCGTCGATCAGGATTTCGCCCTCTGTGGGCTCGTACAGTCCGTAGAGGACGTTCATCAGCGTGGACTTGCCAGCGCCGTTTTCGCCGAGCAGACAGTGGATCTGCCCGGGTTCAACAACCACATCGATGTGATCGTTTGCTACCAGGGAGCCGAAGCGTTTTGTAATGCCCTTGAGTTCAAGTTTCAAAACTCTGACCAATCTCGAGATGTCCGGAAGGCTTGATCCGGACGCGTAGTGGGGGCTGCAGCACCAGCTTAGTGCCTGCGGTGTGAGGCGCGGCGGGCCGCAACGAAAAGCGCCACAGCCCGTGCGGTGGTGACCGGACGGGCCGTGGCGCTTAGCGGAGGAAGTTAGGCCTTCGGGCTGGCTGCGGATTCAACCTTCAGCTTGCCGTCGGCGATGTCCTTCTTGATCTGGTCCAGCTCGGTCTTCAGTTCGGCCGGAACCTGGGCATCCATGTCGTGGAACGGAGCCAGCTGGACGCCGTCGTTCGCGAGTGTGCCGATGTACGGCGCGTTGGTGAACTGGCCGTCCTTGTCCTGCTTGACGACCGCCTCGACGGCCTGGCCCATCTGCTTCATGACGGAGGAGAGCATGATGTCCTTGTAATCCGGTGCCGTGAGGAAGCCGTCCGAGTCAACCCAGATGAGCTTGACGTCCTTGCCGGCTGCCTTGGCTTCCTGCAGGGCCGCGCCCGCACCCTTGCCGACCGGACCAGCGACGGGCATGACGATGTCTGCGCCCTGGTCCAGGAAGTTCTGGGTGAACTGCTTGCCCTTGTCCTGCTTTTCGAAGTCGCCGGTGAAGGAGCCGTCCTGCTTGGCCTTGTCCCAGCCGAGGAGCTTGACGTCCTTGCCCTTCTTTTCGTTGTAGTACTTCACGCCGTCGGCGAAGCCGTCCATGAAGATCGTGACCGTGGGGATCTTGATGCCGCCGAAGGTGGCAACCGTTCCGGTCTTGGTGGTGCCTGCTGCGAGGTAGCCGGCCAGGAACGCGGCCTGGGCGGTGTCGTAGATGATCGGCTTGACGTTGGCGACCGGGGTGTCGTAGCCGAAGTCGATGATGGCGAAGTGCTTGTCCGGGTTCGCGGTGGCCTGGGACTTGGTGGCGTCGCCGAGCAGGAAGCCGACCGTGATGGTCAGGTTGCAGCCGGCGGAGACCATGGCGCGCAGGTTGGGCTCGAAGTCGTTGTTGGTCTTGGACTCGGCCTGGTTCATCTTAAGGCCCAGCTCCGACGTGACCTTCTTCAGCCCCTCGTAGGAGGACTGGTTGAACGACTGGTCATCGAACCCACCCGAGTCGGACACGATGCAGCCCTGGTAGTTGCTGGCGGTGTTGGTGGCGGTGCTGGCCTCCGGGGCAGCGCCGCAGCCGGTCAGCAGGAGTGCAGCCGCGCCCGCGGTGGCGACCCCGGCCATTGATCCGCGCTTAAAGGTGGCACGCAGAGAGTTCTTCAATTTTCCTCCAGGAAGAAAGAGTAGGCGCTACGACGGGAGCTCAATGAGTGTCTGTCTGCGGTGTTCCGCTGAATTCTGTTTTCACTGATGGATTCGCAGCACTGCGCCAAGGCGCACTGATGGATGCTACTTTAGTGGCCTGCGACACGTCCACATAGCGGACTTCACAGCAATTCCCCAGATCGTTGAGAACTTGTTACCTAGTGGTAGCTGGGCCCTCCCGCCAGCGACCGGCGCACAGACGCCTCCGGCGCCAGTTCCTGCGGGAACTGGCGCCGGAGGCGTCTGTGTTTTAGGCGATGCAGTGTGTGGTGTTGCGCCGCTGCGGCTACAGCCGGACCAGCATCTTGCCGGTGTTGGCGCCGTCGAGCAGGTCCATGAAGGCCTGCGGGGCGTTCTCCAGGCCGTCCACCACGGTCTCGTCGTAGCGGACGGTTCCGTCGGCCAGCCAGGCGGACATGGTCTCGACGAACTCGGCCATGTGCTGCCAGTAGCCGCCGACCAGGAAGCCCTTGAGCGTCAGCTGCTTGCCGATTGCCAGCATGAGGTTCCGCGGCGCCGGGGTGGGCTCGGTCGAGTTGTATTGGGCGATGGCCCCGCACATGGCCACGCGGCCGCCAACGGTGAGTACTGACAGCGCGGCTTCGAGGTGCTCGCCGCCGACGTTGTCGAAGTAGACGTCGATCCCGCGCTCACCGGCGGCCGCGGCGAGCTGTTCCGCCACGGGGCCGTCGTGGTAGTTGAAGGCGGCGTCGAAGCCGAGCTCGAGCAGCCGCGCCACCTTTTCCGGTGAGCCCGCGCTGCCGATGACCCGGGATGCGCCCATGGCCTTGGCGATCTGCCCCACGAGTGAGCCGACAGCACCCGCGGCGCCGGAGACGAAAACGGCGTCGCCGGCCTTGAATTCAGCGACTTTCAGGAGTCCCGCGTAGGCGGTGAGGCCGGTCATGCCGAGGGCGCCGAGGAATGCCGGGGCAGGGGCCAGATCGGTGCGCGCCGGGGCAGTGGCTGCGGCATCGACAACGGCGTATTCGCGCCAGCCGAGGCCGTGCACGACCGTATCGCCGACGGCGCGCCCTTCGGCCCGGGACGCGATGACTTCGCCGACGGCGCCGCCCTCCATCGCCGCATCCAGCGCAAACGGCGCGGAGTAGGACTTGACGTCATTCATGCGGCCCCGCATGTACGGGTCTACCGAAATGAAGAGGTTGCGGACCAGGACCTGGCCGTCCTGCAACTCGGGAAGCGGCGACTCGGCGAGGCGGAAGTTCGCCGGAACCGGGCGGCCGTGCGGGCGGGACGCAAGCTGGATCTCGCGGGTGGTGACGGGAAGGGTTTCGGTGCTGGCGCTCATGCGGCTACCTCCAGGATTGTGATGTCGACGGTGATGTTGCCGCGGGTGGCGTTGGAGTACGGGCAGACCTGATGGGCTTTGGCCACGAGGGCCTCGGCGGTTTCCCGGTCCAGGGCGGGCAAGGCGATCTCGAGTTCGGCTGCGATGCCGAAGCCGGCGCCGTCATCGAGTGCGCCAAGGTGGACCTTCGCGGCGACCGCGGAGTCCGTCAGGTCGGCGCGCTCCTTGCGTCCGACGAGGCGCAGCGCGGAGTGGAAACACGCGGCATAGCCGGCGGCGAACAGCTGCTCGGGGTTGGTTCCCGCGCCGTCGCCGCCAAGTTCCACCGGGCTGGCCAGGGTGACGCTGAGCTTGCCGTCGTTGCTGACGGCGGTGCCGTCGCGGCCTTCGCCGGAGGCCAGGGCCTCGGCTGTGTAAAGGGTCTTCATGGGTTTCCGTTCTGTCGGCGGGAAGTCTTGGCGGGAAAGTCTTATGTGGGAGGAAGGTGCGGCGGGGAAAAGCTCAGTGGGAGGCGTGCAGGGCGTTCGTCAGCCTGCCCAGGGTTTCGCGGAGCTGGTCCAGTTCCGCGGCCGTGAGGCCGGCGGCGTCCGCCAGCCGCTGCGGGATGCCGCTGGCTTTCGCGCTCAGGGCGGCCCCGGCGTCGGTCAGGAAAATTTCCACGCGGCGCTCGTCCTCGGCGGACCGGCGGCGCTGGACGAGTCCGAGCGCTTCGAGCCGCTTGAGCAACGGCGAGAGCGTGCCGGAGTCTAGTCCGAGCTCCTCCCCCAGTTCACGGACACTGCGCGGCTCCGCTTCCCACAGCACCAGCATGGCAAGGTACTGCGGGTAGGTCAGGCCAAGCTCCTCCAGCATGGGCCGGTAGACGGCTGTGGCTGCGCGCGAAGCCGAGTACATCGCAAAGCAGACCTGACGGTTCAGTCGGAGGGCTTCCGGGCCGGTCGTGGGGGCCGCTTCTGGCGTGGTCATGGTTCCACCGTACGGCATAATTCGGTTGTGCACAACTCGATTGTGCACAACCGAATTGGCGATGCCGGAACCGTCGTTGCTTTGCACAATGACCAACGCCGCGCGCCCGCCGGATTTCCCCATGTTTGGCAGACGCCGACGGCGTGTCGGCCGGCACCGCCGGTGTGTCCCGGCGTCGTGCCGTCAAAGGTGGGGAAAACCCGCGCGCAGCGGCACGCGGCAGGCTAAAGCCGCGGGTAGCCGCGGGTGGCTGCGGCGCCTAGAGGTCGCGGATGGTGCGCAGGGCCGCCGCCGTGAGGACCTGGATGCCGAGGCCAAGCGCCCGCTCGTCAACGATGTAGTCGCCGCGGTGGAGGTCGTACTCTTCCCCGCCGGGAGTCTTGGTGCCGAGGCGCATCATGGCGCCGGGGGTGTCGGCCAGGAACCAGGCGAAGTCTTCCCCGCCCATTGACTGCGGGGTCAGGACCACGGCGCCCTCGCCGATTTCGGCGCGGGCCGCGGCCTCGATCAGCGCGGTCTCATGTTCGGAGTTGACCACCGGCGGAACGCCGCGGGTGTGTTCCAGGTGGACGTCGACGCCGTAGGGCTCCGCGATCTGCCGGATGATGTCATCGAGCAGCTCGCCGGCGTCGTGCCAGGCCTCGCGGTCCAGGCACCGCATGGTGCCGGCCATGTAGCCGCTGCCGGGGATGGCGTTCGGGGCCGAGCCCGCGGAGATCTGGCCCCAGACCACCGAGACGCCGCTGCGGACGTCGACCCGGCGCGAGAGCACGGCGGGGACGTTGATCGCGATCTGCGCCAGGGCGAAAACCAGTTCTTCGGTCAGGTGGGGGCGTGAAGTGTGCCCGCCTCGGCCGGAGAGTTCGATCTTGATGGTGTCCGAGGCGGAAGTGATGGCCCCGATCCGGGTGCCGACCTTGCCGATCTCGATCCGGGGGTCGCAGTGCAACGCCAGGATGCGCGGCACGCCTTCCAGGACGCCCTGCTCGATGCAGGAGGTGGCGCCGCCGGGCATGGTTTCCTCGGCCGGCTGGAAGATGATCCGGACCGTCCCCCGCAGTGGGGACACCTCATTCATGCGCTGCAGGACCAAGGCGATGCCGAGCATGGTGGTGGTGTGGACGTCGTGGCCGCAGGCGTGGGTCACACCGTGGTTCTTCGAGGCGAATTCAAGGCCGGTTTCCTCGATGATGGGCAGGGCGTCGATGTCCCCCCGCAGTGCGGTGGCGATGGGACCCTGTCCGACGTCGACCGTCAGGCCTGTGCCCTCGAGCCGGCGGGGCTTGAGTCCGGCTTCCTCGAGCCGTTTCGCCAGCTTGTCGGTGGTCCTGAACTCCTTGAACGAGAGCTCCGGATGCGCATGGAGGTCGCGGCGGAATGCGATCAGCTCCGGCAGGAGGGGCTCCAGCCACGGCCCCACGAGAGTCGTGGGCTCAGCTTCAGTCGAGTAGTTGCGCACAGAATCACTCTATCTAGCGGACAAAGAATAGCGGCATCGGGTACGGCGCGTTACGGATTGCTGAACAATTCACAAGCCCTGGTCCGCCCCATTCCCCTACAGAACGTCCGTGTCGCCCTTGGCCTTGATGGCGTCCACGGCCTGCTTGACCCGCTGCGAGTGTTCCTTCGTGGTGACCAGCAGGGCATCCGGGGTGTCCACGATCACGACGTCCTTGATGCCGATCAGGGCAATCACCCGCTTGGTGTCCGAGACCACCACGCCGCTGGCGTTCTCGGTGAAGACGCGTGCGCCTTCGCCCAGGACGGTGACCTCGTCGACTTCCTTTGCGCTGTTGAGCCGGCCCACGGAGGCGAAGTCTCCGACGTCGTCCCAGCGGAAGGTGCCGGGAACGACGGCGACGTCGCCGGCGGCCGCCGCGGGTTCTGCCACGGCATAGTCAATGGCGATCTTGGGCAGCGTGGGCCACACCCGGGCCGTGACGGTGTCGCGCTCCGGGGTGTCCCAGGCCTTGGCGATTTCCTGGAGTCCGGCGAAGAGCTCGGGCTGGTTGGCTTCGAGGTGCTTGAGCATCAGCGAGACCGGCGCCACGAACATGCCCGCGTTCCAGACGTAGTCCCCGCTGTCGATGTACTGCTGGGCCACTTCCTCGCTGGGCTTTTCGACGAACTCCACCACGGACTGCGCGCTGGGGGCGTCGGGGATGTTCAGGTTCGCGCCGGAGCGGATGTAGCCGAATCCGGTGGAGGGATGGGTGGGCTTGATGCCGATGGTGACGATCTTCCCGGCGGCCGCGGTGTAGACGGCCTCCCGGACAGCGTCCTGGAAGAGCCCGTCCGGGCTGATGACCTGGTCCGCGGCGAACGAGCCCATGATGGTGTCCGGGTCCCGCTCGTGCAGGATGGCCGCGGCGAGGCCGATAGCCGCACCGGAGTCCTTGGGCTCACTTTCCAGGACGAGGTCCGATTCCAGGACCTCAGGCAGCTGGCGGCAGACGGCGTCACGGTGGGCGGCGCCGGTCACCACCAGCACGTGCGTGCCCGCGACGGGCTGGAGACGGTCATAGGTCGCGCGCAGCAGCGTGCTGCCCGATCCGGTGAGGTCGTGAAGGAATTTCGGGGCTGCTGCCCGCGACAGGGGCCAAAGGCGGGTCCCCACCCCGCCCGCCGGAATGACCGCCATAAAACGGTCCAGCGGTGAATCCTGGCTTGTCACTTTGTCTGTAGTCATCACCGCTACTTTAGCCGACGGCGGCCGAATCACCCCTGACTTCGCCGGGATCACGCCCTTTAAGCCCCCGCAGGGACGACCGAATGTGGCGTTTGTCTCAATTCGGACGCAAATCCGCGCCGGCGCCTGTCAACAAGGGGTTCCTAAATTGAATAAGCTGTGAGCGAAGCCTAGATTTAGGCTTGAGCTTACGAGTGCTCTCGCAGCAGGCGTTCCCCCCGCGTGGATCCCATGCCAGCGCCGCTGTGTTGCAGGGAGGTTTATTCAGTGCCGACAAAACCAGCTGGCACCTTGTACCGCGGCCGTGAAGGCATGTGGTCTTGGGTTGGACACCGCATTACCGGTGTAGTGATTTTCTTCTTCTTGTTGGTCCACGTGCTGGACACCTCATTGGTGCGTGTGTCCCCCGAGGCCTACACCGCCGTGATTGGTGCCTACAAGAACCCCCTCATGGCCCTGGGTGAAACGGGCCTTGTCGCAGCGATCGTGTTCCACGCCTTCAACGGCCTGCGGATCATCGCCGTCGACTTCTGGAAGAAGGGCGCCAAGTACCAGCGCCAGATGCTCTGGACCGTCCTGGGTCTCTGGGTCGTCGTCATGGTCGGCTTCTCCATCCGCCACCTGTCCCTCGCACTTGGAGGTCACTAAGCCATGACTGCAACAATTGAACCCCCACGCAGTGGAAAACTCAGCAGCGGGAAACCCGGCAGCGGCAAGATCCAGCCGAAGTACCGCCGCAGCGGTTCCTCGAGGGGCAACTTCGAGATGCTCGCCTGGCTCTTCATGCGCCTCTCCGGCGTGGTGCTGGTTGTGCTGATCTTCGGCCACCTCACCGTTAACCTGCTGGTCGGCGAGGGCATCCACGCGATCGACTTCGGCTTCGTGGCCGGCAAGTGGGCCGACCCGTTCTGGCAGTTCTGGGACCTGGCCATGCTGTGGCTGGCCATGCTGCACGGCACCAACGGCGTCCGCACGATCATCAATGACTACGCCGAGAAGGACGCCACGCGTCTCTGGCTCAAGATTGTGCTCTACACGGCCACCACGGTCATCATCATCCTGGGCACCCTGGTCATCTTCACGTTCAACCCGTGCCCCGTGGCCAACGGCGTCCAGCTTCCCGGCGGCTTCTGCCCGGCGCCTTAGGGCAAGGGCCTTTAGGGCAATGGCCTTGACGGCCAAGGCCGTAACGGCCAAGGCAGTAACGGCGGAGCCGCCGCGGACCGCTGCCCCCAACGGGTAAGAACCGGCGGTCCGTCACGGCAACTGATCTTGCCTGCCGAGCGCAGGCGCAGATTGCACGAGAATTCACCGGGCAGGCACGTACCTGCCCGGTGGGTTATAGCGAATTTTGAGAGAAAGAGCGTCTGGTATGCAGGTCCATAAGTACGACGTCGTGATCGTCGGTGCCGGTGGCGCCGGGATGCGCGCGGCGATCGAATCAGGTCAGCGCGCCCGAACAGCAGTATTGACCAAGCTCTACCCCACCCGGTCCCACACCGGCGCGGCGCAGGGCGGCATGTGTGCGGCCCTGGCCAACGTCGAGGAAGACAACTGGGAGTGGCACACCTTCGACACCATCAAGGGCGGCGACTACCTGGTTGACCAGGACGCAGCCGAGGTCATGGCCAAGGAAGCGATCGACGCCGTCCTGGACCTGGAGAAGATGGGCCTGCCGTTCAACCGCACGCCCGAGGGCCGCATTGACCAGCGCCGTTTCGGTGGCCACACCCGCGACCACGGCAAGGCGCCGGTCCGCCGCGCCTGCTACGCCGCGGACCGTACCGGCCACATGATCCTGCAGACCCTGTACCAGAACTGCGTCAAGCACAACGTCGAGTTCTACAACGAGTACTACGTCCTGGACCTGCTGACCGTCGAGGAAGACGCTGTCCGCGAGGACGGCACGCCGTACAAGCAGAAGCGTGTTGCCGGCGTCGTGTCCTATGACCTCGCCTCCGGTGAACTGCACGTCTTCCAGGCCAAGTCCGTGGTGTTCGCCTCCGGCGGCGCCGGCAAGGTCTTCAAGACCACCTCCAACGCCCACACCCTGACCGGTGACGGCATGGGCATCGCGTTCCGCCGCGGCATCCCGCTGGAGGACATGGAGTTCTTCCAGTTCCACCCGACAGGCCTCGCCGGCCTGGGCATCCTGCTCTCCGAGGCCGCCCGCGGCGAAGGCGCCATCCTGCGCAACTCCGAGGGTGAGCGCTTCATGGAGCGCTACGCCCCCACCATCAAGGACCTCGCCCCGCGCGACATCGTGGCCCGCTCCATGGCCAACGAAGTCCGTGAGGGCCGCGGCTGCGGTCCGAACAAGGACTACGTCCTGTTGGACCTGACGCACCTTGAGCCCGCGCACATCGACGCCAAGCTGCCGGACATCACCGAGTTCGCCCGCACCTACCTGGGTGTGGAGCCGTACACGGAGCCGGTTCCGGTCTTCCCGACGGCGCACTACGCCATGGGCGGCATCCCCACGAACATCAGCGCCGAGGTCCTCCAGGACAACGACACCGTTGTCCCGGGCCTGTACGCCGCCGGCGAGGTCGCCTGCGTCTCCGTCCACGGCTCCAACCGCCTGGGCACCAACTCGCTGCTGGACATCAACGTGTTCGGCAAGCGAGCCGGCATCGCCGCCGCCGAATACGCCAAGACCGCTGACTTCGTGGAACTCCCCGCAGATCCCGAGGCCTACACGCTGGACCTGCTGGACCACGTCCGCACCTCCGACGGCACCGAGAAGGTGGCTGCGATCCGCAAGGAACTGCAGGACACCATGGACGCCAACATGCAGGTGTTCCGCACCGCCGACACGCTGAACCAGGTCCTGACGGACATCGCGTCCTTCGAGGAGCGGTACCAGCGCATCAGCGTCCAGGACAAGGGCAAGCGCTTCAACCTGGACCTGCTCGAAGCCGTTGAACTGGGCTTCCTGCTGGAACTGGCCAAGGTCATGACCGTGGCAGCCCTGCACCGCGAGGAATCCCGCGGCGGACACTTCCGCGAGGACTTCCCCGAGCGCGACGACGAGAAATTCATGAAGCACTCCATGGCGTACAAGGATGAGCATGCTCCGGCGGATGGTTCTGCCGAGGCCATTGCCGGCATCCGGCTTGCCACCAAACCGGTGGTCTTTACGCGCTACGAGCCGATGGTGAGGAAGTACTAAGATGAGCGCTGAACTCGCTGAGCCAGCATCCAAGATCGAACTGCCCGCCGGCGTCGGCGGGGGCGGGGAAATCCCGTCCTTCGACGTCACGCTGCGCGTGCGCCGCTACAACCCCGAGGTCTCCGAGGACGCCACGTGGGATGACTTCAAGGTCACCATGTACGGCACCGACCGCGTCCTGGACGCCCTGCACAAGATCAAGTGGGAGATGGACGGCAGCGTCTCCTTCCGCCGCTCCTGCGCCCACGGCGTCTGCGGCTCCGATGCCATGCGCATCAACGGCCGCAACCGCCTCGCCTGCAAGACCCTGCTGAAGGACCTGGACACCTCCAAGCCCATCACGGTCGAGCCGATCAAGGGCCTGCCGGTCGAGAAGGACCTGATCGTGGATATGGAGCCGTTCTTCCAGTCCTTCCGCGAGGTCATGCCCTTCCTGATCAACCGCGGCCACGAGCCCACCAAGGAACGCCTGCAGTCCGCCGAGGACCGCGAACGCTTCGATGACACCACCAAGTGCATCCTGTGCGCCGCGTGCACCTCCTCCTGCCCGGTGTTCTGGACCGACGGGCAGTATTTCGGCCCGGCGGCGATCGTCAACGCGCACCGCTTCATCTTCGACTCCCGCGATGATGCCGGCGACATGCGCCTGGAGATCCTCAACGACAAGGAAGGAGTGTGGCGCTGCCGCACCACCTTCAACTGCTCCGAAGCATGCCCGCGCGGCATCCAGGTCACGCAGGCAATCGCCGAGGTCAAGCAGGCGATCCTCGCCCGCAAGATCTAGCGACGGTTCCACGGGCCTTAGGTCCGGAAATACCTTCTGTAATTTACGACGACGGCGCCTCTCACCTCACGGGTGGGGGCGCCGTCGTCGTCTTCCCGCCCAACACGAAAGGGGACACCGTGTCCCGCTCAGAAAAAGTGACTTTCCAGGGTTCCACCGGCGAACTCCTCTCCGGCATTGTGGACGTGCCGGAGGGCCCGGTGAAGGGCTGGGGCGTGTTCTCCCACGGCTTCACGCTCGGCAAGGACAGCCCGTCGGCGTCACGGATGTGCAAGGCCCTGGCGGACAACGGCGTGGGCATGCTCCGGTTCGACAACCTGGGGCTCGGCGAGTCCGCGGGGCTGTGGTCGGAGGGGTCCTTCAGCCACAAGGTGGCCGACACCGTCAAGGCCGCCGGGTTCATGCGGGACTCGCAGCGGCGGGTGTCCTTGCTGGTGGGCCACTCGTTCGGCGGCGCGGCCGTCCTGTCCGCGGCACGGCAGATCCCTGAGCTCAAGGCCGTGGCCACGGTGGGTGCCCCGTTCTCCCCCAAGCACGTCGCCCATGTCTTTGACGCGGCGCTGGACCGGATCCTGAGCGAGGGAAGCGCCGAGGTGGACCTGGGCGGCAAGAGGGTGGAGATCCGGCGGCACTTCGTCGAGGACCTCGAGAACGCGGACCTGACGGACTGCATCCACCGGCTCCACAAGCCGCTCATGGTGCTGCACTCCCCCACCGACAACACGGTGGGCATCGAAAATGCCAGCACCATCTTCCAGACCGCACGCCATCCCCGCAGCTTCGTCTCGCTCGAGGGCAGCGACCACCTCCTGACGGGCAAGGGCCAGGCGGCCCGTGCCGCGAAGATTATTTCGGCGTGGGCCGACCAGTACCTCGACGCCTGAACGCGGCCGACAGCGGCCGCCGGCGGGCCCTGTGCTCCACCGGTGTCTTGCCCGGCTGGACCCGCCGGGCGCCCCAGCCGGTGGTCGCGGTCGCGGGTCCGGCCTTGAGGTCCTCTTCCCGGATCGCCACCCACGCGGCGCAGATCACGTAGACCTGGCTGACCAGGTTGAACCAGATCAGCAGGCCGATGATGATGGCGAAGGGCGCCAGGATGGGGTTCTTGCCCGCACTGGCCAGCAGCTGGGTGCTGAAGATCTGCAGGATGGTGGTGCCCACTGCGGCGAGGGTTGTCCCTTCCAGCAGGGAGCGCCGGGCCGGTTTCAGGCCCGCGGCCACCCGGTACATGATCAGGGCGGTACCCCAGCCGAGCAGCAGCGGCACGAGGATAGTGATCGAGGTCGTCATCGGCCCGGCCAGCACGGGATCGAGTTCCAGCTGCTGGGTCACCCATCCCGCGGCCGTACCGAATATCAGCGAGGCCGCGGCGCTGACCACCAGGGCCACGCCCATCAGCAGCAGCGTGCCGACGTCCTTGAGTATCTGCAGGATCGGATTCATCACCAGGGGGCCGAGCTGCATCATGCCCCGCATACCGTCGCGGATGCCGCTGATCCAGCCCAGGGACGTGAACACCGTCACCACGGCCGCGATCCCGGCGGCCCAGCCCAGGCTGGCTGGGTTCAGGAGCTGATAGGGGTCAACCAGGCCCTCGCTGCCGTCGACCTGCAGCAGCCCAGGCGCGGCGGCGTCCACGCTCTTAATAATCGTCTCCAGCAGGGCCGGATGTCCGCTGAGGACGAGGCCGGCCAGGGAGAGTCCGGTGGCCAGGAGGCCCGTGATGGAGAAAAACATCCTGAACCCGATGCCCGCGCTCAGCAGCGGGCCGCGTTGGCGCAGGTAGTGCAGGTACGCCCGCATCGGCAGCAGGGCGTTGACCCGGGCCAGCAGCCACGCCACCATGGCCATCAGCGAGGCGATCCATCCGCTTCCGGAGCGCCGGGTCCTGCCCCACTCGACCCGCTTGCGGATGACTTCCAGTTTCAGCCCGGCCAGGTCGGTGGGGAGCGGCGGCTCAGCGGGCGTTTGCGGTGCCGTCCGGGCCTCTGTCGTGGTCAGGTTTGGTCCCAAAGTCAAGCTCTTCCCGTAGCTGCCAGATGCCGTTGTCATCGTGCTCGTAAAGTCCCATGCTAGCCACAGGGAACGTGGCCCTGTAGTCCTTGAGTGCCGTTTCGGCCTCATCGAGGCTTTCCGGGGCAACATCGTGGGCCACGGTGACGTGCGGATGGTAGGCGAAGGGCAACTCCCGCTCCAGCGGGCCGGACTGCAGCTGGCGGTGCAGGTTCACGCAGTCCCCGAAGCCGTCCTCGACGTTCAGGAACACCACCGGGGACACGGGCCGGAATGACCCGGTCCCCGCGATGGTGATATTGAACGGCTGCTGTCCGCGTGCCACGTCCCGGACATGGTTACAGGTCGCCTCCCAGTCCTGCGTCATCGTCGTGGTCACCAGCGTGATGTGGGCCGGGACGACGGCGGCCATGGGGTCACCGAAGGATGCCCGCCAGCGCTGGAGCTCCTCAGCGATGTCCGCCGGGAAGCTCAGGATCACACCGATGCTGATGCCTTCGCTGCGTGCCTGCCCGTTCGACGCGGCGACTTTGGCGGTGACTTTGCTGACGGAGGACATTGACCTAGCGGACTCCCTGGGCGCCGGCGTAGGGCAGGAAACCCACCTTGGCGTAGACGTCGCGCAGAGTCAGCGAGGCAATCTCCCTGGCCTTGTCCGCGCCGAGGGCCAGGAGCCGGTCCAGCTCCGCGGGGTCGTTCAGCAGCTCGTTGGCCCGGTTCCGGATCGGAGTCAGGTGCTCGGTGACCACCTCGGCGAGGTCCACCTTGAGGTGGCCGTACATCTTGCCCTCATACGCGGTGACCAGGGCGTCAACGCTTTGCCCGGTAATGGCCGAATAAATGGTCAGCAGGTTGGAGACGCCTGGCTTGGTTTCGCGGTCAAACCGGATTTCCGTCTCGGCATCCGTCACGGCCGACTTGATCCGCTTGGCCGTGACCTTGGGATCGTCCAGCAGGTTGATCAGGCCCGCCGGGGATTCCGCGGACTTGGACATCTTGGCGGTGGGATGCTGCAGGTCGTAGATCTTCGCGGATTCCTTCTGGATGAAGGGCTGCGGGACCGTGAAGGTGTGGCCGAAGCGGGTGTTGAACCGCTGGGCCAGGTCTCGGCTGAGTTCCACGTGCTGGCGCTGGTCCTCGCCCACGGGGACGCCGTGCGGCTGGTACAGGAGGATGTCCGCGGCCTGCAGGATGGGATAGGTGAACAGTCCCACGCTGGCGTGGTCTGAGCCCTGTTTGTGGGCCTTGTCCTTGAACTGGGTCATCCGCGATGCCTCGCCGAATCCGGTGATGCAGTTCAGCACCCAGGCCAGCTGGGCGTGCTCGGGCACCTGGGACTGGACGAACAGCGTGCACTTGTCCACGTCCACGCCGCCGGCAATGTACTGCGCGGCCGTGACCCGGGTGCGGTGGGCCAACTCGGCGGGATCCTGCGGAACGGTGATCGCGTGCAGGTCCGGGATGAAGAAGACGGCGTCGTACTCGTCCTGCATCCGGACCCAGTTCACGAGCGCGCCGAGGTAGTTGCCCAGGTGCAGGGAGTCGGCGGAGGGCTGCATGCCGGAGAGGATGCGGTGCCGGGCGGCGGTGGCCGTGCCTGTCGTGGGGGCAGCCGCGAGAACGGCGTCCGGGACGGTGCCGGCGTCGGCGGCCGCGCCTGTGGTCGCGGTGGAAGGAGAGGTCATTCGTGGAAGCCTTACAACTAGAGCCGGTAGTCCACTACCAGCGGGGCGTGGTCGGAGAAGCGGGTGTCCCAGGACGCGGCCCGGTCAACAACGGCTGACACTGCGGCTGCAGCGAGAGCGGGCGTGGCCATGTGGTAATCGATGCGCCAGCCGGTGTCGTTGTCGAAGGCCTGGCCCCGTTGCGACCACCAAGTGTAGGGGCCGTCGACGTTACCCGCCAGGCCCCTGTGAACATCCTTCCAGCCGATTTCCTCGCCGAAGAAGCGGTCGAAATAGGCCCTCTCCTCCGGCAGGAACCCGGCACGTTTGACGTTGCCCTTCCAGTTCCTGATGTCCAGTTCCGTGTGGCCGACGTTGAGGTCGCCCACAACCAGGGCGTGGTCACTGTGCTTGGCGAGTTCAGGCAGGCGCGTGGTCATGACATCCAGGAAACGGAACTTGTCGTCCTGTTTGGGGGTGCCGGCCTCGCCCGAGTGAACATAGGCGCTGACAACGGACAGCTGCGAGGCCTGTCCGGCAGCATCCCGGACGATGTAATCGGCCTCGACCCAGCGCCCTGCTGTGGCGAAGAAGTCATCCCCGATCCCCACCCGGGTGGCAAGGGGCTCTTCGCGGGAGGCAATGGCGACGCCGGCCCGGCCCTTGGCCTCGGCCTCTGCGTGCAGGATGTACCAGCCCTCGCCGAGCAGTTCCTCGACGATCGCGTCAGGCGCGCGCACCTCCTGGAGGCACAGGATGTCCACCTCGCGGGGCTCAAGCCACTCCGCCATGCCCTTCTTGTAGGCGGCACGCAGGCCGTTGACGTTGACTGACGCGATGCGAAGGTGGTCCTTCTTCAATGCCGAGCTCACCCGATCCACTCTAGTCGATGATGGTTCCGCTAACGGGTGCGTCGTCGCCGCCCGAGGATTTGATCATGTCCCGCGCATTGGTGGCGGTGATCTCAATGGTTTCCAGGGCGCGGCGGATCGTGTCGGGATCCGCGGCGTCGCCCTTCTCGCGCTCCTGCTCGACGACGCGGACCTGGACCTGGACGATCTTGAAGGAATGGTCCAGCTTCATGTCCCGGACGCCGTCCGATTCGCGGCGTTCGCTGACCACGCGGGTGCCGCCGTGGTCAGCGCTGCCGGCGGCCGGCGGCCGCCCGGTGGCGGCGTTGAAGGCGTTCTGGGCCTCGTTGAGCCTGGCGCCGGCTTTTTTGGCGGCCTTCTGGATGCTGAAGACGACGAAGGACGCCAGGACCAGCCAGAAGCCGGCGATGATCGCCACGATCCAGCCCACGACCTCGTTCTGGTTGGCCGCGAAGATGACGGCCACCACGAACGCGATGATCAAGACCAGCAACCCCGGCCCGCTGATGCGGAACATGGAGAACCGGCCCCTGGCCGTGGAGTCGTTGGACATTGACGCGGAGTTACCCAGAGATTGCATGAGCCCATTATCGCAAACGGGGCCGGCCGCCCGGTGCGCTTCCACCCCGGGCGAACGCCGCCCCAGCTAACGCCGTCCATCTTGGGACAGACCCGGCAAGCCAGGTCACAACCGCGTCTAGGTAAGAACCAGGCAGAAGGGGTGGCCGCTGGGGTCCTTGTAGGCCCGAAAGGTCTTCGAACCGGCATTCAGGCTTGCCGCGCCGAGGCGGAGCACCTCGGCTTCGGCGGCCTCGAGGTCCTCGACGAGTACATCCACGTGCATCTGCTGCGGGTGCTCGGCGTCGGGCCACTGCGGACGGACCAGCCGTTCGACGCGCTGGAAGTCCACGCCGGGCCGGCCGGTGGCGTCGCCGATCGAAATCCAGTCCTCGTGCTCCTGGATCCGGTCCATGCCCAGCAGCTCCTGGTAGAAGGCCGCCAGGGTGTCCGGGTCCTCACAGTCGATGACGAGGGATTGCCATTTGCCGATCATGGGTTCTCCTTTTGTCGAAGGATGGCTTGGAAGGATCCCTACTTGAGGAACAGTTTGCGCAGGCGGCTCGTGGTGAGCAGGACGCCGAGGGCGATCATCACGAGGTAGTACCCGATGTGCACGGCCGTGGCCGGGGTGAAGACGCCCACGCTGATCTGGCGCAACAGTTCCACGCCGTGCCACAGGGGCATGGCCTGGATGAGCCACTGGATGGACTGCGGGTAGACGCTGAGCGGGTAGAACGTGGCGCTGAAGAGGAACATCGGCAGCATCACGAAGTTGATCCAGTCCATTTGCTGGAAGGTCTTCATGAAGCTCGTGATCCCCATGCCGAAGCTCGCGAAGCCGAAGGCAATGAGCACCGAGGCCGGGATCATCAGGATGGCCCACGGCGTGGTGATCAGCCCCATCACGCCCATGACGGCCGTGAAGCCGGTCGCGTACATGGCCCCACGCAGCAGGGCCAGGAAGATCTCCCCCATGGCGACATCCAGCGGCCCCAGCGAGGTGTAGAGCATGCCCTGGTACAGCTTGGCGAAGTTCATCTTGAAGAAGACGTTCCAGGTGGAGTCATAGACAGCGCCGTTCATGGCGGAAACGGCCAGCAGCGCCGGAGCGATGTATGCGGCGTAGCTGATCTCCTGCCCGCCCGGGCCCTGGACGGAACCGACGATGGCACCCAGGCCCACGCCCATGGAGATCAGGTACAGCACGGGTTCGAAAAACCCGGAGACCATGACCATCCAGTTGCTGCTCTTGGTCGCCATGAGCCCGCGGGCCACGACGGCGCGGACGTTGCGGGAGTAGATGGGCCCGAAGCGCCGGCGGCGCGCCGCGTCGGTGACGCTGTGGTCGCCCGTGTTGAAACTTCCGGTCAGCACGCTCATGAGGCCATCCTTTTGGCGAACTGGCGCTTGGTCAGGATCCAGCCGACGACCGCCAGGCCCAGCAGGAAGAGGAGGTGGACGATGGTGAGCCACGGCGGTTCCTCGTAGCCGTAGCTGACCACGCGGCCCAGTTCCGTGCCGTGCCAGATCGGTGAGATCCAGCCGATCCAGCGGACGCCGAGCGGGAGCGTGTCCAGGGGAAAGAACGTGCCGGAGAACAGGAACAGCGGCATGACAATGAACCGCATGACCATGGCGAACTGGCCCTTGTCCTCCTTGATGGTGGCCGCGTAGGCCATGAGCGGCAGGCCGAAGGACAGGCCGGCGAGGGTGGCGATGAGGATCGAAACCCAGCCCCAGGCGCCGGGCGAGGCCCCGAACAGAGCGACGACGGCGAAGTAGATGGCCGACTGCAGCAGGAAGCGGACGGTCACGGCGATGACCTGGCCGCCTGCGATCTGTTCCGGAGTCAGCGGCGAGGCGTGCGGGCCGTAGTAGACGCGCCGCCATTTGAAGCCGTCCATGACGGGAAAAGTGAACTCGTTGGCGGCCGTCATGACGGCGGCCGAGATCAGCAGGGCCGGTGCGATGAACGTCAGGTAACTAACCCCACCGAACACGCCGGCGCCGTTGGCCTGGACCAGCGTGGCCAGGCCAACGCCCATCGCGAACAGGTAGGCCACCGGCTGACCCACGCCGTACATGACGATGGTCCAGCCGTAGCCCTTCATGACACGCAGGACCTGTTCGGCGTAGTAGAAGGCACCCCACTTCCGGGCGCGGGCGGCCGAGACCTCCGGCGAGTGCGCGCGCAGGGCCGGCGCCGCCGTCGTGCCTGCCGCCTGCGGTGCAGGCGTTACGCTGGTCAGCTGTGCCTTCTTAGTCAACGAGGCTCCTGCCGGTCAGGCGCAGGAAGACGTCTTCGAGCGAGGAGCGGCGGACCAGGGACGTGACCGGCCGCAGGCCGCGGGCGGTGACCTGCTCCAGGGCGGCCTCGCCGTCGTGGGCGTAGATGAGCACCCGGTCCGGCAAAGTCTCCAGGCGTTCGCCGATGCCCTCGAGCTCCGCGCCCACGCTGGCGTTGCGCTCCGAGCCGAAGCGCAGTTCAAGGACCTCCCGGGTGGAGTATTCGCGGATCAGGCTGGCAGGAGACCCCTCGGCCATGATCTTGCCCTTGTCCACCACGATCAGGCGGTCGCAGAGCTGTTCGGCCTCGTCCATGTAGTGCGTGGTGAGGATCAGGGTGACGCCCTGCTCCTTGAGCCGGAACAGCCGGTCCCAGAGGATGTGCCGTGCCTGCGGGTCCAGGCCCGTTGTCGGCTCATCCAGCAGCAGGATCCGGGGCTCGTTGATCAGCGAGCGGGCGATTGTCAGGCGGCGCTTCATGCCCCCGGACAGGGCGTCGACCTTGGACTTGGCTTTGTCGGTGAGCTGGGCGAATTCCAGCAGCTCGTCGGCCTTGGGTTTGAGGTAGCTCATGGGCAGGCCGAAGTAGCGGCCGTAGACCAGCAGGTTGTCCCGGACCTTCAGTTCCTCGTCCAGGTTGTCCTGCTGCGGCACCACGCCCAGGTGGGCGCGGACTTCCGGACCGTGTTGTTCGGGATCCAGGCCCATGATGCTCAGGCTGCCGGAGGTGCGCTGCGAGACCCCGCCGATCATCTTCATCGTGGTGGACTTGCCGGCGCCATTGGGGCCCAGCAGGCCGAAGGCTTCCCCGGCGGGGACGCGGAAGGAGATGCCGTCCACGGCGGTGACATCGCCGTAGCGTTTGGTGAGGTTCTCGGCGGTGATGACGTACTGCGGAGGGGCATCTGAGGGGCCGCTCACGCGCGATTCTTTCGAGACAAGTTCGGACACCCGCACCACGGTAGTGGATACCCGCAAACTATGAAAGAGTCTTTTCGTAAAATCTCCGGATGTATCCGTTCCGTTATGCCTTTAACGGCACAGGGCACCTGCTTCGCGGGAAGCAGGTGCCCTGTCATCAGGCGGGATCCTTAGGCGATCCCCGGGTGGCTTTCCGCCGCCAGGTGGCGCTCCGCGGTTTCCACCACGTTGGCCAGCAGCATGGCGCGGGTCATCGGACCCACTCCCCCGGGGTTGGGCGAAAGCCAGGCGGCGACGTCGGCCGCGGCGGGCTCAACGTCTCCGGTGACCACGGCCTTGCCGTTGCCGTCGTCAACCCGGCTGACGCCGACGTCGAGGACAATGGCGCCCGGCTTCAGGTCTGCCGCCTTGATCATGTGCGGCTGGCCGGCCGCGGCGATCACGACGTCGGCCTGCCGCAGTTCCGCCGGCAGGTCCGCCGTTCCGGTGTGGGCCAGGATAACCGTGGCGTTGACGTCCTTGCGGGTCAGCAGCAGGCCCACCGGCCGGCCGATGGTGACGCCGCGGCCGACCACGAGGACGCGCTTGCCCTTCAGGTCGATCCCGTGCCGGGTCAGCAGCTCCACGCAGCCCTTGGGCGTGCAAGGCAGCGGGGACTTCATGGGTCCGCTGACGTTGGCCACGAGCCGGCCCAGGTTCATCGGGTGCAGGCCGTCGGCGTCCTTCTCGGGATCCATGGCCTCCAGGACGACGTCCTGGTCGATGTGCTTGGGCAGCGGCAGCTGGACGATGTAGCCGGTGCACTCCGGGTTGGCGTTGAGCTCGCGGACCACGGCCAGGAGCTCCTCCTGGCTGGTCTCTTCCGGCAGGTCGCGGCGGATGGACGTGATGCCCACCTCGGCGCAGTCCCTATGCTTGCCGGCCACGTACCAGGTGCTGCCGGGATCGGAGCCCACCAGGATGGTGCCCAGTCCGGGGGTGATGCCCTTGGCCCTGAGTGCGGCCACGCGCTGGGTCAGTTCGGCCTTGATGGTTGCGGCGGTAGCCTTCCCGTCAAGGATTTGTGCAGTGTCAGCCGTTTTTGCAGCTGCTTTTGCGGTGTCAGCAGAAGTCATGGACTACCACTGCTCGTGCTGCGGGTACAGCGGGAAGTCGGCAGCGAGCTTGTCCACGCGTGCCTGCAGGGCCTCGATATCGGTGGCCGCGCCGGACTTCAGCGCCGTGGCGATGATGTCCGCAACCTCGGTGAATTCCTCGGCGCCGAAGCCGCGGGTGGCCAGGGCCGGGGTGCCGATGCGCAAGCCGGAGGTGACCATCGGCGGGCGGGGGTCGAACGGCACGGCGTTGCGGTTGACGGTGATGCCCACCGAGTGCAGGAGGTCCTCGGCCTGCTGGCCGTCCAGCTGGGAGTTGCGCAGGTCCACCAGGACCAGGTGCACGTCGGTGCCGCCGGTCAGGACCGAGACGCCGGCGCCGGCGACGTCGGCCTGGCCGAGGCGTTCGGCGATGATCTTGGCGCCTTCGAGCACGCGCTCCTGGCGTTCCTTGAATTCCTCGGTGCCGGCGATCTTGAAGGCCACGGCCTTCGCGGCGATCACGTGCATGAGCGGGCCGCCCTGCTGGCCGGGGAAGACTGCGGAGTTAAGCTTCTTGGCCCATTCCTGCTTGGCCAGGATCACGCCGGAGCGCGGACCGGACAGCGTCTTGTGCACTGTGGAGGTCACGACGTCGGAGTGCGGGACCGGGCTCGGGTGCAGCCCGGCGGCGACGAGGCCCGCAAAGTGCGCCATGTCGGTCCAGAGCAGGGCGCCGACCTCGTCGGCGATCGAGCGGAAGGCGGCGAAGTCGAGGTGCCGCGGGTAGGCGGACCAGCCGGCGATGATGACCTGGGGCTTTTCGGCGATTGCCTGCTCGCGCAGCTTGTCCATGTCGATCCGGAAGTTGTCTTCCTCGACCTGGTAGGCGGCTACGTTGTAGAGCTTGCCGGAGAAGTTCAGCTTCATGCCGTGGGTGAGGTGGCCGCCGTGGGCAAGGGAGAGGCCCAGAATCTTGTCACCCGGGGTGATCATGGCGGCGAGCGCTGCTGCGTTGGCCTGTGCGCCGGAGTGCGGCTGCACGTTGGCGTATTCGGCGCCGAAGAGATCCTTGACGCGGTCGATCGCGAGCTGCTCGGCGACGTCGACGTACTCGCAGCCGCCGTAGTAGCGGCGTCCCGGGTAGCCTTCGGCGTACTTGTTGGTCAGGACGGAACCCTGGGCTTCCATGACGGCGCGCGGGGCAAAGTTCTCGGAGGCGATCATTTCCAGGGTGCCGCGCTGGCGGCCAAGCTCCTGGGCCAGTACGGCGGCGATTTCAGGGTCGAGTTCGGCCAGCGGCTGGTTGCTCACGGCGGCTGAGGTGGCGGTAGTAGTAGTCACGAGGAACTCCTGGTAGGCAACGGGTACGGCTATTGGTCAGGCTACCGGCTGGCCTGTTGCACCGCTCTTTGATTACGGGCCCGTGGACAGCAAGACTGACAGCGGGCCGCGACAGCGGCGGATGGCACCCGCGTGGGAGCCTGCAACGGCCGTGGCAGCGCTGGTGCTGCCGACCGGTAAAACATGACCCTCGGCCCAGGCGTACGATCCGTGGTCTTCGTGAGTGCCGCTCCCTGATGGTTAGCCCATCCAACGCCAGTTGCGACGGGTTAACACTACCAAAACCCTTTCAAAACTGCCCCTGAAGCGCAGGTAGGCTGTTCTTCGTGACTGACCAGAACCTCACTGCCTCCTATATCCTCACCCTCTCCTGCCCCGACCGGCCCGGAATCGTGCACGCCGTCGCCGGGGCCCTCCTGGTGGCGGGCTGCAATATTACAGACTCCCAGCAGTACGGCAGCCAGGGCACAGGCACCTTCTTCATGCGGGTGGAGGCGACCACGGCGGCGTCCCTGGCGGAGCTGCAGGCGGCGCTCGAACCCGTGGCGCAGGCCTTCGGAATGCAGTGGAGCCTCAACCCGGCCGGCCGGAAGGTCCGCACCCTGCTGATGGCCAGCACGTCCGCGCACTGCCTGAACGATCTGCTGTTCCTGCAGCGCTCCGGCACCCTGCCGATTGAGATTCCGGCCATCGTCTCCAACCACCGCGACCTTGAGGGTCTGGCGGACTTCTACGGCATCCCGTTCCACCACATCCCCGTCACCCCGGACACCAAGGTCCAGGCAGAAGACGCCCTCCGGGTCCTGATGAAAGAGCACGACATCGAGCTCACCGTGCTGGCCCGGTACATGCAGATCATCTCCGACGAGCTGTGCGCCGACCTCACGGGTAAGGCCATCAACATCCACCACTCGTTCCTGCCCTCCTTCAAGGGGGCCAAGCCCTACCACCAGGCGCACGCCCGCGGCGTGAAGCTCATCGGCGCCACGGCGCACTACGTCACGGCCGCCCTGGATGAGGGCCCCATCATCGAGCAGGAAGTCATCCGCGTGGACCACCGGCGCACCGCTGAGCAGTTCGTCCAGATGGGCCGCGACGTGGAGGGCCGCACGCTCGCCCAGGCCGTGCAGTGGCACGCCGAGCACCGCGTCCTGCTCGACGGCAACCGGACGGTTGTCTTTAACTGAAACCGGTCCTTCACTAGGACTATGGGATCCACCCGGCGGGACCGGCTCGAATCGTTTGTGGCGCTGTTGAAGTCCGAGGGGCGGCACGGCGTGCTGGGGCTGGACTGCGGCCGGGGCGCCGACGGGCTGCATTTTGTACAGTCCGGCATCCATTTCACCGGCGTGGACTCCTCCGAGGAGAACATCCACGTCGCCCGGGCGCACGGGCTGGAGGCCTCGGTGGCCAGCCCGGAATCGCTGCCGTTCGCCGACGCCGCGTTTTCCTCGGTGTGGGCGGTGGACGCCCTGGCGGGCCTGGCCCCCGGGGAGTGGGACGACGTCGTCCGCGAACTGGGGCGCGTGGCGGAACCCGGCGCGCCGATCGCCGTCGTCCTCCCCGTCCACGACCCGCGCAGCGAGGGCCACAACCGCGGCGCGGGCTTCACGGTCCTCCGCGCCCCCGCCTGACCCATCCTTCCCGTTGCGCTATCACTTGTGGCGGTCCAGAGGCCCTTAAAGGGACCACAACTGACAGCTCAACGGCATTGGGGGGGGTGGCAGCCGGGAGGTGTCCTAGGCTGATGGCATGGCTCCCCTCTACGCATTCGCCGGCACCGCCCCGGCCGTCCATGACTCCGCCTTCATCGCACCCACGGCCTCCGTGATCGGCAACGCCACCTTGGCCGAGAACTCCAGCGCCTTCTACGGTGTCTCGGTCCGGGCCGACACCGCCGCGATCACCGTGGGCGCGGGCAGCAACCTGCAGGACAACGTGGTCCTGCACGCCGATCCCGGCTTCCCCTGCACGGTCGGGGCACGCGTCAGCGTCGGCCACAGCGCCGTTGTCCACGGCTGCACCGTCGAGGACGACTGCCTGATCGGCATGAGCGCCACCATCCTCAACGGGGCCGTGATTGGCGCGGGGTCCCTCATCGCCGCCGGCGCCGTGGTGCTGGAGGGCACTGTCATCCCGCCCCGCTCGCTGGTGGCAGGAGTTCCGGCCAAAGTCCGGCGCGAACTCAGCGACGAAGAGTTCGCCGGCGTCCAGCACAACGCGGAGCACTACCAGGAACTGGCACGGGCACACCGCGAACTCCACGGCGCCTGAGGTCCGCGGCGGCTGAGGCGGCCGTTACCGTTGCGTTAACTTCTTGACTACAAGCCGCGGATACGGCACGCTTCATAGCATGCCCTCACCAACGCGCTCAACGAGGAGCCGAACCAAGAACCCGGGATCGCAGTCCGCCCTCCGGCACCTGAACCAGCAGCGGATCATCGAATGCCTCCTCGCGGGACCGTCCACGCAGGCAGAACTGGCCCGGCAGACAGGCCTCTCCACCGCCACGGTCTCGAACATCGTCAAGATCATGCAGGACGCCGGTCTCGCCTCGACCGAGCCCATCACCAGCTCCGGGCGCCGGGCCCTGAACGTCCGGCTCAACAGCAACGGAGCGGTCGCCGTCGGGATCGACTTTGGCCGGCGCCACCTGCGCGTGGTGTTGGCCTCGCTCAGCTATCACGTGATCGCCGAGGAGTCGGTCCTGCTGCCCCTGGGCCACCACGCCGAGGAAGGCATCCAAGCCGCCGTCGGAGTGCTGGACCGGCTGCTCGCGGACAGCGGCGTAGAGCGCAGCGCCCTGGTGGGTGCCGGCGTCGGAATCCCCGGCCCCATCGACCGCCGCACCGGCACTGTGGCACAGGGGGCGATCCTGCCCGAATGGGTGGGCATCAACATCCTCAAACGCCTAGAAGAAGCGTTGCAACTGTCCGTATTCGTGGACAATGACTCCAACCTGGGCGCCCTCTCCGAGGTCACGTGGGGGCCGCACAGCGGCATCAGCAACCTGATGTTCCTCAAGATCGGCTCGGGTATTGGCGCGGGCCTGATCCTCAACGGCGCCCCCTACTACGGCAACGTCGGCATCACCGGCGAAATCGGCCATGCCACCATCCATGAACACGGGCTGATCTGCCGCTGCGGGAACCGCGGCTGCCTGGAAACCATCGCCTCCACCACCACCATGATCGAGCTCCTGAGCCGCGGCGAGGACCGGCCCCTGACGCCCGGGGACATCGTCCGCAAGGCCCTGGAACGGGACTCCGCGACACTCCGCGTGGTGGACGACGCCGGCCTCGCCGTCGGACGCGCCCTGGGCAACGTGGCGAACCTGATCAACCCCGAAGTCATTGTGGTCGGCGGCCCGCTGGCGGGGCTTGGCGAGCTGCTCCTGGACCCCATCCGGCGCGGCCTGATTCGCCACGCCGTGCCGGTGATCGGCGAGACCACCACCCTCACGATGTCGTCCCTGGGCGACCGCGCGGAGGCCCTCGGAGCCACGGCTCTGGTCTTCCAACACGCGGGAATCCGGCGCAACTAATCATTTTGTTATCCGCCCGTTGCGTTAAAGACTTGACGACAAGGGCGTGATCCAGTTTACTTTTCCATCAGACGGCCCTGCGGTTTGCAGGGGCGGACAACGAAGTCATGCATTGGAGGCGTAAGGGCAGATGACGTCCCTCAACACGCACAGTGAGCCGCTAATCCTCGAGATGCGCTCCATCACCAAGGAGTTCCCCGGCGTTAAAGCTTTGGCCGATGTGAGCCTGCGGGTGAAGGCAGGCGARATCCACGCCATCTGCGGYGAGAACGGCGCCGGMAAATCGACCCTCATGAAGGTCCTGTCGGGGGTCTACCCCTTCGGCACGTACACCGGCGACATCGTTTACCAGAACGAGGTCCAGGAGTTCAAGGACATCCGCGCCAGCGAGCACGCCGGGATCGTGATCATCCACCAGGAACTCGCGCTCATCCCCGAACTGTCCATCATGGAGAACATCTTCCTCGGCAACGAGCCGACCAAGCGCGGGGTGATCGACTGGGCCGAGGCCCGGCTGCGGTCCACCGAACTGCTGGCCCGGGTGGGGCTGCGGGAGGACCCGGACACCCCGATCAAGGAGATCGGCGTCGGCAAGCAGCAGCTCGTGGAAATCGCGAAGGCGCTGAACAAGTCCGTGAAGCTCCTGATCCTGGACGAGCCCACCGCCGCACTGAACGAATCCGATTCCCAGCACCTGCTGGACCTGATGCTGGGCCTGAAGGGCCGGGGCATCACCTCGATCATCATTTCCCACAAACTCAACGAGATCGAACAGATCGCCGATGAGATCACGATCATCCGCGACGGCAAGTCGATCGAGACGCTGAACGTCAAGGCCGACGGCGTCGACGAGGACCGGATCATCAAGGGCATGGTGGGCCGGACGCTGGAATCCCGGTTCCCGGACCACGAGCCGAAGATCGGCGAGGTGCTCTTCGAAGTGAAGGACTGGAACGTCGGGCATCCGCAGGTCCAGGACCGCCTGGTCTGCAAGAACTCCAGCTTCTTCGTCCGCCGGGGCGAGATCGTCGGCTTCGCCGGCCTGATGGGGGCCGGCCGCACCGAGCTGGCCCGGTCCGTGTTCGGCCGCTCCTACGGCCGCTTCATCTCCGGCCAGGTCTTCAAAGACGGCAAGGAACTGCAGCTCAAGAACGTCCGCCAGGCAATCGACGCCGGGCTGGGATACGTCACGGAGGACCGCAAATCCCTGGGCCTGAACCTGCTGGATGACATCAAAGCGACCACCGTCTCGGCGAACCTGCGAAAGATCAGCAAGCATTTCGTGGTGGACAAGAACAAGGAATACGCCGTCGCGGAGGAATACCGGAAGTCGCTGCGGACCAAGACCCCTTCGGTGGAGGAAGGCGTCGCAAAGCTCTCCGGCGGCAACCAGCAGAAGGTGGTGCTGGCGAAGTGGATGTTCACCGACCCGGACGTGCTGATCCTGGACGAGCCCACCCGAGGGATCGACGTCGGTGCCAAGTACGAGATCTACGGCATCATCCAGAGGCTGGCCAACGAGGGCAAAGCCGTGATCGTCATTTCCTCGGAACTGCCCGAGCTGCTGGGCCTCTCAGACCGGATCTACACGATTTTCGAAGGCGCCATCACCGGCGTGCTGACCAAGGACGAAGCCAGCCAGGAAAACCTCATGAAGCTCATGACGTCCGCCCGCAAGACTGCATCGCCCACTGGGACCATCCAGAACTAGCCGAACTACCCGGAAACAAGGACTGAAACAATGAACGCGCTCAAGAAGCTCTTTGGCGGCAACACCCGTCAATTCGGCATGATCTTCGCCCTGGTTGCGCTGATCGTGTTCTTCGAGATTTTCACGGAGGGCCGCACGCTCACGTCGGGCAACGTCATCAACCTCTTCAACGGCAACTCCTACATCCTGATCCTCGCCATCGGCATGGTGCTGGTCATCATCGCCGGCCACATCGACCTCTCCGTCGGCTCCGTCGCGGCCTTCGTGGGCGTCTGCGTTGCCCTCTTCATCCGCGACTGGGGAATGCCCTGGTACATCGGCATCCTGATGGGGCTGGGGCTGGGCGTCCTGATCGGGGCCTGGCACGGATTCTGGGTCGCCTACGTCGGCATTCCCGCGTTCATCGTCACGCTCTCCGGCATGCTGATCTTCCGCGGCGCCAACCAGTTCGTCGGCAAGTCGAACACCATCCCGGTCCCCGGCGACTTCCAGTACATCGGCTCCGGCTACCTGCCTGAGATCGGCCCGAAGACCGGATACAACAACCTCACCCTGCTGATTGGCCTGCTGGCCGTCGCGTACGTGATCTTCAGCGAGATCCGCTCCCGCCGCGCCGCCAAGGAACTCGGCGCCGATGTTCCCGAAGCCTGGATCAGCATCCTCAAGCTGGTCCTGGTCTGCGGCGCCATCCTCTACGCCACGTACCTCTTCGCCACCGGCCGGCCCGGCACCTCGTTCCCGATCCCGGGCCTGATCCTCGCCGTCCTGATCCTCATCTACGGCTTCATCTCCTCCAAGACGGTCATCGGCCGCCACATCTACGCCGTCGGCGGCAACCGGCACGCCGCCGAGCTCTCCGGCGTCCAGTCCAAGAAGGTCAACTTCCTGGTCATGATGAACATGTCCATCCTCGCCGGCCTCGCAGGCATGATCTTCGTCGGCCGCTCCACCGCATCGGGGCCGTTCGACGGCGTCGGCTGGGAATTGGACGCCATCGCTGCTGTGTTTATCGGCGGCGCCGCGGTTACCGGCGGCGTGGGCACCGTGATCGGCTCGATCATCGGTGGCCTGGTCATGGCCGTGCTGAACAACGGCCTGCAGCTCCTGGGCGTCGGCGCCGACCTCACCCAGATGATCAAGGGCCTGGTCCTGCTGATCGCCGTCGCGTTCGACGTCTACAACAAGACCCAGAGCAAGAAGTCGGTCATCGGCATGCTGATGAAGAACTTCGGCCGCAGCAGCGAGATCAAGGCCGACGAAACCACCCAGACCAAAGAGGTCATCTCCCGGGGGATCTGATTCACTCCCCCGGCCCCGAATTCCCATAGTTCTCCGCACACCACCAAAAGAAAGTGAACCAAGCAATGCGAATGATTGGTAAAGCAGGAAAGGCAGCAGCAATCGCTGCTATTGCGGCACTGGCGCTGACAGCCTGCGGCCGTTCGGACACCGGGACTACCGGCGGTTCAACCACCGGAGGCGAGGCGTTCCCCAAGGGCTCCGCGATCGGCGTCGCACTTCCCCAGAAGACCTCGGAAAACTGGGTCCTGGCGGAGCAGCTGTTCAACGACGGCCTCACCAAGGCCGGTTACAAGCCGGATGTTCAGTTCGCCAACGGCGGCGTTTCGGAGCAGCAGAACCAGATCAGCGCCATGATCACCAAGGGCGACAAGGTCATCATCGTCGGCGCCATCGACGGTGCGCAGCTGGGCACCCAGCTCCAGCAGGCCAAGGACGCCGGCGCCACGATCATCGCGTATGACCGTCTGCTCCTGAACACCCCGAACGTGGACTACTACGTGGCCTACGACAACTTCAAGGTCGGTGTACTCCAGGGCCAGGCCCTGCTGGACGGAATGAAGGCCAAGAAGCCGGACGGCCCGTACAACATCGAGCTGTTCGCAGGTTCCCCTGATGACGCCAACGCGAAGGTCTTCTTCGACGGCGCCATGAGCGTCCTGAAGCCCAAGATCGACGACGGCACGCTGAAGGTCCTCTCCGGCCAGTCGACCTTCGAGCAGGCAGTTACCCAGGGCTGGAAGGCAGAGAACGCCCAGAAGCGCATGGACACCCTGCTCGCCGGAACCTACGGCACTGCATCGCTGGACGGCGTACTGTCCCCGAACGACACCCTGGCCCGCGCGATCATCACCTCGGTCAAGGCCGCCGGCAAGCCGATCCCGGTTGTCACGGGCCAGGACTCCGAGGTTGAGTCCGTCAAGTCCATCATGGCGGGCGAGCAGTACTCCACCATCAACAAGGACACCCGCGCGCTCGTTGAGCACTCGATCGTCATGGTCAACGACATCCAGGCAGGCAAGAAGCCGGAGATCAACGACGACAAGTCCTACAACAACACGGTCAAGGTTGTTCCGGCCTACCTGCTTGAGCCGGTCATCGTGACACAGGCCAACGTGCACACGGCCTACGCCAACGATCCGGTACTCGGACCGATCACCAAGCAGTAGTTCCTTAGCCAGGCGCCCCTTCCACGGGCGCCGGACAGGCACAAGAGCCCCGGCTCTCCCGCAAGGGAGGGCCGGGGCTCTTGCGTTGACTGCGCTTCACAGCGGATCCATAGCTTCGCCGGGAGGTTCGCACAGCGGCCCGTACCACTGTGGGACCAGCGCCGGGCATTGGGTCCGGCAACAGACACATAGGAGTACCGTGAGCGTTCTTGCCCGGAGTGTAGGCAACGCCTTTCGAAACAAGGTCAGGACCGCCGCCGTGGTGGCCGTGCTGGCCGTAGCCATCGGCCTTGCCCTTGCCATGCTCGTGGCCAACCAGGCCGTCACCGGCAAGGTCGCCGAGCTGAACGCCTCGGTGGGCACGGTTCTGACCGTGAATCCGGCCGGCGGCCAGGGCTTCGAGGGCGGCGGCGAACCGCTGACCTCGGCGCAGGCGGCCACCGCCGCCGCGGTCCCGAACGTCAGCAGCGTGGTCGGCACCAAGGCGCTGCGCCTGCGCAACGCCGCCGAAATTGCGGCCGAGGCCGCGTCCGGGCGCACAGGCCAGGGCGGCCCCGGTGGACAGTCGGCCACATCAGTCACCACGAGCCTCACGGCCGCCGTCGACGCCGGTACGCTCGGCAACCGTAACCAAGCCAGTACCGGCACCTCGGGCACCTCCGGAACAACTGGCACAACCGGCAGCGGCACGGCCGCGGCGCCCACGTTCTCGCTGCCCGTCACGGCCACGGGCATCGGCGCCGAGGTGGACTCCACCGGCAAGGCCCTGCAGCTGACCCAGGGTACTGGCCTGGGCGACTACACCGCCGCGTCCACCGGCGCCCTGCTGGGCACCACGCTGGCCACCAAGAACGGCCTTGGCGTCGGCTCGACCTTCACCATCGCCGATCAGACGTTCACCGTCAAGGGACTGTTCGACGCCGGGACCGCCTTCGGCAACAACGCCCTCTACGTGACGCTTCCGACCGCCCAGACCCTCGCCGCACTGCCGGACGAACTCTCCACCATGATCGTCACCGTCAACAGCATGGAAAACGTCGACGCCGCCAAGACCGCCCTCCAGGCGGCCCTGGGCTCGGACAAGGCCGACGTCACCCAGGGACAGCGGAACCTTGAGACCGCCGTCAGCTCGCTGGACAGCGTCAAGAACATTTCCTTCATCGCCTTCGTCGCCGCCCTTGGCACCGCCGGCCTGATCATCCTGCTGATCATGGTCATGCTGGTCCGCGAACGCCGCCGCGAGATCGGCGTCCTGAAGGCCATCGGCGCCCCCAACCGCACCATCGGCCTGCAGTTTGTGCTCGAGGCCCTGGTCCTGGTGGCCCTGGGCAGCGTGGTGGGCGCGGCCGTCGCCTCCTTTGCCAGCGGCGGCATCGCCAGCGCCCTCATCAGCTCAAGCAGCTCCAGCACGAGCGCGGCGACCGGCCAGCGCGGCGGCCCGGGCGGTTTCGCCGGCGGGTTCCCCGGCGGCCAGGGCGGACCCCTCGGCGGGGCGAGCCAGCTGCTGACCTCCGTGACGGCGAGCGCCTCCCCCGGCGTCATCGCCGCCGGCATCGCCGCGGTGTTCGGCGTCGCCATCATCGGGGCCCTCGTCCCGGCCCTGCTCACCGCACGCATCCGTCCCATCGAAGTCCTCCGAGGAGAATAGCCATGATCGAAGTCAAGAACCTGGTCCGCACGTTCAAGTCCGGCGACCGGACCATCAAGCCGGTGAACGACGTCAGCTTCGAGCTCGAACAGGGCACGCTGGCCTCGATCGTGGGCAAGAGCGGCAGCGGCAAGAGCACCCTACTCTCCCTGCTCGGAGCCCTGGACAAGCCCACCAGCGGCGATGTAGTGGTCAACGGCGTGAGCCTGGCCAGCATGCCGGACGGGAAGCTGACCAACTACCGCCGCCGTGACATCGGATTCGTGTTCCAGCAGTTCAACCTGATTCCGAACCTCTCGGCCGTGGACAACGTGATGCTGCCGATGGAGTTTGCCGGGGTGCGCAAGTCCGTCCGGGCCGAACGCGCCCGGGCGCTGCTCGAACAGGTCCAGCTCGACCCGGACAAGCACGTGCGGCGCATCAACCGGCTCTCAGGCGGCGAGCAGCAGCGGGTGGCGATCGCCCGGGCGCTGGCCAACGAACCCAAGCTGATCCTGGCCGATGAGCCCACGGGCAACCTGGACGAGCAGACCGGTGAGCACATCATCGAGCTGCTCAGCACGCTCAGCCGGGACCACAACACCACCATCCTCGTGGTCACCCACGACCGCGCCCTGGCCAACAAGACGGACCGGCGCTTCCGGCTCCAGCAGGGCCGGCTCACGGAGGAATCGGTCCGGCCCCGGGCGACGGTGGCCGTCACCGGCTGAGGTCCGCCCGGCGCCTCTCCGGCGCCGGGGCTGCGGCGCCGTYCCGGCGTCGGAGCGGCGGGCGGGCCTTGGGGGTCCGCCCGCGGCTCCGGCGTCGAACGGCCCGAACTACACCTCCTGAACTGAACCCCTTACCTGAACCCCTGAACTGAACGCCCGGCGTCGAACCTCCGGCGTTTATCCTCCGGCGTGCCAGGGCCGGCGACAGCGCGGACCTTCCGCCCCCGGGTGAGAAGATGGCACCATGTCTGCCCTCATCGCCAAGCCGTGGCTGTTCAGCCAGCCGGACCAGGATCCCCGCACAGCCACCGGCGCCAGGCTGCGCTGGGGCATCATCGCAACCGGCGGGATCGCCGCCGCCGTCACCCGCGACCTTGAATTGCTGTCCGATGCGGAACTCTACGCCGTCAGCTCCCGCACCCAGGAGGCGGCCGATGCCTTTGCAGCCGACTACGGCTTTGTCCGCGCCTACGGTGACGGGGACGGGGTGAGCGGCTATGACCGCCTGCTGGCGGACGACGGCGTCGACGTCGTCTACGTCGCCACGCCGCACGCCCACCACCACCGGATCGCCCTTGCAGCCCTCAACGCCGGCAAGCATGTGCTGTGCGAGAAGGCCCTCACCGTCAACGCCCGGGAGGCCGCCGAGCTGATCGCTGTGGCCCGGGCAAAGGGCCTGTTCCTGATGGAGGCGGTGTGGAGCCGGTTCCTGCCCAGCATGCAGCGGGCGTTCGAGATCGCTGCCTCGGGCGAGATCGGCGAGGTCAAATGGGTCGGCGCCGACCTCGGTTTCCCGGCGCCCTACTCCCCCGCTTCCCGGCTCTGGTCGCCCAAGGACGGCGGCGGCGCCCTGCTGGACCTGACGGTGTACCCGCTGCTCTGGGCTCTGGGCACCTTGGGGTTCCCGCAAACCGTCAGCGCCACCGGCTGGCTCAACGACGACGGCGTGGACGCCCAGAACGCCCTGACCCTTGGCTACCACCATGGCGCCCAGGCCCAACTGACGTCCTCGCTGCTGGCGCATGGACCCCGCACGGCCACGGTCGCCGGCAGCCAGGGCTATCTGCAGGCCTCCGGCTCCATCAACAACCCCAAGGAATTGCTCATCAGGATCGGCTTCGACGATCCCCGCACCGAGCAGTTCTCGGTGGTCGGGCGGGGCTACACCTACGAGCTCCGCGAGGTCACCCGGTGCATCCAGCAGGGACTCACTGAGAGCCCGGTCATGCCGCTGGAGGACTCCCTGAACACGATGCGGCTTTTCGACGGTGTCCGCGCGCAACTTGGAGTGAGCTACCCGAACGACGCCCACTGACCCGGGCCCGCGGGCGTCGGAACCGGCTGCATGCCAAGTGTCTCAGTCTGCGCACAGTTTCGGCTCTACTCTGGACTCTCCTTGGGGGCCGACTTACCCTGTAGGCAATCGTCCAGTCTTCCGGGAGCGGGGGTGCGCGCATGGAACCTGCAGCTGCGTCCTTCCGCGCGGGCCGCATCCTGCGCCCCTCGGGCCACTTGCGCCCCGTGCGCCGCGTGCTCCTGGCGGCCGTCGCCGGCGCCGCATGGCTGACGCTCTCCGCCGCCGCCGCGCAGGCGGATGACGCCTGCACGTTCCCCGGGCCGGCGGAGTACGCCGGGTCTACAGCGCCCGCCGCCGGCTGCGCGGACGCGGACGACCTCCCCGTTCCGGCCTTCGACGGCCTGGTCTCCCTGGACATCGCCCCGGCCCCGGCGCACACGTGGTCGGCGGGCGCCGTTCCCTGCCTGCAGGTTGCCGCCGCGGCCGAGCCCGCCGCTGCCGACGCCGCAGTCACAGACGCGCCGCCGCCCGCGACCCAGCCGGGCGACGTGGATCCGGCCGGCACGGACCCGGCCAACACAGACCCAACGGCGCCAGCACCCGCGCTCCCCGGACCAATAGTCACCCCGCCGGCAACCGTGCCGGTGGTGGACCCCGGTGTCCCGGGTGCGGTTCCTGCCGTCCCGGACCCCGGAATTGTCCCGCCGGTCGTTGACCCCTCGGCCCCGTCTCCCGTCGTCGATCCGCCGGTGGTGGACCCCGCGGTCCCGATTCCCGATCCGGTCCCTCTGCCCGGCGACCCGGCGGCGACACCGGCAGGGACCCCGGCGGGGACTCCTGCAGCTGTCGACGGCGCATCGCCGTCGGCGGGCAACCCCACCGCCGGGTCCTCAAACGCGGGCACAGCAAACGCGGGTACACCCAACGCGGGCACCGCAACCCCGGACGCAGTAAATGCAGGCACGGCAAAGGCGGCCGCCGGAAAGACGGGTCCGGCCGAGGCAACATCGCCGGCACCTTCGGCGTCTGGTGGCTCCGGGACGGCCGCTCTACCTGCGGCCTACCGTGCCCCGGTGGCGTATTCTGCCTGGCTGGTCCCTGAACGACGCCCCGCGGCGGCACCGGTTGCGGCAGGCGCCGCCCCTCCGGCGGAGCCTCCCGCCGGAACGGGCGAGCCACCGGCTCCCGCCGGCAACCCGGGTCCGAGCCCGTGGCATGGCGGTACGGGCCTGCCTGTGCCTGACGCACTCCCGCCTGCTCCGGGCTCCGGGTCCGGCAGCGGGCACACGGCCAACGGGCCAACAGGAACGGCGGCGTGGATGCCCAGCCTGTTCTTCAGCCTGCCCACGACAGGTGCCGACCCCATCAGCGGTCCGCTCCAGCACGAGTACTCAGCCGTTTGCGCTGATCCGGGTTCTTCTCCCGACTAATCGGGCCGTCTCTGCCTCCACAGAGCACGGCCCGTCGGGCTGCCTTGGCCGCCCGCTAACAGTCACCCAGGAGAACTCCCCATGGACTCCACCGTCCGCCGCCGGGTTTCCGGCACCCCAAATGCTTCCGGCCTGATCCCGTCAGCGCCTTCACCGTCAGCGCCTTCACCGTTCCCCGCGTCCCTGCCCGCATCCGGGCCGTTCCGGGATGGACTGCACTCCCCCGCGCACCAGGAACGCTCCGGTCCGCGTCCGCGTCCCGGGTGCAGACCGCGGCCGCCGTAACGCATGCCCCGCTCCCGTTGAGGTCTTGTAACCGCCGGAGCGAGGTCGTTGGGTCCGCTGGGGGACCCAACGGCAAGCACTGGCTCCGGCGGTAAGGCCCTGCGGATGAGCGGATCGGCAGAATTAGGCCATGCAATACGTCTAGAACTGCGCTTCCATGCCGGGACTGGCGCGGCCGGTCGGTCTCCCGGTCGCAGCGGAAGCGGAATCCGTCCCCGTATCATTCTCTAAGTGCGCCGCCGGTGCGCACACGGAAGGTATGGGGACATCGTGGACAGTTCGCCCAACAGCATCGCGGCGGAGCCATTGGGCGGGCGCTATCAGCTGGGCGAGGTGATTGGCCGGGGTGGCATGGCCTCGGTCTACACGGCCAAGGACCTCAACCTTGGCCGCGACGTGGCCCTGAAACTCTTCGCACCACAGTCGGCCGATCCAGACGAGCTGCGCCGCCAGGAAGCAGAGATCAAACTCCTGGCGACCCTGAACCATCCAAGTCTGGTGACGCTGTTCGACGCCGGGACGGACACCCGGATTCCCGATGAGCCCCGGCCCTTCCTGACCATGGAGCTCGTGGACGGCCAGGACCTGCGGACCCGTGTCCGACACAGTCCCCTGCCGCTGGAGGAGTTGGCCGTGATCGGCGCAGGGACGGCGGACGCCCTCGCGTATGTTCACGGCCTCGGCATCATCCACCGGGACATCAAGCCCGCCAACATCCTCCTGGTGCCGGTCCGGCCGGGCGAGCCGCTTCGGCCCAAGCTCACAGACTTCGGCATCGCCCGGATCATCGACGGGACCCGGCTGACGGCCACGGGAACCATGGTGGGAACCGCTGCCTATCTCAGTCCGGAACAGGCCCGCGGCGCCGACCTCGGACCGGCCAGTGACATCTACTCCCTGGGCCTGGTCCTGCTCGAATGCCTCAAGGGCGAAGTGGAGTACCCGGGCAGTGCCGTCGAGTCCGCGGTGGCCCGTCTGCACCGCGCACCCGCCATTCCGGACGCCGTGCCCGCCGAGTGGGCCCGGATTATCCGGGCCATGACCGACCTCGACCCGATGGCCCGCCCCTCTGCTGCCGATCTCGAATCAGCCTTCCGCTTCGCCCTCGTTTCCCCCGGGTCCGTGCCGGGGCCCGTCAAGACGGAACCCACCAGGGTCCTCCCCGCCCCGCCGGCGAGGCCGCCCCGCCCGCCCCGGCCCGGAGCCTGGGCTGCTGCGCGAACGCGCCCCCTGAACGTGCTGGACCCTGCAGCGCTGCCGGCCCGGCCACGCCATCGCTTCCGCCGTCCGTTTTCCCGTGGGGCCGCATGGTTTCTTGGTGCCGGGCGCCGCGCCCGGCTGGCTGTTGTGCTCGCCGCGCTGGCCGTGCTTGCCGTTGGGGCAGCGATTGCGATCTCCTTCTCTACCCCTGCTGCCCCCGACGTCGTTCCCTACCCCACCGTCACGGGGCCGCTCGGCGATCATCTGAAGGATCTCCAGAAGAGCGTGGAACCATGAGCCAATCGCGCATCGCCGGGCGGAACCGCCACGGGTCGCCGTACAGATGGCCCGCAGGCCTGCTCGCCGGACTGTTGCTGGCGGGGGCACTGGCAGGCTGCGGCTCCCCGGCCCCCGAGCTGGGCCGCGACGCGGCGAGGCAGCTGCAGTCCCAGGTCCTGGCGGTCAGCGAGGCTGCAGCCTCCAACGACCCCGCGGGCTCCCTGAAAAGGCTTGATGAGCTGCTGGCCGGGCTGGATGCCGCAGCCGCGAGCGGCGAGGTGTCTTTCAAGCGCCACCAGAGCATCAAGTCATCGATCGACGCCGTCCGGGCGGACCTTGCCGCGCAACAGGCCGCGGCCGAGGCAGCCCGCCTGGCGGCCGAGAAAGAAGCCGCAGCCCAGGCCGCCGCGGCTGCTGCGGCAGCTGCAGCTGCCGCGGCGCCGGCACCGGCCGCCGTCGTTCCTGCCCCCGCCCCGGCGAACAGCGGCAAGGCCAAGGGGAAGGAAAAAGGGAAGGGCAACGGCTGATTCGTCGTCACTGTCGTCAGCCTGCTTACTATTTTGGCCAAAGGCCGCTAGCGTGAGGGAACGCGGCTTTATGCCGGTCAACGACCAAGAATCGCGGGCTGCCGCCCGCCAATCGAAGGAGTGACCCCTGCATGGCAACTGTTCAGGAATCCATTGAAGTCAATGTTCCGCTGAGCCAGGCCTATAACCAGTGGACGCAATTCGAGGAATTTCCGCTCTTCATGAGCGGTGTGGAATCCGTTCAGCAACTCGACGACACCACCGTCCACTTCAAGACCAGCATCGGTGGAGTCCGGCGCGAATATGACGCGCGGATCACCACACAGGAACCCGACCAGCGCGTGTCGTGGGAAAGCCTTGATGAACCACGGAACGCCGGCACCGTCTGGTTCGAGGACCTCGGCGACGCCGAAACGAAGGTTAACGTAGAGCTGAGGTGGGAGCCGGACTCGGCAGCGGAAAAGATCGGCGCGGCGATCGGCCTCGATTCCCGCCAGGTTGCTGCCGACCTGAAGAAGTTCAAGCTCTTTATTGAAGGGCGCGGCGCCGAGACGGGCGGATGGCGCGGACGCGTGGACGGCGTCGCTCCGGGCGCCACCACCGCCGTGCCGCTCCAAGAAGAAGTGGGCTACAGCGCGGAGCCTGCCTTCGAACGCGTGGACGCCGACCCCGACATTGCTCCCGAGCCGCCCTTCGGCCAGGACCAGCAACGCTGACCAGAGTTCGCATTGACCTGGCGCGCCGTCTGTGCGTCCGGACGGGCAGCAGAACGCCCCGCCTCCCTTGTGGGAGACGGGGCGTTCTGCGTGGCGGTGAGCCGGGGACTGCCGGGCTCTGGCTGAGCGCTCCTTTGCCTGGGCAGTGGCGCCGCTATTTTGTCAGCGTGGCAAGCACTTCGCTGAACGTGGCCGAGGGGCGCATGACCGCGGAGGCCTTGGCCGCGTCCGGACGGTAGTATCCGCCGATGTCCACCGGGGAGCCCTGCACTGCCAGGAGTTCACCGGTGATGGTGTCCTCATTGGAGTCCAGTGCGCCGGAAACGGCGGCGAAGGCCGCGGCGAGCTCGGCGTCGTCGTCCTGGCGGGCCAGTTCCTGGGCCCAGAACTTGGCCAGGAAGAAGTGGCTGCCGCGGTTGTCCAGCTCGCCGGCCTTGCGCTTGGGGGACTTGTCCTCGAGCAGGAATGTGCCGGTGGCGCGGTCCAGGGTGTCGGCCAGGACCTGGGCGCGGGCGTTGCCCGTGCTCGTGGCGAGGTGCTCGAAGCTGACGGCCAGCGCGAGGAATTCGCCCAGGCTGTCCCAGCGCAGGTGGTTTTCCTTCAGCAGCTGCTGGACGTGCTTCGGGGCGGATCCGCCGGCGCCGGTCTCGAACAGGCCGCCGCCGTTGATGAGCGGCACAACGGAGAGCATCTTGGCGCTGGTGCCCAGTTCCAGGATCGGGAAGAGGTCCGTGAGGTAGTCGCGGAGCACGTTGCCGGTCACCGAGATGGTGTCCTCGCCCTTGCGGATGCGTTCGATGGTGAAGGCGGTGGCCTTCTCCGGGGACATGATGGCGATCTCCAGGCCCTCGGTGTCGTGGTCCTTGAGGTATTCCTCCACCTTGGCGATCATCCGGGCGTCGTGTGCGCGGCCCTTGTCCAGCCAGAAGATGGCCGGCGTAGCGGAGGCGCGGGCACGGGTGACGGCCAGCTTGACCCAGTCACGGATCGGCACGTCCTTAGTCTGGCAGGCGCGCCAAATATCGCCGGGGGCGACCTGGTGCTCGATCAGCACGGTGCCGGCGTCGTCGACGATCTGCACGGTGCCGGCGGACTGGATCTCGAAGGTCTTGTCGTGGCTGCCGTATTCCTCGGCGGCCTGGGCCATGAGGCCAACGTTCGGGACGGTGCCCATGGTCGTGGGGTCGAAGGCACCGTGGACGCGGCAGTCGTCGACCACGACCTGGTAGATGCCGGCGTAGCTGCTGTCCGGGAGGACAGCCAGGGTGTCGGCTTCCTGTCCGTCGCGGCCCCACATGTGGCCGGAGCTGCGGATCATAGCCGGCATCGAGGCGTCGACGATCACGTCGGAGGGAACGTGCAGGTTGGTGATGCCCTTGTCGGAATCGACCATGGCGAGTTCGGGGCCGTCGTTGAGGCCCTTTTCGATCGCTGCCTGGACGTCGCCGCGGATTTCCTCGGGCAGGTCCTCGAGGCCGTTGAGGATGGAGGCGAGGCCGTTGTTCGGGCTCAGTCCGGCGGCGGCGATCTGCTCGCCGTAGGTGGCGAAGAGGTCCGCGAAGTAGGCCTTGACGACGTGGCCGAAGATGATGGGGTCCGAGACCTTCATCATGGTGGCCTTCAGGTGGGCGGAGAAGAGCACGCCCTCTTTCTTGGCCCGGGCAACCTGCGTGGCCAGGAACGTGTCCAGGGCGGCGGCGCGCATCACCGTGCCGTCGATGACCTCGCCGGCCAGGACCGGGAAGGCACGCTTGAGGACCTTGACGGTGCCGTCATCCTTGACGAGCTGGATCTTGATGTTGGTGTCCGCGTCGATGACCACGGACTTCTCGTTGGCGCGGAAGTCGTCGGCCTCCATGTGGGCCACGTTGGTCTTCGATTCCGGGGTCCAGGCACCCATGCTGTGCGGGTTCTGGCGGGCGTAGTTCTTGACCGAGAGCGGGGCACGGCGGTCCGAGTTGCCTTCGCGCAGGACCGGGTTCACGGCGGAGCCCTTGATCTTGTCGTAGCGGGACCGGATGTCCGTTTCCTCGTCCGAGGAGGGGTTGTCCGGGTAGTCCGGCAGCGCGTAGCCGTGGCCCTGGAGTTCGGCGATTGCCGCCTTCAGCTGCGGCACGGAGGCGCTGATGTTGGGCAGCTTGATGATGTTGGCTTCGGGCGTCTTGGCAAGGGCACCAAGCTCGGCCAGGGCGTCGCTGACGCGCTGCTCTTCGGTGAGGTAGTCGCCGAATGCGGCGATGATGCGGCCGGCCAGCGAGATGTCGCGGGTCTCCACTTCCACACCGGCCGTCGAGGCGAACGCCTCAATGATCGGCAAKAACGAATAGGTGGCCAGCATCGGCGCTTCGTCGGTGTGGGTATAGATAATCTTTGCCATTGCTCGGGCGTCTCCCTGAAGGTCTGGGTATTTCCGGAATCTTGTGTTATCTCAACACCCCTAACTTACCCGAGGTGCCCCCGTTGACGCCTACCGGCGTCGTGCGGGGACGGATGCGTGACACCCTTCATGCGGATTAACAAGAATTGACAACTGACTTTACAGATTAGTCAAATTGCCGTAGTTTCGTTCCATCCAGCGGCCGCCACCAGCGGCCGCCCCGTATTTCCACCGGTTAGGACACCCATGAGAACACCCAAGACTCTGGCCACCAGCCTGCTGACTCTTTCGGCCGCGGCGCTGCTGGCCCTGAGTGCCGCGGGGGCGGCCACCGCCTCCCCAGCCCCGGCCAAGGCACCGGTTTCCACATCCGATGTCACCAGCCACACCGTCACAGAGACCGGCGCGGCCGACTACTGGACCGCGGACCGCATGCGCAACGCCGTCCCCGGCGACGTCCTGGCGGACAAGGCCATGAAACGGAACGGCAAGGCCGCGGCCAAGCCCGCGGCGGCACTGCTGGAGGGTGCCGCCCCGAGTACCGTCGAGGCGACCGCACCGAAGCAGCAGTCCCAGCCGGCGCTGACGCAGACGCCGCAGACCAAGGCCAATGCGAGCGAATCCCCCGTCCCGCACATCGGCAAGGTCTTCTTCACCCTCGGTGGGACCAACTATGTCTGCTCCGGCAACGCGGTGTCCTCCGGCAACAAGAGCACCGTCTCCACGGCCGGGCACTGCGTGAATGAGGGCCCGGGCGCCTTCGCCACCAAGTTCACGTTCGTCCCGGCGTACCTCAACGGCGCCTCGCCCTACGGCAAGTGGACGGCCAAGGCCCTCTACGCCCCCACCCAGTGGAGCTCCTCCGGCGACATGACCTACGACACCGGCTTCGCCGTCATGTCCACGCTGAACGGCCAGTACCTGAGCGACGTCGTCGGCGCCTCCGGGCTGCAGTTCAACGCCGCCCGCGGCCTGAGCTACAAGTCGTTCGGCTACCCCGCCGCGGCCCCGTTCAACGGTGAATCCCTCAAGAGCTGCTCCGGCACGGCCACCAACGATCCCTACAACCCACAGTTCAACACCCAAGGCATCCCCTGCAACATGACCGGCGGATCCTCGGGCGGACCGTGGTTCATCGGCACCAGCGCTTCGGGCTACCAGAACTCCATCAACAGCTACGGCTACGGCACCAACTCCACCACCATGTACGGCCCGTACTGGGGCAGCGTGATCCAGCAGGCCTACACCACGGCCGCCGCTTCCTAGCCTCCGGGTGCACGGGCCCGGTTCGCGCCGGGCCCGTGCATTCCGTGGATGTCGATGCCCGGCCTTGGTACCCCTAGTGTTACTCCAGGTCCGGGCATCCAAGCTTTGTTGCCCAAGCCTGATTAGCCCACCTTGTTACCCCAGCCTGATACCCCAGCTTGATGCCCCAGCGCGGGGTTACTTGCGGCCCATCTTCAGCAGTGAGGAGACCGCAGTGGCCCCGCGCTGGTTTTTTTGGTTCACGACGGCGCGTCTCCACGGGACATGCCCTCCCCACCCGCCGAGGCCTGGACATATCCCCCATATGCCCACCCGTTGCCACGAACAATGAGCATGTCCTGCCCTAAGAATGAGCATGTTCCCGGGTTGGCCCTGCCCACGCCAGATTTAGCAGGACATGCCCTCCCCTCACGCCGAGGCCTGGACATATCCCCTTATGTCCTCTCCTTGCCGCGAAAAATGAGCATGTCCCGTGGAAAGAATGGGCACGTTCCGCGGGCAGGCCACCAACCCACTCTTGGACATAAAAAATGGACGTGTCCCTCCGGGCTGGGCTCCCGGGCTCCCTGGTTCCGCGAAAATTGAGCACGTCCTCCCAGCTGGGCTCCTGTGCTTCAGGAACAATGAGCATGTCCTGCCCTAAGAATGAGCATGATCCCGGGTTGGCCCTGCCCACGCCAGATTTAGCAGGACATGCCCTCGCCTCACGCCGAGGCCTGGACATAATCCCCATATGCCCACCCCTTGCCACGAAAAATGAGCATGTCCCGCGGAAAGAATGGGCATGTTCCGCGGGCAGGCCACCAACCCACTCTTGGGCACAAAAAATGGACATGTCCTCAGGATGAGGGAGGGCATGTCCATTCTTTGTGCGGCCCGGCGGGACCAGACCCGGCGGGACCAGGCCGGCGGGACCAGGCCCGGCGGGACCAGGCCGGCGGGACCAGGCCCGGCGGGACCAGACCCGGCGGAATCAGGCCCGGCCGGACCGGACCCTGCAGGATCTAGGCCTAGTGGAAGAAGTGGCGGGCTCCCGTGAAGTACATCGTGATGCCGGCGGCGTTGGCCGCGGCGATGACTTCCTCGTCGCGGACCGATCCGCCGGGCTGGACCACGGCGCGCACACCGGCGTCGATCAGGATCTGCAGCCCGTCGGCGAACGGGAAGAACGCATCGGACGCCGCGACGGCGCCGCGGGCCCGCTCCGGCGAACCGGCTGCGTCGGCATTCGAAGCGCCGCCAGCACCCTCGACGTCGGACGCCACCGTGACGCCCAGGGTGTTGGCGCGCTCGACCGCGAGCTTGCACGAATCGAGCCGGTTGACCTGGCCCATGCCGATGCCGACGGCGGCACCGTTGTCCGCGAGCAGGATGGCGTTGGACTTGGCTGCGCGGCAGGCGGTCCAGGCGAACGCGAGGTCGGCCAGGGTGGCGGCATCGGCGGCGCCGCCCGCGGCGAGGGTCCAGTTGGCGGGGTTGTCGCCGTCGGCGTCGACCTTGTCCGTGGCCTGCACCAGCATGCCGCCGGAGACCTGGCGGAACTCGGTCGGGTAGCGGCCGTAGCCGTCGGGGAGGGCCAGGAGGCGGATGTTTTTCTTCTTGGACAGGATCTCGACAGCCTCGTCCTCGAAGTCCGGCGCGATGACGACCTCCGTGAAGATCCCGGCGACGGTGCGCGCCATTTCGGCGGTGACCGTGCGGTTCGCGGCGATGACGCCGCCGAACGCGGACACCGGATCGCAGGCGTGGGCCTTGGCGTGGGCGTCGGCGATGGGGTCCGCCGCGGACGCGGAACCCACGGCCACGCCGCAGGGGTTGGCGTGCTTGATGATCGCGACGGCGGGCTCGGCGAAGTCGAAGGCGGCGCGCAGGGCGGCGTCGGCGTCGACGAAGTTGTTGTAGCTCATGGCCTTGCCGTGCAGCTGGTCCGCCTGCGCGATGCCGGCCGGGGCGGCCGTGTCCACATACAGTGCGGCCTGCTGGTGCGGGTTTTCGCCGTAGCGCAGCACCTCGGAGCGTTCCAGGGCCAGGCCGGCGTAGGCGGGCCAGTCGATCACGCCGTCGCCGTCCTCGTCGCGGAACTGGCTGGCGGTCCAGGTGGCCACCGCGGTGTCGTAGGCCGCGGTGTGCGCGAACGCCTTGGCGGCGAGCCGGCGTCGGGTCTTCAGGTCAAAGCCGCCCGAGGCGGCCGCCTCCACCACGGCGCCGTAGGAGGCCGGGTCCACCACGATGGCGACGGCGGCGTGGTTTTTCGCGGCGGAGCGCACCATCGCGGGACCGCCGATGTCGATCTGCTCGACGACGTCGTCCGGCGCGGCACCGGACTTCACGGTCTCCACGAACGGGTAGAGGTTGACCACGACGAGATCGAACGGCTCGATCTCCATGTCCGCGAGCGTCTGCATGTGGGCCGGGACGCGGCGGTCCGCGAGGATGCCGCCGTGCACGCGCGGGTGCAGGGTCTTGACGCGGCCATCCAGCATTTCCGGTGAGCCGGTGACTTCCTCGACCTCCTGCACGGGGATGCCCGCGGCGGCGATCTTCTTGGCCGTGGAGCCGGTGGAGACGATCTTGACGCCGGCTGCGTGCAGGCCCCGAGCGAGCTCCTCCAGACCGGTCTTGTCGTAGACCGAAATCAGTGCCCGGTGGATGGGCACTCGGTCGATGGATACACGGTCAAGCTGCGTGAAGCTCACAAAAGTCTCCGTCTTATATCGCGGCGGGCCGCGGGTGGTGGGGATGCGGCCAGTTTATCGCGTCCCGGCGCGTGGCCATCCCGCGCGCCGGAGTGTGAAGCACACCCGGGCCGCGGCCGGGCCACGTAGGGTTAAAGCAGGAGGCCAAAATGAACACGTACACCACTGTGCCCAGCGGCGAACAGGTGGTCCAGGAACTGCCGTGGCGGTGGAAGGTCCAAGGCCGGATCTTCCTGATCGGCGGACTGGGCTTCATGTTCGATGCCTGGGACGTCACCCTCAACGGCATCCTCATTCCGTTGCTGTCCAAGCACTGGTCCCTGAGCCCGGGCGATGCCGCGTGGATCGGGACGGCAAACCTGATTGGCATGGCCTTGGGCGCCTTCGTCTGGGGCACCATCGCGGACACCATCGGGCGCAAAAAGGCCTTCACCGCGACCCTGCTGATCTTCTCCATCTTCACGGTGCTCGGCGCGTTCTCCCCGGACTTCATGTGGTTTGTCCTGTTCCGTTTCCTGGCCGGGTTCGGCCTGGGCGGCTGCATCCCGGTGGACTATGCGCTGGTGGGCGAGTTCACACCCCGCAAGAATCGCGGCCGGGTCCTCACTGCGATGGATGGCTGGTGGCCGATCGGCGCCGCCCTCTGCGGGTTCGTCTCCGCGGGGCTGGTCGCGGCGTTCGCGGACTGGCGGCTGACCATGCTGGTCATGGTGCTGCCGGCACTGCTGGTGTTCTGGGTCCGCCGCAGCGTGCCGGAATCCCCATTGTTCCTCATCCGCAAGGGCCGCCGCGATGAGGCCGCGAAGGTGATCGACGGCCTGGTCGAGGCCACCGGCGCCGAGCCCCGGGTTTACAGCCTGCCCGCCCCGCAGGACGCGCCGCGCCTCTCGGCGGGCAGCGCCTGGACGCAATTGCGCGCGCTCTGGCAGTTCAACTGGAAGATCACGACGGCGGCATGGGCCCTGTTCTTCAGCATCCTGCTGGTCTACTACCTGTCGCTGACGTGGATGCCGCGGATCCTGATCGGCGCCGGGTTCGAGGAGTACAAGGCCTTCCTGACGACGGCGTCGATGGCCGCCGTCGGGCTCCTTGGCGTGGTGGTGGCCGCCCTGCTGGTGGAGCGGGTGGGCCGGAAGTGGATCCTGGCCATCACGGGCCCGCTCTCCGCGCTGACGCTGGTGATTGTGGCGATCGTGGTGGACATCCCGACGGCGGCCGTGTTCTGGCTGCTGGTGTTCGGCTTTGTGGTCCAGGTGGCCATCCCGGTGCTCTACGCCTACGTCTCCGAGCTGTACCCCACGGAACTGCGCGGCTCGGGCTTTGGCTGGGCCTCGACGTTCTCCCGGCTGGGTGCCGGCTTCGGTCCGCTGATCTTCGCGGCCATCCTGTGGCCGGAACTGGGGCTCGCGACGTCGTTCGCGCTGGCCGGCGGACTGGTGCTGCTCTCCGTGCTGTGGATGGCGTTCTTCGCCCCCGAAACCAAGCAGCGCCGGCTCGAATGACGCGCCCCCACCCGATGCGCTATCACGTCAAGCGGTCACGAGGCCCTGGAGGCAACCGCAAGTGATAGCGCATCGGGGGAATCAGGCGGGCTAGTCCAGGGAAACAGGCAGGTCGGGTCGAGGAATCAGGCGGATCAGGCCCAGGAATCAGGCGGATCAGGCGGGCCGGGCCGGGGTGTGGGCTTTGGCCAGGGATGCCAGGGTTGAGACCAGGAGCCGGCGCTCGACGACTTTGATGCGCTCGTGCAGGGATTCCTCGGATTCGCCGTCCCCAATCGCCACGGCTTCCTGCGCGATGATGGGTCCCGTGTCCACGCCGGCATCGGCCCAGTGCACCGTGCAGCCGGTGACCTTCACGCCGTAGGCCAGGGCGTCGCGGACACCGTGGGCGCCGGGGAAGGCCGGCAGCAGCGCCGGGTGCGTGTTGAGGTATTTGCCGCCAAAGGCATCGATGAAGTCCGCGCTGACAATCCGCATGAAGCCCGAGGACACCACCACGTCCGGGGCGAAGCCGGCGACGGCGTCGGTCAGGGCCGCGTTCCAGGCACCACGGTCCGGGTAGGCCTTGAAGTCCACCACGAACGTGGGAATTCCCGCCGCGGCGGAGCGCTCCACCCCGAACGTCCCCGGTCGGTCGGCGCCCACGGCGGCGATCTCGACGTCGAGCGCGCCGGACTTCACGGCGTCGATAACTGCCTGGAGGTTGGAGCCGGTGCCGGAAACGAGGACAACTATGCGCATGGTCCTAGCTTATGGGGCCGCTCGCGTAGGCCGGAAAAGTTGCGCCAACAACTCCCCCAGCAGTTGAGCAAGCGGTGAAGCCAAAGCCCGCGTCAGCGGCCGTTGACCGTTTCCAGGTCTGCCTCGCGCAGCTTCTGCTGGCGTTCCAGCCAGGGTCCGGCCGCGTAGCCGATCACGACGCCGATCCCCACCTCCGCGGCCACGAACAGTGCCGTGCGGAGCGGGTCGGGCCCGATCTCCGTCAGCCTCCCGATGCCGGCCGAGCCGCGGGCCAGCCAGGCCAGGCCCGCCGCGAGCAGCCCTGCGACGGAGCCGATCACGGCGCCCAGGACCAGGGTGGAGGCCGCGGCGGTAAACCAGCGGGCCCGGATCTTGATGGAGAGCCACTCGTCGAAGTGGTTCTCTCCTTCGCGCAGGAACCACCAGCCCGCCAGCGTCCCGGCCAGCGCCGGCACCACCAGGGCCACGAAACCGAAGTCGAGCGAGCCTGCCGGCAGCGCGGCGAACACGGGAACGGACGGCAGCGGCCCCACGGCGGTCCCCAGCGGGCCGGCCAGGGAGCCGACGCCCAGGGCGAACCCCGAGCCGCAGATCCACGCCAGCGCGAACACCACGAGGTTGGGCAGGAAGCCCAGCTGCACGATGGTGAGGACGGAGCCGCCCATGGCGCCGGCGTCGAGCCCTTCATAGACGGCCACCACGAGGTTCCAGTGGATGAAGAGGTCGACGGCGAGCAGCGCCGCCGCCATCGCCAGGCTCGCCATCAGCGCCACCGATCCTGCCTTGATGGCCGAGCCCAGGTAGGAGCCTGCCCAGCGGGAGTGCTGGCTGGTGCGGGAGAGCCAGGCCACGGCGTCGACGCCGATCAGCCGGCTCCACGAACCTGCCTCCCGGCGGGCGCCGACCACCATGCCGAGGCCGAACGGGATGAGCGGAATGAGTGCGGCGGCCCAGAGGCTGATGCCGACGTCGGCCGTCCGGCAGACGAAGCCGGTGGCGAGGCCGAACCCGGCGTACATCAGCCAGGAGCCGAGCAACGCCTGCCAGAGCTGGTCGGTGTAGGAGGCCCGGGCGAGCCGGCGCCCGGCGCGCCAGGCGAGAAGGAACGGGATGAGGGTCAGGCCCAGCGGGATGAGCGAGAGCGTGCCGGATTCCGGGTGCGCCGCAGCCCCGGCGCCGGGGGTGTCCAGCAGCAGCGGGACGCCGTGGATCAGCAGCCAGGCCTGGCCGGCGAGACGTGCCAGGACGTCGAACCCGCCGTGCTGGAATCCGGCCGTGGCCCAGACCATGACGATCGGCACCACCACCACGAGGGCGGATATGACGGCGGCCTGGGCGGACTCGAGGGCACCCTGCAGCCCCAGGGGCATGGGGAGGCCACGTTGTCCGGTCTGATCAGCGCGCAGTTTCATCGAGATCCATGGTGCCACGGGCCCGGCATCCACCCGGTTTCCGACAGGCACAACGCCCGAATCCGTGCTATTTGCCGAACGCGGCCTCTCGGTTGCCGCACCCACCCGTCCGGCGCTTTTTCCAGACCCCGGTCGTAAAATTGTAAATGTCCGCAATCAGTGGTTGGAGGCAATAATGACTACCGCATCTCCTCATGCGCACGGCGTTCATTTTGGTCGGACAGATGTACAGAACGTTGGCATGGGTGTGGGTATCGTCCTGATCGTCGTGGGCATCTTGGGGTTCATCCCCGGCATCACTACGAATTACAGCGAACTGAGGTTCTTCGGGCCCGATTCCAAGGCCCTGTTCCTGAACCTGTTCCAGGTGTCGATGTTGCTGAACATCGTTCAGCTCGCGATCGGCGCCACCGGCGTGAGCATGTCCCGGACTGCCCTGGGCGCCCGGAATTTCCTCATGGGCTCCGGTCTGCTGTACATCGTCCTTAGCATTTACGGTTTCATCGTCGGYGTGAATTCGGCGGCCAACTTCCTGTCGCTGAACACCATGGACAATTGGGCCTTCATGGTAATGGGCGTGGCAATGGCCGGCGCAGGCTGGCTGATGACGAGGCACCTTGAAGAAGACGTAAAGACCCGGTCATCAACCCCCGGGACCTAGGGAGCCGCGAATGAGTAACGTTTCATAGTATTCAGAAAATTCGTACTACCTGCTGGTGCAGTGGCTTAGCGGAAACGCGGCGGCTGCACCAGCTTCCTTATGTCCGGGAATTTTCCGACGACGGCGGCGGCGCGGCATGTACGACGGCTGCTGCCCGCCGGGCACGCAAGAAGGCCGGGACCTTGTGGGTCCCGGCCTTCCGTGGGCCAGGCAGGTTGCGGCGGTGGCCCATGCTCCCATCCAACTGGCAGCAGGGGCCGTTCTGAGGGCTCAAAACGGCCCCTGCTGCGAGTCAGTTGGGCCCAGCGCTAGGCGGTGCCGGCCTCCACACGGGGCGGGAGGGTGTCCCACTCCGTTTCGGCGGCCCGCATCCACGGGAAAGGCAGCAGGTCCTTGATCCGGATCTTGCCCACCTCGCCCTCGGCATCGACCAGGACGGATGTCTCGGTTCCGTAGGATCGCAGCAGTTCCCGGCAGAGGCCGCAGGGGTTGGTGACCTGGGGCTCCCCGTGCCCGTCCATGCTGACCGCCACCACGGAGTGGATCGAGCTCTCCTGTGCCATGCGTGCATTGGCCAGGGCGCTGGATTCGGCGCACACATTCAGTCGCTTGGCGCCAATGTGCAGTCCGAGGTAGATGGCCCCCGACTCACCGCGCATGGCCGCTGCCACCCGGTGGTTCTCACTGTGATGGGCGGTCAGCAACATCCTGCGGGCTGCCTCATAGAGCTCCACGTCCGACGCGTCGAGTTCAAAGGAGATCACGCTTGCCTCCTTGCTGCTTTGGTCCGGGCGACTGGCGTCCATGAGCGTTCCCACTTTCCATTCCTGCTTCCTGTGTTCCACCGTGCCGGGTTTTCGGCCCTGGGTTCCTACCGGCCGACGAAGATGCCGTTCTTCTTCCGGGCCAGCAGGTAGAACACAATGCTGAGCGCCGACAGGACAGCGACGTAGACCGGGAAGATCCAGGAGGCGTTCATGGACTGGAGCCAGACCAGGAGGTAGGAGGCCGTGCCGCCGAAGAGCGCGACGCCGAGGCCGTAGCCGAGGGCGGTTCCGGCGCCTCGGCATCCCTTCGGCATGAGCGAGCTGGTGATCACGTTGTACAGGGTCATGTTCAGGACCAGCACAACAGAACCGCCAAGAAGCACCGCAGCGAAGCCGGCGATGCCGGGCTTGACGTACATCAGCATCAGGAAGACCGACGGAATGGCAAGCGCGCGGGTGATCAGGAACCACTTGGACATCGACTTGCCGTCGGCGACCTTGCTGATGATGAGGCTTCCGACCACCAGCACGACGCCGAGGACGGTGGTGAGTGCGAAGACAGCCGTGGCGTCTTCCTTGAAGCCGCTGCGGGCCGCCGTCGGGAGGCCCGTGTTCCAGGCGTAGTTGTAGGCCTGCGCCGCACCGACGACGAACGTGATGGCCAGGACGCTGAGCCAGTGCTTGCGCACGCCGCCCCAGACCGTCTTGGCTGAGTTTTCCGCGAGCTCCTCGGGCTTCATGGTTTCCGGAAGGGTCCGGCGAAGGTAGACCACGACGAAGCCGAAGGCCGCGCCGACGATGAAGGGCACACGCCAGCCCCAGTCGGCCATGACGGCTCCGCCGAGCATCAGGGATGACAACCAGCTGACCAGCGAGGCGAGCAGGATCCCTGCGTTGACGTAGAAGGAGATGATGCCGGCAACAAAGCCCTCGCGTCCCTCGGGGACCAGTTCGACGGCGTGGGCGGTGGACAGCGGAGCTTCGACGCCAGTGGAGATGCCCTGGACGATGCGGCAGACCAGCAGGATGACGCCGGCTGCGGGGCCAATCTGGTCATAGGTGGGCGACACGGCAATGATCAGCGTGGTGACCGCCATCATCATGATGGACCAGAGCATTACCCGGCGCCGTCCGATCCTGTCGGCGAAGGTGCCGAGCAGGACGCCGCCCAGTGGACGGAACGCGAAGCCGACGGCGAAAACGGCCAGGGCGCTCAGGGTTGCGGCAACGGGGTCCTGGGACGGGAAGAACTTTGGCCCGATGAAGGCCGACAGGAGGCCAAAGACCATCCAGTCGTACCATTCCAGGGTGTTTCCGAGCCCCAGGCCCAGAAGCCCGCGGCGTACTTCCGGCGACAGCCGGGACTTCCGGCCGCCCTCTACGTCAATCTTGACGACAGTGTCAGTCATGATACTTTTCCTTCCCCCGGCCCTTCGGGGCGCGGGAGGGTACGGATTACCGGCGGACGCCCTGTTGGGGTCGGGGTAATCGAAACTATCGTTTGGCTTGGTCCGCAGGGAGGGACCGGGCCCACCACATGGGAGGTGAGTTAGCCCAGATAGCTACGCGTGCCTCTTCGTAGCGATTGAATGCAAACGGGCCATCCAGCCCGGAAACCAGGGACGGATCGCTCAGGAACGCGTACCTAGTTTACCGGCCAGCATCAGGTGCTGCGGATGGCCTGGAAGATGCCACTGCATCAGTACATAGGGAGCGATCACGAACGCGGGCCGGGCGCACCTTCCGCCAGAAGGCTGTTGCGTCCATTCCCTGTTCGTTCAGCGTTGATCCCATAGTGTTGCGGCTCACACAACTATATTGAAGATCTTCACAGAGTCAATGGTTTTCTGGAAAGAATGGCCCCACCTCGGACGATGCCGCCAGGCGGCGTGCAGCCCAAGCGGGGGCGGGCCCGGATCGGCCCCAATGCAGGCCCCCAGCAGGCCTTACAGTGGGCCCCAAGGCCGGCCCCGAAGCCCACGCCGGCCAACCGCGGAGTTATGCATGATCTGTAAGAAATTTACGAAAACCATTGATTCGCTAAAAGTTTTCACTATAGTTATGTGTGTCAGCTCACCAAACGAAAGACGGACCATGGCTAACGAAAGCGTCGCGGGATCCTCCTCAGCCGGCACGAGCGTCCTTCTTGCCACCGTAGGCAACAAGGTCCGCAACATGCGCAAAGACAAAGGGATGACCCTGGCGAAGCTCTCCGAAGTCACCGGCCTCAGCCCGGCGATCGTAAGCCAGATCGAACGTGGCCTGGCCAATCCGTCTTTCACCACCCTGGCGCAGCTGGCGCACGGCCTGGACATCCCCGTAGGGAAGTTCTTCCTCGGACAGGAAGAAACCAGGTCGCCCGTGGTCCGCAGGGCCGAGCGGCGAAACCTCAAAGGCGTGACCAAGAAGTCTGTGGGCGAGGCGGTCTATGAACTGCTCACTCCGGACCTCAACGGCGCGCTGGAGGCTCAATGGATCGTGAGTCCGCCAGGCCACGACACCAGCGCCACACCTTTCCGGCACAGCGGCGAGGAGTTCGGCATTATTCTCTCCGGCCGGAAAGACATCTTCCTGGACGGCGAGTGCTACACCCTGGAAGAAGGAGATTCGATCACCTTCTCCTCGGATACACCGCATTGGTACAAGAACAGCTACGAAGAGGTCTGCGTAGCGATCTGGGTTAACGCACCTCACGCGTGGTGATGGGCCGGCCCTAGCCGCCGTCGCCATTCTCCGGCCCGGGCAAATCAGTGTCCGCCTGAACCCTTTCCATACCCTGCAGCCAGGTCCGCAACGGGCCGCGCTGCGTCATACCCTCTGCCGGGTGGATTTCGCGGTCAGCGCCGCCGCGCACTCCTCCTGCACACCGTCTACCTCACCGGCCGCCGAGCAAGGCATTCCGCCAGACGGCATGCCCCCAACGGCACGCCTCTACCGGCACTTCGGCCGAAACAAGTAAGGATCCCCCATGAACCCGTCTTCAGCCATGTCGTCGCTGGAACTCAGCACCACCACGGCGGACCTCACCGCCCCCGTCATCTCCCGTTCCGACGTCCTGGTGGTCGGCGGTGGCCCCGCCGGTGTGGCCGCCGCCGTCACGGCAGCCCGCTCGGGCGCTTCCGTCACGCTGCTGGAGCGCTACTCCTCCCTGGGCGGCCTCGCCTCCGGCGGCATGGTCCTGGTGCTCGATGACATGATCAACGGCCAGGAAATCACCGTCACGGGCATCGTCTCCGAATATGTCGAGCGCCTGCAGAAGCTCGGCCTGGCGATCGTACCGCCGGCCGATGACCGCAAGACCTCCGAGGAACTCTGGAACAAGTGGGGCCGCTACGGCACCTTCGACTTCCACTCCCACACCACCCCCAAGCCGGTCTGCTACGCCGCCGCGTTCGACCCGGACGGCTGGAAGCGCGTCTCCAACGACCTCGTCCGCGAGGCCGGCGTCAACCTCCGCCTGCACTCCTGGTTCTCCCGCCCCATCGTGGACAACGGCGTGATGAAGGGCGTCATCTGCGAGACCAAGTCCGGCCCGCAGGCCTTCATGGCGGACATCGTCATCGACACCACCGGCGACATCGACGTCGCCTCCCGGGCCGGCGCCAGCTACGTCAAGGACAGCTACCTCACCACGCTCGTCTTCCGCCTGGGCAACGTCGACACCAACGCCGCGGAGGCCTTCGAACAGGCCAACCCGAAGGAAGCCCGCGCCATCAACCGCAAGATCAAGCGCCTCCTCGGTGGTGCCTGGGAACTGTGGTGGCTCAAGACCCCGATCGAGGGCGTCGTCTGGTGCAACGCACCCCACATGACCGGCTTCGACGGCGTCGACCCTGCGGACATGACCGCCGCCGAATTCGCCGCCCGTGACCGCATCACCGAGGCCGTGGACTACGTCCGCGCCAACCTGCCCGGCTTCGAGAACTGCTACATGCTCGACGTCGCATCCCAGATGGGCGTCCGCCAGACCCGCCTGCTCGAGGGCGAGTACGTCATGACCAAGGACGACGTCACCTCCCGCCGCCATTTCGCGGACACCGTGGCCCGTGGCCGCGACTACTACTACCCCTTCCGCTCGCTGCTGCCCAAGGAAGTCGACCAGCTCCTGGTTGCCGGCCGGCACTACTCCGCCACCCCGGAGGCGCAAAAGATGTCCCGCGAGATCCCGCCCTGCATGGCCATGGGCCAGGCTGTCGGCGTCGCCGCCGCGCTGGCGATCCAGACTGGCACCCTCGTCCGCGACGTCTCCGCGCTGGACATCCAGCAGGGCATGCGCCGGCACGGCGCTGACCCGGGCGACGTCCCGTCGTCGAACGCCACCCTCGACGTAGATGCGGTGGTAGGGGCATGAGCACCGTCATCGACGACCTGCTGTCAGGCACAACAACTGCCACGACGGCGGCCACCGCCGCCGCCGGTGAATGTGCCGGCACCCCGCTCCCCCTCGATGGCATCAAGATCGTGGACTTCACCCAGGTGTTCATGGGCCCGTCCTGCACCCAGCTGCTCGGCGACTACGGCGCGGACATCATCAAGGTGGAACGCCCAGGCGCCGGGGACATTTCCCGCAACTCCTTCCCGGACAAGGACGGCCAGGACAACCCGATCTTCCTGTCCATCAACCGGAACAAGCGCAGCATCTCCGTTGACACCCGCACCGAGGACGGCAAGGACGTGCTCCGCCGCCTGCTCGCCGACGCCGACGTGGTGGTCAGCAACTTCCGCTCCGGCGTGATGGAGCGGATGGGCTTCGGCTACGAGGACCTCAAGGAGCAGAACCCAGGCATCATCTGGGCCTCCGGCACGGGCTTCGGCCCCGAGGGCCCCTACTCGCACAAGGGCGGTCAGGACGCGATCGCGCAGGCCTACTCCGGTGTCATGTGGCGGCGCGAGTCGGACGACGTGAAGCCCTCGATCTACCCCACCACGCTGTGCGACTACATCACGGGCATGCACCTCATGCAGGGAATCCTGCTGGCGCTGCGCACCCGGGAGTCCGCCGGCGTCGGGCAGAAGGTGGAGGTGACCATGTACGACTCCATGCTGCACCTGCAGATGCAGGAGGCCTGCATGCAGCTCAACCGCGGCTACGAGGTCAACTGGGGCGCCATGCCGCTCAGCGGCGTCTTTGAAACCACCGACGGCGCCGTCTGCATGGTGGGCGGCTTCACCCCGGACCCGCTGCTGCGCATTTCCGAGGCCCTGGGCCTGGACGAGGACCTCACGCAGCGCCCGGAGTTCGCCAACCTGGAGCAGCAGTTCGAGAACAAACCGGCACTGCAGGAGATCTTCCGCGAGCGCATCGCCACCAACACCACCGAGTACTGGACCGGCCAGCTGGAGGACAAGGGACTGCTCAACGCCCCCGTGCACACCCTGGAGCAGACTCTCGCCGACGCGCAGACCCACGCCAACGGCATGATCGTCGAGGCCGAACACCCCGGCGTCGGCACTGTGAAAATGCTGAACGCACCCATCCGGCTCTCCGCCACCCCGCCCACCATCCGCCGGGTGGCCCCGCGGCTGGGCGAGCACAACGTCGAGGTGCTGCTGGAGAACGGGTTCGACGCCGAGACCATCGAGCGCCTGCAGCAGCTGGGGGTGCTCCGGTGACCGCCGTGTCAGAGGCGGCCCAGGCAGCTCCCTCGGCGGTGGACCAGGTCACCCTGACCATCGAGAACCACGTCGCCACCGTGGTCATCGACCGCCAGCACGTGCTCAACGCCGTCGACGGCGGCGCCCAGGCCCGGCTCAACGAGATCTGGGACCAGCTCGAGGCCGATCCGGACGTCCGCGCCGTCGTCATCACCGGCGCCGGCACCCGCGCGTTCTGCGTGGGCGCTGACATGTCGGCCTCCGCCGTGGACAAGACCGGACTCGAATACTGGGCCGGCCTGGACCCGAACGGTTTCGGCGGACTCAGCCTGCGCACCAGCCTGGACATCCCGGTGATCGCCCGGGTCAACGGCTACGCCCTGGGCGGCGGCATGGAGATCGTGCTCGGCGCGGACATCGTGGTCGCCGCGGACACGGCCCGGTTCGGGCTGACGGAACCGCGGGTGGGGCGCCTGGCGCTCGACGGCGGCATCCACCAGCTGGTGCGCCGGATCCCGTACACCCAGGCGATGGGCATGCTCCTCACCGGGCGGAAGGCCGAGGCCGCCGAGATGCAGTCCATGGGCCTGGTCAACGAAGTGGTCCCCGCGGAGGAGCTCGACGCCGCGGTGCAGCGCTGGGTGGACCAGATCCTCGCCTGCGCGCCCACCTCCGTCCGGGCGGTCAAGCAGATGGTCACGCAGACCGCGCACCTGACCGCCACCGAGGCCCGCGGGCTCCGGCTCCCGGCCCTCATGGCGGCGCTGGACAGCGCGGACTCCGCAGAGGGCGTCCGCGCCTTCCAGGAGAAGCGTCCGCCGGTCTGGCCCGGACATTAGAGAAAGGGACGCTAGCCGTTCCCGCCTGATACTCAGATTCAGCCGCTCGCAGAGCAAACAAGAGCTTAGAAGGAGAAACCAATGCGGGAGTCACTGACACCCGGAGTGTGGGGCGTCGTCGCCACACCATTCCAAGGCAGCAGCCTGGACGTGGACCTGGACAGCCTGGCCGGACTCGTGGAACGCTACGAGGCCATCGGCGCCACCGGCCTGACGGTCCTGGGCGTCTTCGGCGAAGCCGCCGCGCTCACCTCCGGGGAACGCGCGCAGGTCCTGGAAACCGCCGTCGAATGCACCGGACTGCCGCTGGTAGTGGGCGTGACGGCACTGGCCACCCGGCCGGCCATCGAGGAAATCCTCGCCGCCCAGGCCATCGCCGGCGAGCGCCTGGCCGCCGTGATGGTCCAGGCCAACTCGCCGCGGGCGGACACGGTGATCCGGCATCTGGACGCCATCCATCGGGCCACCGGCGCCAACGTCGTCCTGCAGGACTACCCGCTCGCCAGCGGCGTCAGCATCACCGCCCAGTCCCTCATCACCGTGGTCCAGGCCTGCAGCTTCGTCATCGCGGTCAAGGCCGAGGCACCGCCCACGTCCGTGTCGATCGGACAACTGACCGCCGCCCTCGACGTCTCCGTGTTCGGCGGCCTCGGCGGCCAAGGGCTGTTGGACGAGCTCATGGCCGGCGCCGCAGGGGCAATGACCGGTTTCTCCTACCCCGAAGCGCTCATCGCCTGCGTGCGGGCCTGGCAGAAGGACGGCTACGAGGCCGCCCGCGATGCCTTGCTGCCCTACCTGCCGCTGATCAACTTCGAACAGCAGGCACGGATCGCACTTGCAATCCGCAAGGAATGCCTGCACCAGCGCGGACTCATCGCCGACCCCGGAGTCCGGACCCCGGCCTCGCCGTTCCCGGAAGTCCTCCGGCCGGCCCTGCGGGCCCACCTCGCCGAGGCGGCCGAGGCCCTGGAATCCGGCGCGACAACGACGCCGGTACTCACGACAGCTGGGAGCAACTGATGGATCTCGGAATCAGCGGTAAGACCGCCTTCGTGGCCGCCTCCACCGGCGGACTCGGCCTCGCCATCGCCCGGGCCCTCGCCGCCGAAGGCGTCCGGGTGGCCATCACCGGCCGGCGACAGGTGCGCGCCAAGGAGATCGTCGCCGAACTGACGGACGCCTACGGGACGGGCTCGGTCGCCATCGAGGCCGACCTCAGCACCGCCGACGGCGTCGCCGCCGCCGTCGAACAGACAGTCGCGGAACTCGGACCCATCGACATCCTGGTCCTCAACGGTCCCGGCCCGAAGCCCGGCGCGGCCGCCACGCTTGGCGCCGATGACATCGCCGCGGCGTTCGAACAACTGGTCAAGCCGCACCACGCCCTGGTCTCGCACATCCTGCCCGGCATGCGGGAACGGCGCTGGGGACGGATCCTGGCCGTCGGCTCGAGCGGCGTCGTGGCACCCCTGCCCAACCTGGCCGTCTCCAACACCGGCCGCGCTGCACTGGCCGGCTACCTCAAGACCCTCGCCGCCGAGGTGGCCCTGGACGCCGTCACGGTCAACATGCTCCTGCCCGGACGCATCGCGACAGACCGGGTGGCGGAGCTGGACCAGGCCGCGGCCAAGCGGCGCGGCACCACGCCCGAGGAAATCCAGCTCGAATCCCGCAAGACCATCCCCGCCCGCCGCTACGGCGAACCCGAGGAATTCGGCGCCGCCGCCGCGTTCCTCTGCAGCGCCCCGGCGTCCTACATCACCGGCGTGGCACTGCGCTGCGACGGCGGCCTGATCCGCGGGCTCTAACCGCCTGCTCTGAACCGCGGCCACCACCGCACACACCCTGCTCCGACTCCCCCGAAGGAACACCCCATGACTTCCACCGCCACCGAGACCACCACTGACCGCGACCTCATCACCGCCCGGCACCTCATCAACGGCCAATGGCTCGGCGAAGGGGACACCGAGCGGATGAACCCGGCACGCCCCGGCGAGCTCGCCGCCCTCTCCCCCAGCGGCACCGCCGAGGACGTCGACGCCGCGATCAGCGCCGCCACCGCCGCCCAGCCGGCCTGGGCCGCCATGCCCGCCCCGGCACGCGGCGCCATCCTCATGGCCGCCGGCGACCTCCTCCTGGACCGCCAGGCCGCCATCGCCGGCGACCTCGTCCGCGAGGAAGGCAAGACCCTGGCCGAGGCCAAGGGCGAGGTCAAGCGCGCCTCGGACGTGCTGCGCTTCTTCGGTTCGCTCGGCTGGGCCGCCACCGGCGAGGTGCTGCCCAGCGGCCTGCTGGACACCACCATCACCACCCGCCGCGAGGCGCTCGGCGTCGTCGCACTCATCACGCCCTGGAACTTCCCCATCGCCATCCCCGCCTGGAAGTCCGCCCCGGCGCTGATCAGCGGCAACGCCGTGGTTATCAAGCCGGCCGAGCTCACTCCGCTCTCCGCTACGCACCTGGCCCGCGCCCTGCATGACGCCGGCCTGCCCGCCGGCGTGTTCAACGTGGTCCACGGCAAGGGCCGCGTGGTGGGCGATGCCCTGGCCCGCGATCCGCGCATCGCCGGCCTGTCCTTCACCGGCTCCACCAAGGTGGGCCTCGGACTGCAGGAGATCCTCAACGCCCGCCGCGCCCGGGTCCAGCTGGAAATGGGTGGCAAGAACGGCGTCCTGGTCCTGGACGACGCCGATCCCTTCAAGGCCGCACAGGTGGTGGCAGCCGGCGCGTTCGGCCTGACCGGCCAGGCCTGCACCGCAACCTCCCGGGTCTACGTCACGCCCGGCGTCCGCGAGGAATTCCTGGCCGCCCTCACCGAGGAAGCCACGCAGTACACCGCCGGTGACGGGCTCGAGGGTGCAAAGATGGGCGCCGTCGTGAGTAGCCAGCAGTTCGAACAGAACCAGGCCGCGGTGCGCACCGCCGTCGAACGCGGCGCCACGCTGCTCCACGGTGAGTACGACGGCGGCACGGACACCGGGTTCCGCTTCCCGGCCGCCATCCTCACCGACCTGCCTTTCGACGACGCCGCCGTGACCGAAGAGATCTTCGGCCCCGTGGTGGCCGTCCTCGAGGTCCCCGACTATGAGGCCGGGCTCGCCGCGATCAACGATTCCCGCTACGGCCTCACCGCCGGCATCTGCACCGACTCGCTGGCCTTTGCCACGGACTTCGCGGCCCGCGCCCAGGCCGGGGTCATCAAGGTCAACCGTCCGACGGCGGGCCTGGACCTGAACGTGCCGTTCGGCGGCGTCAAGGACTCCTCCACCAACACGTTCCGCGAACAGGGGAAGTCCGCGCTGGACTTCTTCACGTGGGGCAAGACCGTCTACACGGGCGTGTAGCCAGCCATGACGTACGTGATCGCGCAGCCCTGTGTGGATGTGAAGGACAAGGCCTGCATCGACGAGTGCCCGGTGGACTGCATCTATGAGGGCGAGCGCTCGCTCTACATCCACCCGTCCGAATGCGTGGACTGCGGCGCCTGCGATCCCGTGTGCCCGGTCGAGGCGATCTATTACTCGGACGATGTCCCGGATGAGTGGGCCGATTACGTGCGTGCCAATGTGGAGTTCTTCGAGGAGCTGGGGTCGCCGCAAGGGGCCTCAGCCCTCGGGAACCTGCACCGCGACCACCCTGTGGTCGCGGGCGCGCCGGCAGCCGCGGGCGCCGCCGGCTGATCCTGTCGGCTGACCCCATCCACTGCCCCTGTGACTTATGGCTCTAGTCACCGGCCGCCTGCCTGAGGAGCATCGCAAGGGTCAGGATTGTGCCCGGCCAGGGGCATCCTCCTCCCCCGATCACAGACCCGACCTGCAAGAAGGACTGCCATGTCGGTGGCTTGGATTCGCTCTTCATCCGGCCGGCTCACGGCCGCGGTCGCCGTCGTCGCGCTCATCATGGCGCTGAGCGGCTGCAGCCCTGGGCCCGAACCTCCGGTGCAGCAGGTCTCGCCGGATTCCGGCTACCGGAGCATGCTCGAAGACTTCAGCAAGAGATTGCTCGACGACGGCGCCCCGGCCGTGCTCGTCCAGATCCGGGTGGGCGCGGACGAGTGGTCCGCGGCATACGGCGTGCGAAACCTCGAGGACCGTCCCCTGGCCGAGATCACGGATCCCGTCCACGTTGGCGGCATCACCAAATCCATGGTGGCGGTCTGCGTGCTGAAACTGGTCGAAGAAGGCCGGCTGCAGCTCGAGGCACCTGTCAGCACGTACCTGCCGGAGTTCGACAAGGTGATGCACCCGCCGGGACCTGTCACCGTCCGCCAGCTGCTGCAGCACCRCTCCGGCATGCCGTCCGTGGACGGGCCCTTGTTCGATCCCGCCACGGTCCGGGAGGCCCTCACCACCAAGGTGAGCCTGCCAGACCTGCTGGCCATGGCAGGCCGGATTTCCTGGCAGGCCAAGCTGGCCCAGGGATTTGAGTACTCCAATTCGAACTACATTGCCCTGGCCCTGATCGTCGAGCGCCTGAGCGGCCGGCGGATCGGCGAGGTCATCAACACCGACATCATTGAGCCGCTCGGGTTGGCCGGAACCAAAATGACGGCGGACGGGCCCGCGCCGGCGACCATGGTCCATGGCTACATCGCACTGGATTCCAAGCAACTCGACGTCACCTACCCGGCCGCCCAGATAGACAACGCCGCCGGGGGCATGGTGTCCTCAGTGGCGGACGTCAATACTTTCTACCGCGCCCTGATGCAGAACCGGCTGCTCAAGCCGGAGACCATCACCGAGATGGAGAGCCCGCTGTACGCCCGGTACGGACTCGGGGTGGTCCGGTGGAACGATCTGTGCACGAACAACTTCTACTACGGCCATCCCGGTGACGTGCCCGGCTACGGCACCATCACCATGACCAGCGCGGACGGAACCCGGCAGCTCACCATGGCCGTGGCCTACCCGCCCCATCCGCTCCAGCCCGGGGACACCCGCATCCTGCACCAAATGGAGTCCGTCGCGGAGGACACCCTCAACGCCACCTGCCAGACCGGGCCGACAGGACCGCTGAACCATGCCGCAGGCAGTCCGGGCAGTTTGGGCTGACGCCGCTCCGGGCTGACCGGGACGTCCGGGCTGACGCCGCGGCGGTCTCGGCGACAGTCACAGTGACAATCAGCGTGCCACTTTGGCAAAAGTCACTGCGACAATGGGCAGATGACAGCCATCATCCTCGTCTGGAACCCCGACGAATGGAACGATTGGACCTACCCGGCGGTCCTGGAAGAGGTCGCCGAGACCGGCCGGTTCCTGACCGATTGGGAGGTCGGCACTGGGTTCGGAATCGGTACTGACTTGCGCGACGGCGTGGCCGACGCGAGTGGCGAGGGCATTGCGCCCGCCGGGGCCCCTGCGGGCGGCGGGGCCGAGTCCGCCGTCTGCGGCGCGGAGGCGTGGCTCGTGCTCCAGGGCCGCCACGGGCAGGGCTTGATCGGCCACGGCGTGATCGTCTCGGAGCGGCCGGCGCCCCGTCTGCAACAACCGGACACCGCGCAACCACCGCAGACCGCGAGCGCCGCCGGTTCCCCGCTCTGCGTCCGTGTGGCCTTTGACGCCCTGCTGCCTGCCGGGGACCAGATCCAGCCCGGGATCCTCGAGGAGTTCGTGCCCGGCCTCGACTGGGAAGCACTGCACGGCCCCGCCCTCGCCGTCGACCCCTCCGCCGAGCCCCAGCTGCGGTCCCTTTGGAGCGAATTCGGCCCGCAGTCTGGTACCGATCCCACCCAGCCCGTGCCCGGCACCCTCCCGGCGGCGACGGTCAGCCGCGTCGAGGTGAACAGGTACGAGCACAGCCCGGACGCGCGCCGGGCCTGCATCGCCCATCACGGGACCAGCTGCGCCGCGTGCGGGTTCTCCTTTGAAATCGCCTACGGGGACATCGGCAAGGACTTCATTCCGGTCCATCATCTGGTTCCGGTCGCACAACTTGGCGGCGCCTACGAACTGGATCCCGTCACCGACCTCGTGCCGCTCTGCGCCAACTGCCACGCCATGGCGCACTTCGGAGTGACCACCCCGCGCACGGTCGCGGAGCTGCGCCGGGCCATGGCCGCCGCCGGGTACCTGACCGGTCAAACGCTGACCTCCAAGGAGCTCCACGCCCAGGGGGATGCGCGGCGGATCCTCAACCAGCATTAACGGCAGGGCCAGCACTAACACGGCGCCGGCACCAACGGCTGCGCCGGCACCAGGTCACTCTCAGGCGGACCACACCTCGCGGAACTTGCCGCTGCGGTCCGGCCGTGGCGGCTCGTCGGCAAACTGGACGTCGACGCCGTCGGCGCCCTGAGCCGCGAAGAAAGCCCCCAGCCGCTCCCCCACCGCCGTCCGCACGTCGGCCGCCCCGGCAGCTGGCCAGAGCTCCAGCCGCACGGTGAGCGACCTCGGCCCGGTGCGGATCGCCTGGAACCGGCGGACGCCGGCGGTCTCCTCGATCACCGTACCCAGCGCCAGCGGCAGCACCGTCACCACTTCCCCGGCCGTGGCGGCCCCTTCCAAAACTGCCCCGTCCAAAACTGCCCCGTCCAAAACGGCCCCGCCGGCGGCCGCGAAGGTCAGCACGTCGCCGCTGCGGCCTTCGACCCGGAGCGCGGGAAACGGGCTGCCGCAAGCGCACTGGCCCTGAACAACCTGTACGCGGTCGCCGAGGTTGTACCGGATCAGCGGCTGGACCCGGTTGGCCAGGTTGGTGACCAGCACCGTGTGGGAGAGTTCCCCATCGGGAACGGGCTGGTACTCCGCGTCCACCGGCTCCACGATGTGCCAGTCGGCGTTGACGTGGAACAGCCCCTGCCGGCAACGGCTGGTCAGGGCCGGCACCTCAGAGGCTAGGTAGCGCAGGCTGACCCGGCAACCAAGGGCCGCTTCGATTCCTGCCGCGGCTTCGGCCGGCAGAGCCTCGCCGGACGCGATTGCCAGGATCGGATGGATTCTGAGCCGTCCAGCCCTTTCCTCTGCCGCCAACTGCACCATGGCGCTGGGATACCCGTAGAGCATGGTCGGCTGGAAGTCATTGAGCTCGGCCACGAGTTCCGGAAGCGGCCGGAGCACGGAGAACACCCGGACCCTGCGGGCGATGCGCTGACTGCGACGCCGCGCGGTTTCCGTCAGGACCACGCCGGCAAAGTGGTCCCCGTCCGCAATCATCGCCGCTGCGCGCAACCCGCGGCGCAGGAAAGCACGGGCCTCCGCAGCGCTCAGCAGGGTCCGCCGTTCGCGGATCCGGGCGAGGAAGTTCGCCACCTGCAACGAATTCCGGTCATGGACCAGGACCGTGGGTTCCCCGGTGGACCCGGACGTCGTCATGACGAGGTACTGCCCGCGGTAGAAGCCGCCGACGCGCGAGGCGTCGCCAAGGAGGTCCGCTTTCAGGTCGGCGAGCGTGATGTGCGGGTCGGTCACCCAGTCGTCGAAGTTGTCCATGAGCTCGCGCTTGCCCACCGGCGGCAGCTCCCCTAAGTCCGTGGCCAGATCCGTGACCGTCCCCGGCACGTCCCGGTACAGGCGGCGGTAGAACGGCGAGGCGGACCGGGCGTAGTCAATCAGCGCGCCGAGCCGGTCCCGTTGCCGGCGGGCAATGGCGTCCTGGCTGGCCCGCTCGGCCCGCCAGATATCCAACGCGATTCCGGTGGTCCGTGACATCCCGAGAGGAGAGCCGCGCATCCCGCATCACCCTTTCGCGGGTGCGTACCCCAGACGCACCCGATCCCCACGCTGGCACGCCGTCGGCCGCCCCAACAGGGGCTTTAGGCACCCGGCGGCACATGGGCGCATCGACGGACACCGTCGAATTGCTGGACTTCCCGGCATGCAGCACCACAGACTGTGTACAACAGCTGGCTGGGCGGCGTGGGAATTCCTGCCTCCGGGCCGGCCGTGGACTACCAGCAGCATCGTTTGGGGCTTTGCTTAATACCTTTTTCCACCGCCGTGAAAGGACCTGGTTATGCCGGACTTGTCATTTTTGTATCCGCTCATTTCGATCATTCTGGGGGCGGTCGCCGTCGTCGGCGTCATCTGGGTGGCAACAAAACTGATGTGGAAGGTGGYGGAACCGAACGAGGCCCTCATCATCTCCGGGTTGACGCGCGGCACCCTGGAAACCCGGGAGGGGATGGACTTCAAGATCGTCACGGGCAAGGGGGCCCTGGTGCTGCCGGGACTCCAGACGGTGCGGCCGCTGTCCCTGACGCTGAATGAGACCGAGCTCAAGGTCTCCTGCGTGACCTCCCAGGGCATCCAGGTGATTGTCGACGGCGTGGTCATCTACAAGATCGGGGATGCCCCGCCGTTCATTGCCAACGCGGCGCGGCGCTTCCTGGGCCAGCAGCCCAAGATGGAAAGCCAGGTGTACAACGTCTTCGAAGGCCACCTGCGCTCGATCATCGGCAGCATGACGGTCGAGGAAATCATCCGCGAGCGCGACAAGCTGGCCTCCCAGGTCCGCAGCGCCAGCGGCGTCGAAATGGAGAAGCTGGGCCTGGTGGTCGACTCGTTGCAGATCAAGGACCTCCAGGACCCCACGGGCTACATCCAGAACATCGCCAAGCCCCACATTGCCATGGTCAAGATGGAGGCCCGCATCGCCGAGGCCACTCGGAACCGCGAAGCCGCGGAAAAGGAAGCGGAGGCCGAGGCCCTGATTGCCGACGCCCGGAGCGTGTCCGCCATCCGGCAGTCCGTGGCACTGGCCAATGCCGAGCGCGCCAAGGCGAACGCGGCCCAGGCCGGTCCTTTGGCGGACGCGACGGCGCGCCAGCAGGTGGTGGTCCAGGAAACCGAGGTGGCCAAGCTCGAGGCCGACCGTGAAGAGCAGAAGCTGCAGACCACCGTCCGCAAGCCCGCCGACGCGAGGGCCTACGCCAAGCGCACCGACGCAGAGGGCCAGAAATCGGCGGACATCAGCGCCGCCGAGGCGCTGGCCCGGCGCACCGAGCTCGAGGCCACGGCCAACGCCCGGCGCACTGAGGTGCAGGCCCAGGCGAACGCGACGGCGGCAGCGGCAGCAGCCGGCGCCACCAAGGTCACCGGCGAGGCCGAGGCAGCCGCCACGAAGGCCCGCGGCGATGCCGCCGCCTCGGCCATCAAGGCCAAGGCGCTGGCCGAGGCAGAAGGCATCAGGGCCCGCGCCGAGGCCCTCGGAACCAACCAGGACGCCGTCATCGCCCAGCAGCTCGCCGAGAACATGCCGGCGATCGTGGCGGCGGCCGCCGAGCCGTTTGCGCACGTCGGCCAGATGACCGTCCTCAACGGCGGCGACGGGGTCAACCGGATGATCGGCGGGGTTTTGGCACAGGTGGGCGACTACCTTCCGGCGCTCTCCACTGCACTCAAGAACACCCGGAGCACCGCCAAACGCGATCCCAAAGCTCAGGAAACTCCGGGGGCCTAAGGGCGGATATGCGTGCGGGGGTACAGGGAATCTGATGCACAAGGATGTTGACCGGAGCCTGACCGGAAAGATTGGACGCGTGACGGGACGGATCGGCCCGGGCACCATCGGCGAGGTCATGCTGCCCGTCCGCGGCGGAACCAGCGCTTTCCATGCGCACCCGTTCGACAAGAGCAGCGTCTTTGCCGTGGGCGAGCAGGTCCTGGTGATCTATTTTGAGCCGCCGCAGACCGTGTATGTCGACGAACTACCGGACGTCCTCAAGCCCGGCTGACCTCTGGACGCTAGGAGGCGACGGGCGTATTCTGAAGTTCCGTAGCCTCTGGAGGTATTTTCAGATGGAAGGCAATATGCGCGAGCGCGGCATGGCCCGCCTCCCGGTCGGCAACTGGCCCGACCCGCTGTAAGTCCTCCTTTCGTCATGCCGTCCGGCACCGCTGCTTCGTCGGGTGCGCACTGTGGACCCATGGCCTTAGTCTTCTACGCCCTCACATTAGTTCCCGCCTGACCGCGCCCACCTGTTAACCCACTCTTCCCCTGCCGGCCACGCCTGCTCTCCCGCACCGCAAGCAGCCGCCCGCACCGTGGAGGTGTGAGGATCGCAATCGTCGCCGAATCATTCCTGCCGCTCATGAACGGGGTCACCCACTCCATCCTGCGCGTGCTGGAGCATCTGCAGGAGCGCGGGGACGAGGTGCTGGTGATCGCGCCGTCCACGCAGGACACTGACGCCCCGGACGAGGTCTACGGCGCCCACGTCTACCGGCTCCCCTCCGTCCCGCTGGCCGGCTATGCGAACGTGCGTGTGGCGATGGGCGGTGTGTATCGGGTCAAGCGAATCCTTGCCGATTACGCGCCCGACGTCGTCCACCTCGCGTCCCCGTTCGTGCTCGGCTGGCGGGCAGCACAGGCCGCCCACCAGCTCGGAATCCCCACCGTGGCCATCTACCAGACCGAGGTCCCCGGCTACGCGGGCCGCTACGGCGTCCCCTTCCTGGAGAACTGGGCCTGGAACCGGGTGGACCAGATCCACCTGCTGGCCTCCCGCACCCTGGTCCCCTCCACTTTCGCGCTCAACCAGCTCCGCGGCCGCGGCATTCCGCGCGTGGACATGTGGCGGCGCGGCGTGGACTCGCAGCGGTTCAACCCCGCAAAGCGCGACGCCGGGTGGCGCGCTTCCGTGGCGCCCGGCGGCGAGCGCCTCATCGGCTACGTGGGCCGGCTGGCGGCCGAGAAGCAGGTGGAGGACCTGGCAGTGCTGGCCGATGTCCCCGGCACGCGGTTGGTGATCGTGGGCGACGGGCCCCAGCGGGCCGCACTGGAGGCCGCCCTGCCGCAGGCGGTCTTTACCGGGTTCCTTGGCGGCGATGACCTCGCGCGGGTGGTGGCCTCCTTCGACCTCTTCGTCCATCCCGGCGAGTTCGAGACCTTTTGCCAGACCATCCAGGAAGCCATGGCATCCGGCGTTCCGGTGGTTGCCACGGGCCGGGGCGGCCCGCTGGACCTCGTGGAGAATTCCCGGACCGGCTGGCTGTACGAGCCCGGCGACCTCGCCGCGCTGCGTGCCCGGGTGATGGACCTGATGGGCGACGACGCCAAGCGCCGCGCGTTCGCCGCGGCCGCGCACGCCTCGGTCCAGGGCAGGACGTGGTCCGCCCTCGGCACCGAACTCGTTGCCCACTACCAGGCCGTGATCAGTGAGCCCACCGTCAGCCCCTCCCCCCTCGTTGCCCTGTCACTTACGGCTGCCAAACAGGGGTTTTGGGCACCCTAGGTGACAGAGCAACGGGGCTCTTAGTCCTTCCCGCGGCCCCGGACCCGGAACCGCCCCCGTGTTTGGCACCGCGGATACCCTCAGGGCGCTTATGATTTCGGGATGGGAGGGTCCTAAATGTCCTGTTGGTGGTCTCAAGTTCGCACGGCGGTAGCCGGGTGAGCGCGCCGTCGTACCCCGAGGAAGCCTCCGGCACGGTCTCAGGCACGGTCTCAGGAACGGTCTCAGGAACAGCCCCGGGCTTCGGGGACCTGGTGGAATCCAGCCCCGACGCCCTGCTGGTGGTGGCCGAGGACGGCACCATCCGGATGGTCAACGCCGCCACGGAGCGCATGTTCGGGTACTCCCGTGGGGAGCTCGTGGGCTCGGACCACCGCATCCTCCTGGCCGAGGGCTACCGGAACGGGCTCCAGCGGCTGTTCTTCAATCTCCGCCGCGACGCGCACGTCCACCAAGCGCCCGACGCCGACGCTGACGCCGGTGAAGCTGACACCGCCCCTGTAGAGGCTTACGGGCTGCGGCGGGACGGCACGGAGTTCCAGGCCGAAGTGGCCGGATCCATTTTCATCACCGGCGCCGTCACCGGCGCCGTCAGCGGTGCGGGCAGCGGTGCAGGCACCAGTGACGGGACCGGTCATGGCACTGTGAGCATGATCGCCGCGGTGCGGGACACCTCGCACCGGCCCGAGAACGATGACAGCCTCCGCGAGGCCATGTCATTGCTGAGCGCGACTCTCGAATCCACTGCCGACGGCATCCTGGTGGTCAGCAGCGCGGGCGAGATCGCCGGCGTGAACAACCAGTTCCTCACCATGTGGGGTATCCCCCGGGAAATGCTCGCCACCGGGGACGATGAAGCCGTCATGGGCTTCGTCCTGGACCAGCTGCGGGATCCGGCGAAGTTCGTCGAGAAGGTGGAGGCCCTCTACGCCGATCCCGCCGCGGAGAGCCACGACAACCTCGAATTCCGCGACGGCCGGACCTTTGAACGCTATTCACGCCCGCAGAAAGTCGCGGAGCAGGTGGTCGGGCGGGTGTGGAGCTTCCGCGACGTGACCGCTGCCAAGGTTGCGCAGGACCGGATCACCCGGGCCATGGCAGATCTTGCCGAACAGTCCGCCCAGCTCACGTCGCTGGCGTTCCGGGATGGCTTGACCGGGCTCTCCAACCGCCAGCTGTTCAACGACCGCCTCGCCGGCGCCCTCGCAGGCGCGCGCGGCACCACCGTGGATGTACTGCTCCTGGACCTGGACGACTTCAAGGAAGTCAACGACATCCTGGGCCACCACGCCGGGGACCAGATGCTCATCGAGGTCGGGCGGCGGCTGCGCGCCTGTGTCCGGCCGAACGACGTCGTGGCCCGGCTGGGCGGCGACGAATTCGTGGTGCTCCTGGTCAACTCGCCGGAGCCCGAGAGGGTTGCCGCCCGGATCGTCGATTCGCTCCGCGTCCCGGTGTGGATCGACGGCACCATGCTGCGGCCCAGCCTCAGCCTGGGCGTCGCGTCGATCAGCGGCGAAGACGTGGACGCCTCCGAGCTCCTGCGCCGCGCCGACGTCGCGATGTATGCCGCCAAGGCCGCCGGCAAGAACCGGTACATGCGCTTCCGGCCCGAGATGATGAAGGCCCTCGTGGACCGCAACGACCTCGAGGCCGGCCTGCGGCTCGCCGTGGACAACGGGCAGATCGCCGTGCACTACCAGCCGATCGTCTCCGCCGGCCGCGGGACCGTGACCGAGGTCGAGGCCCTGGCCCGCTGGGTCCGCGACGGCGTCCTGGTCCCGCCCCAGCACTTCGTTCCGGCGGCGGAACGCAGCGGCCTCATTGTCGAGATCGGCACCGAGGTGCTGCTGCGCGGCTGCACCGAGCTCAAGCCCTGGCTGGAAGCGGACGCCTACCGGTCCCTGGCCGTGAACGTCTCCGGGGTCCAGCTGCAGCACGGGGACTTCGCCGAGCTGGTCCTGGCGGTGACGGAATCCTGCGGCGTGGACCCGCGCCAGCTGGTCCTGGAAGTCACCGAGAGCGTCTTCTTCGACGACGACTGCCACGTGATCCAACAGCTGACGAGCCTGCGCACGGCCGGCGTCCGCGTGGCGCTGGATGACTTCGGCACCGGTTTCTCCTCCCTGGGGCGCCTGCAGGGGCTGCCCGTGGACACGCTGAAGATCGATCAGTCGTTCGTGGCCATGATCAACACCGGCACGGAGCACCTGCCCATCCTGAACGCCATGATCGCCATGGCCCACGGGCTGGGGCTGACTGTCACGGCCGAGGGCGTGGAAACGGCCGCCCAGGCCGGCTACCTGATGAACCTGGACTGCGACTCCCTGCAGGGCTTCCTGTTTTCCGGCCCCCAGCCGGAGACCGCGCTCCCGCCGGCGCTGGACCGGGCGGCCCGGGCCATCGCCGCGCTGCGGGGCGATCGGGTGCCCGGCAACCGGTGACCCGCAAAGTTCCGTTGCCGATGTGCTGGACGTTTGTACTGGACATTGGGCCGATGGACCCTATGATTCAGGAAACGCATTGACCCGGGCGTCTGAGCCGGGACCATCATCGCTCTATGAACTTCCGTTGCTTGGGGGCCGGTATCGTCGTGGGAACTGGATTTGGTGAAGACCTGCTGGAACAGGGTCCGGATGCGTTTCTGCTGCTGACCGCGGACGGGACCATCGCCTTCGTGAATTCGGCGGCGGAACGGCTCTTCGGCTATCCCCGCCAGGATCTCCTCGGCGTCCCGCACACCATCCTGCTCACCGAGGAATCCCGCGGCGGCTTCCTCCGGGTCTTTGGCCGCCTGGGCCGCAAGAGCCGGGCCGGAAGCCGGCCGTTTGCCGCCGTCGCACTGCACCGGGACGGCACCGAACTCGCCGTGGAGATCACCTGCTCACTGGTGAGCGTCGACGGCGGCACCGCCATGGCGGTAGCCGTCCGCGACGCCGAGCACCGCAACGACGCCGACTCCGGCCGGCGGCTGGCCGTCTCCCTCCTGGACGCCACGCTGGAATCGACGTCGGACGGAATCGTGGTGGTCTCCAGCGAGGGCCTGATCACCGGGATCAACGACCAGTACCTGAAGCTGTGGGGCATGCCGCCGGAGCTCGTCGCGGCCGAGGACCCCAACGCGCTGGTGCGGTTCATCGCGGACCAGCTGGTGGACCCCGACTACTTCCTGGAAAAGGTCTCAGCTCTCTATGCGGACAGCATGATGCAGAGCCACGACGTCCTGGAGTTCGTCGACGGCCGCACCGTTGAGCTGTACTCGCGCCCGCAGAAGGTGGCGGACACCATCGTGGGACGGATCTGGAACTTCCGCGACATCACCTCGCGCCGGCGCGCCCAGGATCAGGCCCGCCGCGCCATGGAGGAACTGGCCGAGCAGGCCGGCAAGCTCAAGGAACTGGCGTTCCAGGACCCGCTCACGGGGCTGGCCAACCGGATGCTCTTCAACGAACGGGCCGCCGCGGCGCTGCTCACCCCGGACCCGGTGCACGTGCTGCTCCTGGACCTTGACGACTTCAAGGAAGTCAACGACGTCCTGGGCCATCACGCAGGTGACGAGATGCTGGTGGAAATCTCCCGCCGGCTCCAGAACTGCGTGGGCCCGCACGGCACCGTCGCCCGGCTGGGCGGGGACGAGTTCGTGGTCCTGCTGGTCGGCTGCCGGGACGCCGACACCGTGGCCCAGCGCGTGGTCAGCACCCTGAACGCCCCGGTCTCCATCGAGGGAACGCTCATGCGGCCCGGCCTGAGCCTGGGCGTGGCATCGCGCGACGCCGGTACGGAGACGTCCTCGGAGCTGCTGCGGCAGGCGGACCTGGCCATGTACGCGGCCAAGGAGGCCGGCAAGAACTGCTATGTGCACTTTCAGCCCGAGATGCTGGCCGCGCTGCTGGAGCGCACCCAGCTCACGGCCGGGCTGCGGCGGGCGGTGGAGCTGGGGCAGATCAAGGTCCACTACCAGCCCGTCATCTCCAGCGATCGGCTCGGGGTGGTGCAGTTCGAGGCCCTGGCCCGCTGGGAATGGGAAGGCGCGCTGGTCCCGCCGGACGATTTCATCCAGACCGCCGAACGCAGCGGCCTGATCCGGGAGATCGGGGCCGAGGTGCTGCGGCGCAGCTGCACGGAGCTGGCCCCGTGGCTGGCCGAGGACCCGTTCCGGAGCCTGGCCGTCAACGTCTCCGGTGTGCAGCTGCAGCACCGTGACTTCGCCGAGCGCGTCCTGGACATCGCGGCGTGGAGCGGCGTGGACCCGCGCCAGCTGGTCCTGGAGGTGACCGAGAGCGTGTTCTTCGACGCCCACTCGCACGTCATCGGCCAGCTGGAGACCCTGCGCGAGGCCGGCATCCGGGTGGCCCTGGACGACTTCGGGACAGGCTATTCCTCGTTGGGCCGCTTGCAGGACCTGCCGGTGGACGTGGTGAAGATCGACAAGTCCTTCGTGTCCATGCTGCAGACCGGCGTCGAAAAGCTGCCCATCCTGACCTCCATGATCCACATGGCCCACAGCCTGGGCCTGAAGGTCACGGCGGAGGGCATAGAGACGCCCGCCCAGGCACGCTACCTCATGGACCACGGCTGCGATGCCCTGCAGGGCTTCCTCTTCTCCCGTGCGGAACCCGCGGCCGCCAGGGAGCAGTCCGTCCGGAATTCGGATGCCGCCATCGCCGAGCTCGAAGGCGTCCCGGTGCCCGGGTAGCCGGGCGTCCCACGCGGCGGCTGGTGCCGACACATAGAGTCCCGGCATGATGCCCATCACGGTCGGGGTGCCCGCACCGACTATGATTCAGTCAGCGCAGCGCACCTTGTTCTCCGCAAGGCGCCCGCTATCCGTATTCATTGCCTGGGGGGCTGTCAAAAATCGTGGAAGCTGGATTAGCACAACAACTGCTGGAGTACAGCCCGGACGCGCTGCTGCTGGTCGGTCCGGACGGATCCATTTCCTTCCTCAACGCGGCCGCGGAACGGCTCTTCGGTTACTCTCGGGCGCAGCTCCTGGGGGCGGACCACAGCCTGCTCCTGGCTGAGGCCTCGCGGGAGGATTTCCACGGCGTCCTGGCCGGGCTCGGCAAGGCCGCAAACCCAGGCGCCGCGATCACCGGTACTCCATTCACTGGTACTCCTTTCGCCGGCGCGGGCCGCCGTGCCAACGGCACCGAACTCCCGGTCGAAATCACGTGTGCGCTGGTCCCGGCGCCTGCGGGAGCGGCCGACGCCGGAACCTCCGTGGCGCTCTCGATCCGCGGTGCCGCCGCGGCCCAGCCGAGCGTGCGCGTGGCCCAGCCGAGTGCCGGCAGCGCCGCCCCTTCCCTGAACGCCGGCAGCGCCGGCGGCGCCGGACCTGCCCTCGGCGGCGACGTCCGCCGTCGTGAGTCTGCTTCTGGTTCTGTTTCTGCAGGAGCTGCCGGTGCCGCCGTAACTCCTGCCGCCGTTCCCAAAGCGTTCGCCGAGCACGACGACGAGCTAAAGGCCGGCTCCCTCCGCGACCCCCTGACGGCCCTGCCCAACGGCCCGCTCTTCAACGAGCGGCTCGCCGCGGCACTGCGCCGACCGGATCCGGCGGACATCCTGTTGCTGAACCTCGATGACTTCAGGAACCTCAATGACGTGCTGGGACGCTCGGCGGCCGATGAGCTGCTGGTGGAGGTCGCGAGCAGGCTGCGCAACTGCGTGCGGCCGCACGACACCGTGGCCCGGCTGGGCGGCGACGAGTTCGCGGTCCTGCTCACCGAATGCCTCAACGCCGACGCGGTGGCCAAGCGGATCGCCGAGGCCCTCTACGCGCCCCTGCGCGTGGGCGGCTCCATGGTCCGGCCCGGCGTGAGCATGGGCCTGGCGTCCAAGTCCCGGCAGACGCTGGACGGGGCGGAACTGCTGCGCCAGGCCGACGCCGCCATGACCGCGGCCAAGGCCTCCGGGAAGAACACGTGGCTGCGGTTCCGGCCGGAGATGCTGAGCACGCCGGCGCACAAGGCCGACGGCGAGACCGGGCTCCGGCGCGCCGTCGAGCTGGGCCAGATCTCGGTGCACTACCAGCCCGTGGTGTCCCCTGGCATCGGCTCGGTGGTGCAGTTCGAAGCGTTCGCCCGGTGGGAGCGGCACGGCCGGCTGGTGCCGCCCAACCAGTTCCTGCCCGTGGCCGAGCAGAGCGGCCTGATCCGCGAGATCGGCGACGAGGTCCTGCGCCGCGCCTGCGCCGAGATCCGCCCCTGGCTCGCCGGAGACGCCGCGTACAGCGTCGCCGTCAACGTCTCGGGCCTGCAGTTCCAGCATCGGGACTTCGCCGTGGACGTGCTCGCGATCGCCGCGTCTACCGGCGTCGACCCGCACCAGCTCACGCTGGAGCTCACTGAGAGCGTGTTCTTCGATGCGTCCTCGGACGTGCTCGGCCAGCTGCGGCAGCTGCGCGCTGCCGGGGTCCGGATTGCCATGGACGACTTCGGCACCGGGTATTCCACGCTCGGCCGGCTCCAGGAACTGCCGCTGGACAACGTCAAGATCGACCGCTCGTTCGTGGCCATGATCAAGACCGGCCAGGAGCAGCTCCCGTTCTTCGCCACCATGATCAACGCCGCGCAGGCCCTCGGCCTGAAGGTCACGGCCGAAGGCATCGAGACCCCGGCCCAGGCCAAGTACCTGATGGAGCGCGGCTGCGACTCGCTGCAGGGCTACCTGTTCGCCAAGCCGGCGCCAGCCAGCCACCTGGCCGGGACCATGGAAAGCGCCCTGAACGCCCTGGACAGGGTCGACGCCGCGCGGTGACCCTGCCGTCGCCCTGCCCTCACCCTGCGTCGGTGCCGCCACACCCCATCGATTGCAGTACGCCATCGACGCCGCACCCCGCCATCGGACGCAAACGGCCGCTAAGCATCATGACTTAGCGGCCGTTGTTGGCTAATCGTGGGACCGGACCTAGCCCTTTTCGCAGGCGATACCGTCGTTGTCACGGTCGAGGTCGTGTTCGCCTGTGTGCCGCGGGACAAGGCCGTCGTTGTAGCTGTACAGGGTGTTGCTGACACGGAAGGTGGTGACGGGCTTTCCGCTGGTGTGGTCCCGGGCGCCGCTGCGGCCGACGCCGTGCGGGTAGACCTTGTTGAGTTCCGTGCAGTTCTTGAACGCTTTCGGCGCGGTCGCGGCAGAGGCCGGCACGGCTGTGGCGCTCAGGACGACGGCGGTACCCGCCAGGGTTGCAATAATCAGTTTCTTCAGGCGCACAGTATTGAGCACTCCCCCAAGTAGAAGCCCTCCACCGCGTGTCGGAGAGGGGCAGGAAAATGCTAACCCACGATTCCGCCGCAGGTGGGGAGGCTAACGGGCTGCACAGGCGCGCCTCAGGGGCGGCTCCGCACCGTGATTTACGGCTGGCGGTCCAGCTTGTCGAGGTCCTGGGCCACCATGGCCTCGCTGCGCCGCCACAGTGCCTTGGCGAGGCCTGCGTCGTAGGCCTGCTTGTTGGCCTTGGAGAGCGTCCGCTTGGCGTAGTAGGCGCCGGAGATCCAGTCGTGGCCCGGGGTGGCGTTGGCGAGCCACACGAGGGTGTCGGCGCCCTGGTCGGGAGTCAGCATGAAGCGCTTGAGAAAGGACTTGTAGGCCAGGCGCATGGGGCTCGTGGAGTCGGCCGCGAAGTTGGTGGCGACGCCGCCGGGGTGGAAGGCCGCCGTCGAGATGCCCTCGGTGTTGTAGCGGTTGTGCAGCTCGGTGGTGAAGAGAATGTTGGCGAGCTTCGCGTTGCCGTAGGCACGGTTGGTGGAGTAGCTCCGTGCCGCGTCGAGGTCGTCGATGTCCAGCTTGCCGAAGAGCGAATTCGCGACGCTCGAGGTGTTGATGACGGTGGCCCGGCTGGCGGCGAGGACGTCGATCAGCTCGGTGGTGAGCAGGAACGGGGCCAGGTGGTTGACCTGGAAGGTCGTCTCGTGGTCGTCCACGGTGAGTTCGCGGGGTCCCATGATGCCGCCGGCGTTGTTCGCCAGGACGTCAATCTGCGGGTACTTCTCCTTCAGCTGCGCGGCCAGGGCGCGTACCTGGGCGAGGTCGGCGAAGTCGCTGACATAGAAGTCGGCACCGATTTCATTCGCGATTGCCTCGGTCTTCTGGACGGAACGCCCGACGACGACCACGCGCTCCCCCTGGCGGGCAAAGGTCCGCGCGGCGGACGCGCCGATCCCGTCGCTGGCTCCGGTGATGACGATAGTGCGTTCGGGCATTGAGGTGTCCTTAGAACGAAAGCGATAGGCTGGTTTTTGGAATCCAGCCCCGTCGAATTCTAACGAGCACAGCCGGGAGAATGTTCCGGACGAGCCGGTGCTTACCCCTGAGTTTGCTGGAAGTCTGGTGGGATTGATGCGCAGGCGGCCGTCAGCTCAGCGCCGCCTCACACTGCTGCATCCATAAGTTGCTCACGCGATCCTTCCGCACGGTGCGGGGCGCGGATATCGCCGCACCGACAGGCTCTGGCTAGGGTTGCCCTCGTCAGCTGGCCGGATCGTACCCGAACTGCCGGACCTCTTGCGAGCAGCGGCAGGCGACGGCGATCTTCGCGGCCCACTCGATCGCCGCCTCCCGCGAGGGAAGCTCGAGAACGGTGTAGCCGCCGTTGGGCACCGTGTGGCCTGGGTACGTGCCCTCGGTGACCGTGCCGTCACCGGCCACGAGCACCGGGTCTACGTCCTCATCGATTCCGCCGCCAAAGACGTACACGCCCGCCGCCTTGGCCTCCTCGATGACAGCATGCGAGGAGTCGACCACTGCCTGAAAGTCCTCCTCGGGGAACACCATGGCCTCACCGGTTGGGGGTCCTCGACCGTTAATGGTGTTCCGGCGGTGACCTACTCTCCCACACCCTCCCGGGTGCAGTACCATCGGCGCTGTGGGTCTTAGCTTCCGGGTTCGGGATGGGACCGGGCGTTTCCCCCACGCTATGACCGCCGTAACCCTTGCTCCGCCACCGTGGCTGTTGCCKGGGGTGGGGAAATCTGGTGGTTACAACATGTGCTCTGCGGTTTTCACCGCAGGTGTGGTGTTGTTATTCAGTTGTGGGTTCTCAAGCAACGGGTTTGTTGGTTGGGAACCACATAGTGGACGCAAGCAGTCTTGTTTCTTTGTACCAYCCCGTGGTGCGAACCCCTTTTGAAACGGGTTCGCGGGATGGTGTGTGGTGTAAGTTATCGGCCTATTAGTACCGGTCAGCTTCACGAGTCGTTAGTCCTCGCTTCCACATCCGGCCTATCAACCCAGTGGTCTGGCTGGGGGCCTCTCACACACAAGGTGTATGGAAATCTCATCTCGAAGCGAGCTTCCCGCTTAGATGCTTTCAGCGGTTATCCCATCCGAACGTAGCTAATCAGCGGTGCACTTGGCAGTACAACTGACACACCAGAGGTTCGTCCGTCCCGGTCCTCTCGTACTAAGGACAGCCCTTCTCAAATTTCCTGCGCGCGCAGCGGATAGGGACCGAACTGTCTCACGACGTTCTAAACCCAGCTCGCGTACCGCTTTAATGGGCGAACAGCCCAACCCTTGGGACCTACTCCAGCCCCAGGATGCGACGAGCCGACATCGAGGTGCCAAACCATGCCGTCGATATGGACTCTTGGGCAAGATCAGCCTGTTATCCCCGAGGTACCTTTTATCCGTTGAGCGACGGCCATTCCACAATGTACCGCCGGATCACTAGTCCCGACTTTCGTCCCTGCTCGAGATGTCTCTCTCACAGTCAAGCTCCCTTGTGCACTTACACTCGACACCTGATTGCCAACCAGGCTGAGGGAACCTTTGGGCGCCTCCGTTACTTTTTAGGAGGCAACCGCCCCAGTTAAACTACCCATCAGGCACTGTCCCTGACCCGGATTACGGGCCGAAGTTAGATGTCCAAAGTGACCAGAGTGGTATTTCAACGATGACTCCACCCGAACTGGCGTCCGGGCTTCAACGTCTCCCACCTATCCTACACAAGCCACTCCGAACACCAATACCAAACTATAGTAAAGGTCTCGGGGTCTTTCCGTCCTGCTGCGCGTAACGAGCATCTTTACTCGTACTGCAATTTCGCCGAGTTTATGGTTGAGACAGCGGGGAAGTCGTTACTCCATTCGTGCAGGTCGGAACTTACCCGACAAGGAATTTCGCTACCTTAGGATGGTTATAGTTACCACCGCCGTTTACTGGGGCTTAAATTCTCAGCTTCGCCTTGCGGCTAACCGGTCCTCTTAACCTTCCAGCACCGGGCAGGAGTCAGTCCGTATACATCGTCTTGCGACTTCGCACGGACCTGTGTTTTTAGTAAACAGTCGCTTCCCCCTGGTCTCTGCGGCCCCGATCCCCTCCCACCAGCAAGTGGTGTTCAAGGTTGGGGCCCCCCTTCTCCCGAAGTTACGGGGGCATTTTGCCGAGTTCCTTAACCATAATTCTCTCGATCGCCTTAGTATTCTCTACCTGATCACCTGTGTCGGTTTGGGGTACGGGCGGCTAAAACCTCGCGTCGATGCTTTTCTCGGCAGCATAGGATCACCGAATCCCCCCATACGGGGGTCCCGTCAGATCTCAGGCATCATGAACGGCGGATTTGCCTACCGTTCGCCCTACATCCTTAGACCGGGACAACCATCGCCCGGCTCGGCTACCTTCCTGCGTCACACCTGTTAATACGCTTGCCTCCCAGGATCAGGTCCCGCGCTCCACCAAAACCCTYCCACCACAAGGGCGGTCGGGCAGGTTTCGGGCGGTTAGTATCCCCTGTTCAGCATGGGCGGTTTTTCGCCGGTACGGGAATATCAACCCGTTGTCCATCGACTACGCCTGTCGGCCTCGCCTTAGGTCCCGACTTACCCAGGGCAGATTAGCTTGACCCTGGAACCCTTGATCATCCGGCGGACGGGTTTCTCACCCGTCTTTCGCTACTCATGCCTGCATTCTCACTCGTGTAGGCTCCACCGCTGGTTTCCACCGCGACTTCACTGCCCACACGACGCTCCCCTACCACTCCAGACGCCTGAACCAACCCCACAAGGGAGCGGCTTRGCTAATATCTGAAATCCACAACTTCGGCGGTGTACTTGAGCCCCGCTACATTGTCGGCGCGGAATCACTTGACCAGTGAGCTATTACGCACTCTTTTAAGGATGGCTGCTTCTAAGCCAACCTCCTGGTTGTCTTCGCAACTCCACATCCTTTCCCACTTAGCACACGCTTAGGGGCCTTAGTTGGTGGTCTGGGCTGTTTCCCTCTCGACTATGAAGCTTATCCCCCACAGTCTCACTGCTGCGCTCTCACTTACCGGCATTCGGAGTTTGGCTGACGTCAGTAACCTTGTAGGGCCCATTAGCCATCCAGTAGCTCTACCTCCGGTAAGAAACACGCAACGCTGCACCTAAATGCATTTCGGGGAGAACCAGCTATCACGAAGTTTGATTGGCCTTTCACCCCTACCCACAGCTCATCCCCTCCATTTTCAACTGAAGTGGGTTCGGTCCTCCACGACGTCTTACCGTCGCTTCAACCTGGCCATGGGTAGATCACTTCGCTTCGGGTCTAGATCACGCCACTGCAACGCCCTATTCAGACTCGCTTTCGCTACGGCTTCCCCACACGGGTTAACCTCGCGACGTAACACTAACTCGCAGGCTCATTCTTCAAAAGGCACGCCGTCACAACTACAAGGTTGCTCCGACGGATTGTAAGCACACGGTTTCAGGTACTGTTTCACTCCCCTCCCGGGGTACTTTTCACCTTTCCCTCACGGTACTGGTCCGCTATCGGTCATTAGGGAGTATTTAGGCTTATCAGGTGGTCCTGACAGATTCGCACGGGATTTCTCGGGCCCCGTGCTACTTGGGATACTTCCCAGGCGGTGCACAACATTTCGGTTACGGGGCTCACACCCTCTACGGCCGGCCTTTCAAGACCGTTCACCTATGCCAGCACTCTCACCCCACTGTCCCGGCAGAGACAGAACGGAAAGTCCCACAACCCCGACCATGCAACGCCCGCCGGCTATCACACATGGAACGGTTTAGCCTGATCCGCGTTCGCTCGCCACTACTGACGGAATCACTATTGTTTTCTCTTCCTGCGGGTACTGAGATGTTTCACTTCCCCGCGTTCCCTCCACGCACCCTATGTGTTCAGATGCGGGTCACCAGGCAGCTCGCGCCCCTGGCGGGGTTTCCCCATTCGGACACCCTGGGATCACAGTCCGGTTATCGACTCCCCCAGGCTTATCGCAGATTCCTACGTCCTTCTTCGGCTCCTAATGCCAAGGCATCCACCGTGTGCTCTTAAAAACTTGACCACAAAAGATCAAGGAGTAATTTTCGAGAGAACCATGAAAACCACCATCCCGCCCCAAAGGACGGAACGACAGATCCAGGTTCATATTCTTGGAAATTGCTTCTTATAAAAGATGCTCGCGTCCACTATGTAGTTCTCAAACAACAACCCCGTACCACACACCCCACACACATCAACTGTGCGYGCTCGGTGCAGCCAGGAAACCAGAAACACAAGTCCCGGGAAAGTCACCCTCCCCGGTCCTGTTGCCTCAGGACCCAACAGTGTGCCAAACACTA
>NZ_JBFRGZ010000013.1:0-142011 GCF_052115605.1 Arthrobacter sp. 2MCAF15 | reverse complement strand
ACGCGCCGCTCTGCGTCGAGGATTCAAAGACCCAAGAGCGCCGTAGGCGTCGCACCAGCGGATTGTGCCGCAGAACCCTGAAGACAGCCCCCGGCAAACCAACCGAAATGACCCGCGAGAAGCTGCTTAACAACGAATTAGGAGCGCCGGAGGGACATTTCCTGCACCGCAGGCCCCGACGAAGGAGGGGCTGGACGGGCTGGAGCGGACGCCTAGAATCCGCAGGACAGCAACACAAAAACGTCGCAGACGTAGACAGGGCCAGGGTCACCGGAGCCCTGCGACGGCGAACCTGGACCCAACAGCCGGCCGCGCCAGCGGACGCCCCATAACTGGTTGGAGCGCAGCGGAAATCAGGGCCTTGCTAAGGTGGAACGGTCCCGCCGGTTGCAGGTGTTTCTCCCCCGAGCAGACCTCCTGGGCGGGCCTTTTCAGTCAAAGGGGGCAGCACATGGGGGTACGGAGTATTTTCAGGAAACGCCCGGCAACGGCGGGCACGGTCGCTGCGGCCGGCGCGGAGACGCGGGAGCCGCTGACGGCAGAACAGCTCAGGGAACTCGAAGACGCGTGGGCCGAACTGGCGGCGGCCCAGGAGGCATCGGAGCTGACAAACTTCCATGCCTGTACCCGCACGGGCCGGCCCTGGACCGAGGACCCGGCAGCGGTCAGGGCAGTCGCGGCGACGCTGCGGGAGTTCCCCGCAGCGGAAGCGCAACCGCCAAACTAGCGGCGGCCGGGCGGCCGCCGCCGGGCGGCCGGGTCCTGTGCCGGCCTACGAGTCCTGCCGGAACCGGGCCCTGGAGACGGCCCGGTAGGTGATGGTCGAGGCAGCCAGGGCTGTCAGGGACAGCTCACGAGAGTCAGCGGTTCCGTGAGAGGCCTGTTGCCTCCCCACCAGAGGTCAGGGAAGCCAGGCAGGGCACCTCCCGCGCAGCTCAAAGCTGGGGGCCGCCGCCACTCGTTCGCTGGGCCCGGTCATTCTTGTCCGGGGTTTCCGGCACGATGCGCTGCAGGAGCGCGTCGTGCGCCTTTTGCAGGGTCTCTGCCCGGGCCTCGGCCGCGGCCAGCCTGGTAGCTGCGTCGGCGGCGGTGTTGCTGGCCTGCTGTTCGGCGGTGCGTGCCTGCTCCAGCTGCGCCTTCATCGCCGCGGCCTGGGTATCGAGTGCAGTGATCCGGGCGGTGAGTTCGGTGACGGCCGCGTCTTTCTCGGCGCTTACTTTGTCCAGGTCAGCGACGAGTTCGGAGATCTCCAGTGCCAGGTCCTTTTTCTCCTGCGCCCAGACCGCTTCCGCGGCGGCGTGCCGCTCATTGGCCAGGGCGGACGCTTCGGCCCAGCAGGCCCCGGCCAGGCGCGCGGCCTGTTCCAGCACCGCCGCCGGTGTCGCGGCGACCTGTCCTCCCGCGGCCTGCTTCTCCTCGACCCACTCCTTCAGGTAACGGGTGGCATCGGCGTTGCTCACACCCGCCGCTGCCCGCACCGTCGAGACGGTAGGCCGGCGCTCGGCGCTGATCTGCTCCGCAGCAGCAAACACGCGGTCTTTTACACTCAACGCCACGGCGACAACCTCAAAATAGTAGTAGGAGTAGTAGTCATAAAACTACTACTCCTACTACTTCTTGGCAATACCGCCGCCGAAACGCCTCGTCGGCTGCTCGTTTCCGCCGCCCCGGGAGCTGGGGGGCCGGCGGACGCCCGGGTCACCGTGTCCTCGGCCCCCACGTTGCCAGCCCGCCCATGGCGGGGGGCCGTGGCAGGATGGGGTCCATTATGGACAGGCGGTTACGGCGCGCTCCGGACGCGGAATGGGTGCTGATGTTCCGGCTCGGGCTGAGCCGGAAACGCATCGCTGAGCTCGTGCGCGTTCATCCCGCCGTCGTCGGATATCACTTGGTCATCGCTCGGCGCCGTGATCTGGAGCTTGAGGCAGCACACCAAGCCGCTGCCGGCGCCATAACCGGCCGCTCCCCCAGGAGCCTTGCCCGGATGGAGGAGGTCATCGCCTGGATTGCGGCCGAGAGCCGGCTCCCCCGGGGCCATTCGGAGAACAGAGGTGAACGGTCCATGGCCCGGTGGCTCTCGGAGCGCCGGCGCGAAGCAGCCGAAGGCACCCTTGACCCGGCATACCGTGACGGACTCGCACGAGTTCCGGAATGGGCCGACAACCACAGGGCAGCTGCGGACGAAGCCAGGTGGCACCACCGCCTCGCCCAGCTCGTGGACTTCCGACACGAAGGCCACGACTGGCCACGCCACCACGACTATGACTCAGAACGCGAACACACCCTCGGAGTGTGGATCCACCAGCAGCGATACAAACGCCGCCGCGGCGATCTCGACCCGGCCAGGATCAGGCTTCTGGATGAGTCCGTTCCCGGTTGGCAGGCCGGGAGAACCAGAGGCCGCCCTCCCCGCCGGTGACCGGTTCGGGTTGTGCCCATTGGGGGCAGGTGGAGCCCTCCGCACAGCTCAAAGCTGTCCCCACTGGCGCGCAACCCGTCCGCCAGAGGGCCAGCGCCGACGCGCGGGTCGCTGGCTGTCGTAGCCGCCGTACATAATGAGATCTGCGTGATCATCCATCAAATGCCATTCGGCATGATTGCGCTTTTTTCGGCGTGTCGATTCGAATATATATTCTAAAGTGGTGGTATGGGACCGGAGCAGGCGGGCAGGCTGCAGGCGCAGTATGCGCGGCGGGCGTCGCCGATTGGGCTGACGGTGGAAGAGCTCGACTTCGAGCACTTCCCGTCCAAAAACGGCTTCCCCGGGATCCCGGTGAAGGCGTGGATCAGGTTTCCGAACTGCGCTGAGCTGGTGGACGGCGAGGTGTACGCCTGGACGGCGAAAGCCGTCGAAGTGACGTGGTGCGACGGGCCGCTGACCCGCCGGACCTGGGTATGGAGTTCGGCGGTTACCCGCCGGGAAGAAATGATGAACAGGAACTTGGGAGAGCGCGTAATCCGTGACAGCAGTAGCGAATGAAACAACCCTGGACGTTGACGTTGAAGTCCGGTTCACCCCGGCCGGCACTCCCCTGGCCGTCCGTTTTGATGGCCGTATCTGGGCCGTGGCGGCTGATCCGGTGCACTGGTTCGCCCGGGACGCCTGGTGGGACACCCGGCGTACGGCGGCCGTGGGCAGCGGCGACCTGGTGAGCATCGAGTATTGGAGGGTGCAGGTCCGTCTCGGGTCCAACTCAGCCCTGCGGACCATCACCCTGCGCCGGAACGCGCTCTCAACCCAGTGGCTGCTGGAAAGCATCAGCGACTAGGCCACAGTGACCCCTCAAAAGATCACCGATCAGACCTGGGCCGCGATCCGGCCGAATTCACGCTGCCGGCCCTCGCAACATGGCGATCCGGGACCAGGTGCAACGCCGCTACGGCCTGGACGTGGACAACCTGGGCGCCGACGACGCGTCGGTGGCCGCTGCCCTGACGAAGACCGAACGGGACCGCAAACAGGCAGAGCAGGAGCTCAGCACCGGCGGTGACGAGAACACCCAGGCAGCGCAGCTGCTGGCCGAGGCCGCCCGGGAGGACCGGGGCCGTGAACAGGACTTATCCGAAGGGCGGGGAAGCAGGCATCAGGTACGACTCGGCCGAGCGCCGGCGGGAGCTGGCCGCCAGTCTGGAGGGCGTGGCCGTCCGTGAGGCGGTCCAGGCACGGCTTAGCGCCGACCAGGACCAGGGCACCCCGCCCAGCGCAGCCGTTCCCACCGCACCAGCGCGCAGCCCGAAGGCTCGCAAGACGCGCGGAGCCAACGGCCAGACAAAGCTCTTGCAGAAGGGCATGAGTCGCTAGAACCAGAGAGCAGCAAGGGGTCGGCATCACATGGTGCCGGCCCCTCCTGCTGCTACGTAGCGCCGCGCTGGCGTTGTTGCATCGCCGGTGCGTCAGCACTGGACGGCAGACTAGTCCGACCATCTTTCTCATGTAAGTCGGACTTGTCTCACCGAATTGACTGGCCGAGGTTCTTCGTTTGTCTCAGACAGCATCCCCGATGTGCGTTACAGGCGTCCCAGCCGGCTTAGGAAGTCAGATGATCTGAATCCGCCTTCCAAGGGCTGCACACCGTCTTGGAAGACCATGTAGTAGCGGTACATCCCGCCCGCGGCGTTCGCCCACTTCTCACCGAGTCGGATCTTGGCGCGGGAGTCATCGTTCTTAAGCATCTCGCCCTTGGACTCGACCAGGACGATCTTGCCGCCCTTGGTGCACACGATGAAGTCCGGGTAGTGGTTCATGGGTCCATTGATGCAGAACGCATCAGGCGCTCGTTCGACGACCCGGTGCCACCAGGCCACGTTGTCCAACGCGGCGACCTTCATGATGAGGTCACGCTCCTCGCCGTTCATGCTCCCTTCCGCCTCATACAGCGATCCACCGACCGAGGTGTTGGGCTCGGTGAGCGAGATGCGTTCCGGGAGCTGATAAGTCGAGCGAACACCGATCGACTCATCGTCCAGCCCTGCTTCGAACTCGGCCATGCGGTGCTCCACAAGGAATCCATCAATCTTCGTGCGGATACGAGCCGCCGCCGCGTGCGGAGACGTCTCGAGGACCTTGAGCTGCGCGCCATCCAGGCTCTCCACGACCCGATGCACGTAGCGCCTCAAGTCCTCCGAGACGATCGCGTTGTAGTTCTTCTTATCGAGGAAACCCAAGATCATGTCGCGGCATTCGCGCACTCGGCTCTCCATCGGCAGCGAGTCGAAGTGCTTGCGGAGCTCCTGCTGCTGCCGCGCGTTCATGTTGAACGCCTTGGGCCTGTCCCCGTCGCCTGTGCGCACATCCACGGTCACGATCTGCTCGACGGCGTGGGCGAGGTCCACGTTGGAGTCACGGCCGTTGAGGCTGAACCCCTCCGTCAGACCCGCAGGAGACAGCGGCACCGCGGACTCGCCCTCGAAAGAGGCAAACAAGTCATCGGTCTCGACGTAGAACCTCGGGAGCCGCAGCGCGAGGGCCTGGTCCGAATGGGCTGGGCTTATCGCGTAGCGGGGCACCTTGTCCTCCAAATCCGTCGGCAGCGAATTCTCGGACGCCGTGGCCAGCGCGTCTTCCGCCTTGCGTTCGTAGTCGTCGCCAGCCTTTTCGGCGACGCGCACCATGTCCTCAACGGACGTCGGCACCACATCTGCTTCGTCGGTCCCGATTCGCTCCGAGACGGCCTCGACATCGAACTCCAGGAACTCCTCCTCCGCCGTGCCAGGCTCTCGCGAGGGAACGCCCACCTCGTCCGATGTGGGCGATGCAGTCGGCGTGGGCGGCGTGGGCTGAGCCGTCTCGTCCACGGGCGACTGGTCCGCCACCCGGTAGTCACGGGCGGTGAATCCCGCCGCGTTCAACCCGGCGACCACGTTGTCGATGGTGGATTGGAAGTCGTTCGACGAGGTCAGGACATAAGAGGTGTTGAGCAGACCGTTCGCGTGGTGCTTGGTGTAGGGCTGGCGAAGGACGCGCCCGAGGATCTGCTCAACGTCAACCTGGCTGGTCTTGTTGGCCAAGGACGCGAGCACGTACGCGAATGGGCAGTCCCAGCCCTCCTTGAGGGCGTTGACGGTGATGATGAACCGGATCGGACACAAATCACTGAGGAGGTCGACGCTCTTCAGCTCGTCGATGCTGGCCGTCTTAATGGCGATCTGGTCGTGAGGCACACCAGCGTCGATCAGCTTGGCACGAAGCTTCTCGAAGGACGTGGCGTCCTCCGAAGTCTTGGGCTGCGCCTGGAACAGCACTATGGGTCGGATGTACTCGCCGCCTGCCTCGAGCTCGGCGGCAGCGGCCTGCTCCAGGACTCGACGGATGTCGATGGCGTCAGTGATGACCTCAGTCTGCGACGCCTTGTTGTAGACCACGACAGGCAGCTTCACCATGTGCTCGGCCTTTAGGGCCAACGCGTCCACGTAAGCGATGATGTTGGACTCGCTCTTCGGGGTCGCCGTCAGGTCCAGCACGAACGAGGGATTGAAGTTGCGCAGCATCTCCTTGGAGAGATCGCTGCGTGCATGGTGCGACTCGTCCACGATGACTAGGGGCTCGAGCTGGTTGATGACCTGGAACAACGCGGTCTCGTCGGCGTCGTCGATCGTCACCTCTGCCGGGCCGAGAGCGGTTCGGAATGGCTCCAACGCACCGTTGGCCTGGAAGGCCTTGCGACCCTCCTTGCTCGCCGAGCGGAACGAGTCGTACGAGAGCACCATCACCGTGAGCTGCTCGGCGACCGTCGCCGGGTTGAAGTTCTGCCCCGCCAGCAGTTCCTTCTTCGAGTACACCTCGACGCGAGAGCCGAAGTCCAGGTTCAGCTGCTGGCGGTACAGGTGGCTGGGGTCCTTGAGCGCAGCGAGGGTCTGCGTGAGGATCGCGTCCGAGGGCACCAGCCAGACCACGGCCTTCGGCTTGCGAATCGGCAGCGCGTCGAGGATCGGCCGCACCGACGCGCACGCCAGCAGGGTCTTACCCCCGCCGGTTGGCACCTTGTAGCAGACGTGAGGCACCCCATCGATGATGTTCTGATAAGAGCGAATCCCACCCGCACCGACCGGCACCTGCTTGGACGCCCAGTAGTCCGCGAACGCCGCGGAAAGCGAGTCGGTCTGTTTCAGGTGATCTAGGTAGGAAACGAGGTCACCGATCACTCGCTTCTGGTATTTCTTGAGTTCCATGATGGGTCCTTGACTCACAGCCTTGTAATGTCGCGCGGGATCTTCTTGAACGTGATGTTCAGGCCCGACAACTCCCGGTCGCTAAGGGTGCAGGTGTCGGCATAAATCACCAGAGCGTCCGACATCACCTCGGGAGACAGGGAGGTGATGTACTTGCGGCCCAGATTCGTGACTTCGTCAGCTTCGTAGATGAAGTGATAGGCAACGTGCCGGTCAGTCCCCAAGAAATACGGATGCGCCTCTGAAAACTCCCCTGATACCGTCGTCTGGGTTTCGGTGAACCAGATGTAGTCACGAATCCGCTCAGCCGGCACCGAGGCATTCAAATTGCCGTCGACGAGCAGGGGCTCTCCGAGCTCGTAATAAGAGAACGAACCACCTGTGCCGGACACATCGAAGTCCCGAGTGCGCGTGGCGACTACCTGCACGAAGGATGAGCCAGTCTTCCCGGCCACCTTCGTGACCACCTTGGGACGGGACACCGTCGTGTACTCTCCACCAGCGTCGTCGGCGACCTTCGCCGCTTCGGCCAGGATCGCGGGAGCGTTCTTCAGCGCACCCAAGGTCAGCTTCTGCTCGAACAGCACTACCTCCTCAGAGGTCGCGCCGGCGTACCCGTTGATCACGCGGCGCACTCGTTCAGCCGTGATCTCGTCTGCGTAGTCGCCCAGCTCGACCAGGATGAAGCTGCGGTTCCCGCCATCTCTCTTGTTGAGGTTCAGGACGGCCTGCGCAGTCGTCCCCGACCCCGCGAACGAGTCAAGCACGATTGCATTGGGATTGCTGTTGAGAGCGACGAGCCATTCGAGCAGGCTGAGCGGCTTAGGCGTGTCGAACTTCTTGGAACCGAAGATCGCCTTGATGACTGCCGTGGCCTCCGCATTCGTACCGTAGCCGTCAAGCCACGTGTTCCATCCGAACGAGCTCGTGACTTCACGGATCTTCTCGTACGGCACCCATCGCTCCGTCTCACCGTCGACTGAGACCCTTTTGTCATACGGCGTGAGCTCCCAGTGCGCGAAGTCGGGATCCACGAGAATCTGAGCCATCCCGCGATGGTCTTTGCCCCAGCGCCAGTATCCCTCGGTCCCGTCGTTCTTGATCGGCAGCACGACTGTTCCGTTCGGAGCAGTGACCGGGAACCACATCGTAGCCCTGTCGGAGCGGTCGGACGTGGCTCCCCACTTGCGCAGCTCGCGCCCCTTCTTGTACGGCCCGAGCGAGTCGTGGAGATTGAGCGCTCCGCTCTCCTTCTCCTCCATCCCCAGCATGCTCTGGTCGCCCTTGGTGTAGATCAGGAGGTACTCGTGCCCGGTGCGCAGGGCGGTCTTGTCCTTCCCGCCGCTAGGCTCGGAGCGCACGGGCGCGTAGGCGAGCCGGTTGGAGGGGCCGAAGATCTCGTCCATGACCTTGCCGAGGCTCGCAAACTCGTTGTCATCAATGGAGATGAAGATGACGCCGGTGGGGGCGAGAAGCTTGTGGAGCAGTCGAAGACGCGGGTACATCATGCACAGCCACTTGTCGTGGCGGGAGAGGTCCTCGCCCTCCTTGCCGACGACGTCGCCCAGCCACTTCTTGATCCTGGGGTCGTTGACGTTGTCGTTGTAGACCCAGCCCTCGTTGCCTGTGTTGTAGGGCGGGTCGATGTAGATGCAGTCGACTCGGCCCTCGTACTGCGGGAGCAGCGCCTTGAGAGCTTCGAGATTATCGCCGTGGATCACCATGTTCGGCGACCCGTTGTCGTCCGTCTTCTGGCCGCCCTGGTCGAATGAGTACTTCCGGTCAAGGATCCGGAAAGGCACGTCCAAGTGGTGAGTGATGACGTTGGCTTTGCCAACCCAGTTCAGCTCAGGCATCGGTGCCCGCCTTTCGATGCGGAGTCACAACGCGTTCGAGGCGACGGAGCATCGTGGACACAACGCCTCCGACCCGTACTTGGCGAATGGGCCATGGAGAACGTCGGCGACGCCCACGCAAAGCTCGACAAAACAGACACGAATGGAAACTCTCCGGTTCTCACGAGGCCAAAGGCCAGGCCAGGGGAGGCCCACCTTTCTATTTGCCTATCACTCTAGTGGGAGTTCGCATTGGCGAAATTCCTCCTGGAGTCCGCCAAGTCCTCGAAGCCGGCGACCACGAGGACACCCTCCAGCTCCACGACGACCGTTAGCGACGGATCGAGCATGGGCTGGGTTTCTAGCGACAACGAACACGAGGGTTGGGCTGCTCCCGTCGCTGAGCCGCCGGCTCTCCGAGCTCATGGAAGACCCCGAACCGGTCATGCGTCAGCTCGTCCGCGTCTTCTTATCCGGACTATGAAGGCTGGACCCGCCAAACTGTCCAAACTGTACGTTCCTAGACTAGGTGTGTGTTTGAGTTTCAGGGTCCACTTGACGTACATCGAGGCTCGCGCTCTGACTGTGGGACGGCCTGGATTCGACTCCCAACGCCGGGTATGGATGGGTTGGATTGCGAGTTACTCCAGTCCCCGTCCGCCTTCGGATGCCACCGCCAGCACGGCGTCTCGCAGACGGTGATCGTCCTGAGACAGCCCGTTGATGACCTCACCGAGACTGACGCCTGTCTGCACGATCTGCTCGAAGCCCTGCTGACCCGCGGTCTTAAGCGTCACGAACACTCGCGAGTAGTCAGGGTCGGACACCACCTCTGTCGCCCGCTCGTTTTCCACGACGGCAGTGGGCCCGAACATGAGGAGGATCGTCGGCTGCGCATCAGCGCGGCGCATAGCGACGCACCACTCCCATTTGCCGGCGAGCCTCGCCTCGACCTTCGTCACCGGCCCGCTCTCGACCGTCTCGTTCACCTGCTCCGTCAGCGTCGTCTGCGCAAAGCTGCGCAGCCCGGCCTTCACAGCGGCTAGGGTCTTGCGGCTGTCCTCCAGCTGCCGCCGCGCATGCTCGGCGATGAGATCGGCGAACTCCTGGGCCGCACGATCCTGCGGCCGGTACCCGTAACGTGCAGACTCCCCGGTCTCACACATGGCCTTGATGAAGGAGATCTGGTCGTCGAGGTTCACTGCCGCCGGGCCTTCCACGAAGTGGTCAATCATCTGCTGGATGAAGAAAAGCTGCTCACGATGCCCCCGACGCCACGACCGATCGCGATCAACGTGCGCGTGAAGGTCCCCTAGAACCTCGGCATAGGTGACGACAACAGCCTGTTCCCATCCATCTTGCTGGCGGTGGGTCTCGCGGCGGTGGCAGAGCAAAACGACTGCGGCCGCTCTCCCGGGCCCAACAGCGTGGGCGAGGTACCGGTGGTAGTCGTGACCGTGCCCATCGGTGGTCGCGTAGTTCTCAACGACGACGGCGGCATCCTCTCGCGAGAGGAGGAGGTCGGCGATGTCCATGCCGACCTGGCCGCCAGCGGCTTCCTCGTATCCTCTGGTGTCGACTTCCTGGGCCACGCGGTAGCCGGTGGAAGGCAGCTGCTTGTGAGCCGGCAGCTCAGCGTTGATTCTCTCGAGGAAGATGCGCTGGAAGGCATCGCCGAGTGCGTGAGTCGCATCGGTGGCAAGCAGCCAGGCGAAGACGTTGGAAAGTTGCTTCTCGTGGGTGCCGTGGTGCATCACCCGGAAGACATTGAACTCCTCAGCCAGGCTCCGGGAGAGCGTGGGCACGAGCGCCGTGACGAAGCCACTCATGTCCGTCGGTCGTTGGGCCATAGCCTGATGCTAGTTGAGTGGTCGCCAAATAGAGCGGCCGGCGCGGACAGCGCCAGACCCCAAGGAGTCCGGATAGGTTCGTACCGTTTGAGGCGAACGGTCCGTCGCTGCCAGCTCAAGCAGATACTCCGTGGCAGGAGCGAACTCCTCGCCCTTCGCGTCGAGGACCACGAACCTCGGAACACCGGAACGAGGAATCACCCGCCCGACCTTCGCGACAGGCAGTCCCTCCGCTCGATGCCGATCCGAACTGCGATCCGAGAGATCCATGACCAAAGCATGACGCTGACAGAGCTCGTCCCAGATCGGCGACACGCGCCGTTAACCATCGACTTAGTCCGGTAAAGAGATCATCGACGACGGCACCTTCTGCCCGGGATTCCAATTCCTCCCCGGCGGCCAGCTCCGCCCACAGGTCGTTGGGCTCTTTCAGCGGCGATGGAGCTGCAGATCCCGCACAACTGTGAGTCTTGACAGTGGCTGGTCTGGGACTGGCTGGCAGGATGGGCGCAGGCCGTTCCGCCCCGTGGATGTGACTCACCGCATGATTGGCGGCGTTCTGCGATCGCTTGAATGCGCATTGGCGGTGCCACGTGACCGTCTTTTCGCTGCGTTCATTAGGATTCGAGTATGTCTCCGAGAACGCCGCTGCCCCAGACCATCCAGATCTACCTCCCCCAGGGTGATCCGGCCGGCATCCGGATGGCCGAGATCACCACGCGTACGGTGAGGGTTTTCGAGGTACCACGACCGCTGTTGAGAGACTTCCGGGACATGCCAGAATCCAAACAGGTCGCTGTCTACTTCCTGTTCGGATCTTCATCGTCTGGGCTGCCATCTTGCTATATCGGCCAGACCGGCAGCGTTGGTGACAGGCTCAAGCAGCACTCGGACAAAAAGGACTTCTGGGAGCGTGCCCTGGTTGCTGTTTCCCTGACGAACGCTTGGACGAATACGCACACTGGCTACATGGAGTGGCAGGCGATCCAAAACGCCGCGCAGGCACGGCGGTACGAGCTGCACAATGGCAACGAGGCATCAAACCCGCACACTCCTCCGCCACTCGAATCCGACTGCCGGGAGTATCTAGAAACCATTTCCGTTCTCCTAACCACTTTGGGTTACCCGGTCCTGGAGCCGGTCCGCGAAATCAATCTGGCTGGAACTCTTGGGCGAGGCGACGCTGTTGAAACCCTGTTCTTCAGGGAAAGTGGCACCGACGCCCGCGCCAGGCCGACCACGGAAGGTTTGCTCGTCCTTGCCGGCTCTGTCGGTAAAGCCATAGCCCGCCCCTCCCTCTCCGCCTCGTTGGCGCGCCGCCGTGTGGCTCTAGTCGAACAGGGCATTGCCGCGGTCCGCGGCGAGGACTATGTCTTCGTCAAAGACCACCTTTTCAGCAGCCCCAGCACGGCTGGCGCCATCGTCGTCGGCGGCAACATCAACGGACGGATTACCTGGAAGACCGCGGACGGGCGGACCTTCCAGCAACTGGAAGATCAGGCCCTGAGTGCTTAAAGCGGATAATGGACACCCGGTCTTCTCCCATTCACCGACGTGTCTATTAGGAAAACAACAAGTTTTGAGGCCGTTGGCGGGCAGACAGACGGTAATGCATGAATGACATCTCGGGTGGCTTGAGCCTCGCAGATCTCTTCCAGGCGACCGGGTTGGCGCCGCAGGAGCTGCTGGTCATCCGGCACACACTTAAGCCCGGCGGTCTGCGAACCCGGGCAGATGCGATGGGACCTGACCTGCTGCCGTACGTACGAGAGCAGGGCATCCAAAACAGTAAGGTCCCGGCAACTCCGCCCCGGTTTTGGTTGAACTTCCTCGCCACAACCGGCCGGCGCGCTCGGTTCATCATTGCGCACGAGAACCATGGTGAAGTGCTCGCGGAGCGCACTCAGGATCGCCGCTTCTTTGACCTGCAGCCCACCCCGGTGTTCGCTGCCCTGGCGGACCGCCTGGTGATCGAGTGGACCAAGGACGCGGTGAACTGGGCGAAGACAGGCGACCAGGCAACCTCGATGACGGTGGTAGAGATATCCGATCCGTCCTACGTGCCGTTCCCAGGATTCGATTCGCTGCTTGTGAGCTTTGAAGAGCTTCAGGCTGTCATCACTGACGATCGATACGGCCAATGGCGGACGGCTCTCAGCTCCGTGCAGGGCATCTACCTCATTGCCGACACCAGCACCGGCCGGTTGTATGTGGGCAAGGCCGACGGCGCGGAGCGTTTTTTGGGCCGCTGGAGTGAGTACGCCAGAAATGGCCACGGCGGTAACGTCGCACTCCGGGAGTTGGCCACCACCGACGCCCGGCACCGGCAGCACTTCCAGTTCAGTATCCTGCAGGTCTTCTCCCCGAGCGCTCCGTCGGCGCAGGTGGACGCAGCCGAGGCCCATTTCAAGCGGGCGCTCCTGACCCGGCAGTTCGGCATGAACCTGAACTAGGGCCTTCCCTCTAAATCGCCGCAGCCGCCGACCTTGCAGCATGCTTGGGGCGACGTCAGCGGAGCGGCCGCCAGGTGCTACAGCACTGTCCTCACTACTTCGACGGACTCTCGTGCAGCCATATTGCTCGGTCCAAATCCCGGGGCTCAACAGTGAGCTTCGTGGCCGCCACCTGGAGGAGCTGCCGTGTTCGTGCGGGAGTAAAGTCTGTCTTCACAGAAGCGGAAGAGCATGGGTCGCGCGTCAGAACCGTCATCGGTGGTCCTGGTTCAGGCCGTCCCAGTGGTCCTGAATCGGGTTGACATACTCAGAAAATCTCGACGATTTGGATTGGGATGAATCCATGCGAATTCGCTTTGCCAATCGACACTTCGCGGCAGCATCCCATGGAAAGGTCGACTTCGCTCACACAACGGATCAGGATGGCATCCGGATCGCAGCCCCCCAACCTCTCGATATGGTTCCGTAGCCTATGGGCTGGACACTCACGCCGGCATGGTGAAAAGGAAAACCCCTAGAATCTAAGGATTCTAGGGGTTTTTCTTTGTGCGCGGAGGGGGACTTGAACCCCCACCCCCTTTCGAGGACTAGCACCTCAAGCTAGCGCGTCTGCCATTCCGCCACCCGCGCAGGTGGTCATTCGGGGAAAGCTCCCGCTTTTCAGCGTTTTGCATTTCCCTGAAGCAGCGACAAAGACCTTACCATGGAGTCTCCCGCCGCCATGTCCCGGCACCGAACCGTCCACGTATCATTCCCCGCACGTGCGGGTCGGATTCGTTGGAGGCGATAACGCGACGGTTCCCAAGGATGGCCGACCGGCTACCATCCCGTTAGCCGGTCCCCCACCGCGACACCCTCGACCCGCTCCCCCGCCGCGAAAAATCCCATACAGATGCTAGGATCCGTGATTCGCGTATACCCCGCCCGCAAAACTGTCCCGCTTAGGTCGCTCAACAGCTACAGTTGCACCCATGAGGGCGCACACCATCGGCTACGCCCGGGTATCCACCAACGAACAGGACCTGACCGCCCAGCGCAACGGCCTCGCCGCCCTCGGCGTCCCCGATGACCGGATCTACGTCGACCACGGACTGACCGGCAGAAACAAGGAACGGCCCGGACTCCGCGAAGCCCTCGCCGCCGTCCGGGCCGGCGACACCCTCGTCGTCACCAAACTCGACCGGCTCGCCCGCTCCCTGCCGGACGCGCGGGACATCATCGAAGACCTCACCAAACGGAACGTGAAGCTCAGCATCGGCGGATCCATCCACGACCCCACCGACCCCGTCGGCCGACTCCTCTTCAACGTCCTGGCCATGGTCGCCGAATTCGAATCAGACCTCATCCGCGCCCGCACCCGCGAAGGCATGCAGGTCGCCAAGGCCAAAGGCCGGCTCCGCGGCAAGCAACCCAAACTCAGCAAACGCCAGGAAGCCCACCTCGTCTCCCTATATATGGGAGGACAGCACACCACCACCGAGATCGCTGAGCTGTTCAAGGTCGCCAGGAGCACGGTGTACCGCATCGTTCAGCGAAACCAGTAGAAGCGGCCCTCTAAGAGAGCCACGGCTTTCCATCGCCTCCGACAAACTGTCAGTTCCTTACGCGAGACTGTGACTAAGACCGTTCCTGACCGCAATCTAGCCCAACCACCACGAAATACACGCCAACCGCGTCTGGGAGCAACCGCTGGCAACGACAGGAGAACAGCACGCAATGGATGCCCTTAGCTCATTTCTGGAAATCCTCAAATACGTCGCCCTGCCCCTTGGCATTGCCCTGATTACGGCTCGCGTAACCCTGCGCGCTGGCCGTCAACAGATCACCGCGCAAGCGGCGGAACGCATCGAGAACCAAAGGGACGAACGAGAAAACAGGCGAGCAAGTCTCGAAATCGCTTCTGTATCCGTCCGCGGCGAGGTGATCGAGTCAATCAGCGACTGCATTGATCAATACCTGGCGGACATCCGGAATCAGAAGCCTTCAACTACAGATGCTGTAACTCGTTCACTATTTCGCCTCGCCAGCCGCTGCTCCGCTGACCACTTGTCCGACACCTGTCGCGCCTACGTGGAAGATGCGGCACGCGCCCCTGACCCAGTGCATGTCGAAGAAGCCATGAGAGGCATCCGTAGCCGCCTCGTCGGATGGCATATCGGTCACCTCACCATCGAAGACGTCGAGCGCCTGATTAGCGTAGAACACGAAGAATTGCTTGAGCACTTGGCAGCCATGGGAGTTTAGGATGGGGCGCGGCACCGAGCGTCGGATGCAATGAGCTTCGTAGAGCCCCGTCGCCTAGGTCAAAAACCATCTGCAGGAGGTTTTGATCTATTTTCATTTCGGCAACGGTTTCTGAATTCCAAATGGGTTGTCCGGCGACCGCTTGTGAGTATTTGAAGGTTTGGAAGCCACTCGATATTGCCTTTCGGGGCCATTGATATTGCCGGTGGGGGCCAGTGGCCGTGTATGTGGGGGCCACCCGCCCCCACCGACGTTTTCTTACTGCTTCATGGTGGCGTGTTGGCGCATGTTGTGGTTGCCGGTATCGACCCAGATGGTGTTGTGCACGATGCGGTCCATGATCGCATCGGCGTGGACCCCGGAGCCGAGCCGCTGGTGCCAGTCTTTCTTGGCGTACTGGGTGCAGAACACGGTCGAAGCTGTGTCGTACCGGCGCTCAAGCAGCTCCAGCAGCATGCTGCGCATGCCCTCGTCGGGGTGGTCGAGAAGCCATTCGTCGATCACGAGCAGGGTGAAGGCCGCGTACTTGTTCAGGAATTTGGTTTGTCCCTGTGGCTTGTCCTTCGCCAGCGCCCAGGCTTCCTCAAGGTCGGGCATCCGGACATAGTGGGCCCGGATCCGGTGCTGACAGGCCTGTTTGGCCAGGGCGCACCCCAGGTAGGACTTCCCGGATCCGGTGAATCCCTGAAAGACGACGTTCTGCTGCCGTTCGATGAACGAACACGTGCCGAGCTGGGCGATCACGTTCCGATCCAGACCACGCTCATCCACGAGGTCGAGCCGGCGCAGATCCGCGCCCGGATAGCGTAGCCCGGCCCGCCGGATCAGTCCCTCAACCTTGGCGTGGTTGAACCCGGAGTGGGCCTCGTCCACGACCAGCCGGAGCCGTTCCTCGAAGGCCATACCGAGCAGGAGCGTCTCGTCCTGGGCCTCGAGCGCCTCCAGCATCGGGGCGGCACCCATCTCACGGAGCTTGCGCTTGGTTTCGATATCGATCCCGCTCACTTGGCACCACCTGCGTAGTATTCGGCGCCACGCACGTATCCGCCGTGTTCGACCGGTTCATCCCGTGGTGGCCTGAGCCCGGCGGCTTTGTCCTGCTCTGTGGCCAGGATCGGCTGCAGATGCGCATACCGCGGGGACCGGACCCGGCCTGCCAACGCAAGCCGGCAGGCTGCCTCGACCCGTTCGGCCGAGTATCGCCGGGAGAGCCGCAACACGGCCAGTGCCGCGTCCAGGCCCTGCTCGTCGACCGGGACGGACTCGAAGATCCGGTTGACCACGGTCACCGCTGCCGGGCCGATCCGTCCGGCCCACTCCCGCACCCGGGCCGGGTCCCACTGCCGGTACTTCTCGCCGGCGGGCAGGTCAGCGTCGTTGGTGCGGTACTCGTTGGCCGCGCCCTCGGGCAGCAGCAGGTGGCTGGTCAGCCGTTCGGTGCCCCGGTAGGCCTGAATCACCCGATCGGTGATTCGCAGGTCCACCGTGGTGCCGATATTGGCAAAGGGCACCGAGTAGTAGTTCCTCTCCCAGACCACGTGCCCGTTCCGGCTCACCCGGCGCCCGTAGACCCACCTGCTGATCTCGTAGGCCGCCGCCGGTAACCCCGTCAGCAGCGGCTGCTCCTCGGCTGCGAACACGCCGGCTCTGGACCCGGGCCGCTTCTGGAACGGCTCCGCATTGTAGGCCGCCACCCGCTCGATGATGGCGGCCCTGAGCTCCGGCAACGAAGTGAACTGCCGCTGACGCAGCCCGGCGATGATCCAGGTAGCCACGTGGGCGACCGTGTTTTCCACGCTCGCCTTATCCTTCGGGTGTTTCACCCTCCCGGGCAGCACCGCCGCCGAATAGTGCGCCGCCATCTCGCGGTAAGCATCATTGAGCACGACCTCGCCCTCGCGGGGATGCTTGATGACACCGGTCTTCAGATTGTCCGGCACGATCCGCGGCACCGAACCGGTGAAGGCCTCGAACATCGCCACATGGGCCCGCAACCAGGTGTCCTGCTTCATGTCCAGGGCAGGTTCAACGAACGCATACCGGCTGAAAGGCAGGCAACCCACAAACAAATACACGGTCCTAGGCTTGCCCGTGACCGGATCGGCCAACTGCATCGTCGGCCCCGACCAGTCGACCTCCACCGTCTGCCCGGCCTTGTGCCCGACCCGCGACGCCGCCCCCGATACCAACACATGCCGCTGGTAGGTCCTGCAGAACCGGTCATATCCCATCACCGGCTCACCGGCCGCGGCGCATGAATCGGAGTACTCGCCATGCAGCAGCTTCAGCGTCACCCCCACCCGGGCCATCTCCCGGTGGACCTGGTCCCAGTCCGGCTGCGCGAACACGCTTTGATGCTCACCGCGGCCCGGGAACAACCGGGCATACACCTCGCGGTCCGAGCTGTCCGCCGTGCGCCCTATACACACGACGGAAGGAGCCTAAACTGGGTGGCCCCCAAGCACGCCACTACCGGCACCCAAGACCGCTACTGCGCGCTCAGCCCACCGGCCCCCAAACACACGACAGATGGACCCCAAAAACGCCAATATTCAATGCGTGGTCGACGCAGTCAAAGCGTCAGCTTGGCCGAGCATCGCTGCTAGCATAGAAAATCATTTAGGAAACTTCGCCGCGGACCGTGTGCGAGCGAGTAATTGACACACGTGGGGATAGCGCGGTCGGGGGGCTTATGAAAGATCAGATGATTCATCCGGCCAACGTTTACGGCGCTCACCGCGACGTACTTGTTGGCGGAGACGCACACGAAGCAAAACGCCGCATCGGCACTCTTCAGCCCACGCCGGACGGTCTATGGGTGTCTGTGGGAAGGACAACATCACCCCCACCGCAGGGTTATCCGTTCCTAGACAGTGCCGTTGAGATGGCCTGTAATCTCGACAAACCGGGTTGGTGGTCCCTTCGGTTCCAGCACACCGTTTCAGCAAATGTCATGGGAAACGAAACCCTCTGCCCCCACTACGGACCGCTTGAAGAAACCAGCGCCACAGCCCTTTTAAAGTTCTGGGAAGACCACAAATACGGGTAGAACCGGTTGTCCCTTTTACCCATGTGAGGAATTATGACTGCCCTGAGCCTCGATGAAGCGCCAGCGCAACTCGAAGCAACTGCACGACAAGTCTGGCTTCATGGAGAGGCGGGAGACCCAGCATGCGGTGATCTTTGGTTGCTGTCGTGGAACGGTCATGCCTTAAGTCTTGCTGTCGTCGGCAGCGTTTATCCCGGATTCGTCCGGGCCTGGCCGGTCACTCTTCAACCTCCGGATCTAAACAACGTGGCGGTGGAACTCCACTCACGTCATTTTAAGACGCCTCTGACTTTATGGCCGTATGCAGAAACCGGGCTCGGAATGCATCTCCTTCATAGGAAGATCGACAGCGCTCTCTCCCCTCGGCAGGTTCAATTGCTCCGACGCTTCGCATATGAAAACGGCCCCGCTCCCCTCCCCCTTATCAACGCCAATGAGCAGGGACCTCCGGCGGCCGACAGGGAAGACATCATTCAGCTATTCCGGCAGCTTTGCTTCATCGAATGGCCAGAAAAACGACCAGGTGAAGCCGTCTTGGCCAGGGAAGCACTTGCGGCCAAGGGCAGAACCGCCGAGGACGTCGCCACCGCTCTCGAGTTGGAAGTCGCAGAATCTCTGGCGCTATGGACCGGGAAGAAAGCAGTAGACGAGCCCTCGACCGAGCGTTTGTGTTCCCTGCTTCAGCTCCCATTCGACGAGATCTTCAAATCGCCGGATGGACCGGAAGTGCGGGAACTGCAGCGTCCGGAGCATAAAGACGCACTACGCCGATTGGCCGGACTAAGAGGAGCGACGGAAAACCAAAGCCGCAATGCCGCCAGGGAGGAGTTCGCACTGGCTGCACGAAGCACAGGATCAAGTAGAGCGGTGAGCGTTAAGGTTCGCGCGGCGCTTGAACGCCTACTTGGAGAACATGATGGAACTTCCTGAGGTTCGACCCGTCTCTGACTGGACCCAGCTGAAGCACATTGAAGTCGCTGTCGAATATTTCAAAGCAAAGATCGCAGAGGACCATCAGCTGGCCGGACTGGCCGAAGATCCCATCGAGACACTAGACAATCACTCCGGGATCTCTCTGAGATACGTGTCGTCCGCACCGGCCGGATGTTCCGTCAGCGGATACTATCGACCCTCCCCGCCAACCGTGAGTATTCACCGGTCCAACAGCAGGGGAAGGGACAACTTCACGGCGATTCACGAGCTAGGACACCACCTCCAGCAAACGGACAAGGCGTGGGCGTTGGGAGTGCTCAGCGAACTCACAGATTACGAACGAGATCGACTGGAAGAATCCGTCGCAGACGCCCTAGCAAGCGATGTCCTACTGCCTGCACAGCTTCTTGCTGAGCACCTCGGTGATGGGCCCTTAACTGCTGAAGGCATAGCCGCTCTCTATGGCGCAGCCGCTGCCTCCCGTCAAGCGTGTTGCATCGCTGCGGCCCGGCACGCGACCTCAGATAAAGCTCTCATAATCCTCAGTGATTGGACAGGGAAAGTCACCTTGTCGGTCAGCACAAGCGAATCGATATACCGAGTCCCTCAGGGAGTCGTACAGCCCGATCTCTCTCGCCTAATTAGGGAAGCCGGCGATGGGCCACTCACTGCCAAGGGAGGAGCACGAGAAGGACTTGTCTTCTCGACCACCAACCGACGGTACGACATCAGGTTCGACGTTGCCTTAGACATTGAGGGTACGTGGGCATTCTCCGTGGCAAGGCCAGAAACAAGATACGGCAATCAACGCTGGGGCTCCGCCATTCAGCAGTGCGTTGCTCCATCCTGCGAAGCAATCTTTGAAAAAGATGGAACGACCTCGCGGTGCAAGTGCGGTGACTACAAGTGCCCAGAGTGCGGTGCCTGCTCTTGCGAGTCAAAACTCCCCATCTGCACTGAATGCTGGATGGAACTCAGCGTGGCGGATGCGGCCGCCAAAAGGTCAATACACGCATACCACGATGAGTAAATTGCCAGGAGCCGAGGTCTGCGGTTGCTTCGGTAGGCCATCGACCTAGGCGGCGCGGATCGAAGCGAGCTGCAGCTTGACGTTCTATTCCGTGGGAAGAACTCTTGCGCACCCGATCACAGCCATTAACGTCATCACGTTCTCGCAATCCCAAACATTTCGCTGTCATGAGATTCCCTGTTGTTAGACGGCATTTCGAGACAGCCGCGATCCATGTCGCGCCGGGAGCTCCGGAAGCCCCGGAAGTGCTCGCCCGCCTGGCGCATTTATGGATCCTTTGCTGAGGCATTCATGAAACGTGAGTTCTGGTCCCGGCAGGGGACTTTGCCAAAGGTATTTGCCCTCGGATAAGTGCTTAGACTCTGGGAAGCCTGATCCTCACTTTGACTATTCGACAGATTTCGATGAGGTCATCGAGTCCATCTCCGGCTCCGTACGCCTTCACAGCGCCGTCGCCCGCGTCGAGGTCGCCAGGGTTGCCAACTCGATCGCCGAACAGCATGTAGGCCGGTTGCTCGTCAAAACGCGCGCTCGTCCAGATAATTCCATGGACGCCGTCGACACCATGAGCGGTTTCTGCCCACGGGCGCGTCTGATCGTAGTAGCGGGAGGGCGAGGCAGTCAGCTGCCCAGATGTCGTTCCCAGGCGAGTAAGGCCGAAGCCCCTGAAGGAGACAAGCCGGAGTTTACGGCCAATTGTGACTTTGCTCAGGACCTTGTCGGCATAGTCCGCAGAGTCGATCATGCTCCCCTTGACCTTGTCGTGGAGGATCGTTTCCGCGATCGCGCACTCTTCGCTTTTTCCTAGATAGAGCACCGGGACGTGTTTCGGAGTTCCGAAGAAAGAGAACCGAGAGTGTTTGGCGTCCGGGCCGCCAGGGTGGAAGGCGTCACCTGTGTAGTCGTTGTCGTGGACACGCCAGAGAACAGTGCCGGGGTGCAGCGGTTCGATGATCGGGTCGAAAGGGTTCGGTGGCTCCCCTGGCCCGCCAAGGATCGCTGGCTCCCCCGGCCCGGCGTTCACCAGGAGTGCCCGCCGATGTCGTAGCGTGCCGCGGCGAGGACCGCGTCCGGGTCCGCACGAAGCTTGTCCACTGGCCGGGCGTCTTCCTCAAGCATCCCAGTGGGCGCGCAAAGCCAGAAGATCAGATCCTCCTGTGCAACCCCCCGCTCATTCGCGATACGGATCAAGTCAGGAATGACAGGGAGAACCCCCATCCCGTCAAACTGGAATTTAGGGAAGCGGACTGCCTGCTGGCCACGGCGGACGTAGCCTAGAAGCTGCCCTCTGGCACGCAGGTTAGAAGCCAACGTTCGGCTCCGTTTCTTGCCCATTTGCTCCGCGACGCCGCCGCTGTCGAGCCAGCCGAACTCATCCTCGATAGCCCGCAAATCTTGCTCCTCCTGTGCGAGGGCGTACGCCACCTGCGGGGAGACGGCGAATCCTTCCTTGGCAGCAAGGGATGGCGCCAATGCCGCCATCGAGTCCGTGAGTTGGCTGACCAGCCTGCCGGCGGCCTCCGTAGCCTCGATCAAAGCAGGCTGTTGCGCGACGACTTCAAGGACCTGTGGGATGCCCACAACAGCGCCATCTACGATGTCAGCTTTGAACGCCCTCGCCTTTACACCCTCAATTACGGTGTTGAAGTTACTGCTCGCGGCCGTGTTGAACAGTGCGGCCCTGACTGCAGCACCTTGGACATACACCATGTAGTCATGTCCGGCATCGGCCGACGACTGTTCGAGGAGTTCCAGAGTCTCCTCGTTGGCGGCCGCGAGGACCTTGGCGCCGTCGGCAAGGGCGACCTCAGCAGAAACGTCGCCCTCCTCGAAAACGACGGTGATGACGGACCTGCGTTCCGGCTCGTCCGAAAGCCCGGCGTGGGCTCCATCTGGGGGCGTGGCTGTACGGTTCATACGGAAATACTAGCCGTCTCAGACGTAAAGGTCTATGGCTGACATTGGTTTCCAGTTGCGCATGAGGTGCTGGTTGCGTTTGAACGGGCAGCATTGACTTGCGCCGCCTGTAGGCAAACAGAGGCGGCTCGGTGTTTGTGGGCCCGGCTAAGGTTCTTGTACAGCAGAACTGCAAGATCTGGAGATTTACATGCCGCGTATGTCCGTGAACGTCAGGGAGTTGAAGAGGAAGTCGTTGTCATCGCTTCGGACCGCCGTCACAGCTTTCAACTCGCTGGACAACGATGGCCGGACGACGGCTGTTCTGCTCAATCTCCAGCACGCATTTGAAATGCTGCTCAAAGCTTCCCTGGACGCCGCCAAGGTTACGGTTTTCGACAAGCGCTCGGAGAAATCTATTTCTTTCGAAGCCGCAATCAGGAAATGCCAAGAAACGCCAGGGATTAAAGTGTCCGACGGAGACGCTGGGACCATGCGAGTTATCGATGCTTGGCGGGATGCCGAGCAGCACTGGTACGCCACCGTAGACGAGGGACTGCTCTACCTGCACGTCCGCGCGGCGATCACCCTTTACGACGAGTTGCTGAACAAAGTATTCGGTGAACGACTCGGCGACCATCTGCCAACGCGAGTGCTGCCCATCAGCGCGGAGCCTCCCCAGGACTTTCAACTCCTGGTCGACCGCGAGTACGCCCGCATCGCCGAACTTCTGCATCCCAATCGGCGGGGAAGGGCAGAGGCGCATTCTCGTATTCGAGCGCTGTTAGCCATGGAGTCTCACACAGATCCCGATGCGGCTGAGATTCGGGAAGCGGACGTCCGACGCGTGGAGCGGGGCGTTCGGTCCCGCAAGTCACGCACGCAAGTATTCCCGAAACTGAGTACGGTGGGCTCGAACGTCTCCGGCGAAGGCCTCACCGTCGAAGTAAGGCTAGTCAAGACCGGCGGCCTCCCCATGACATATGTTTCCGCCGACAGTGGCTTAGAACCTTCAGCCATACGGACCGTAGACCTAGAGAAGAAGTTTTATATGGGGCCCTACGATCTGGCTGACAAGTCCGGCATTGATCGAACACGTGCGACAGCCGTCCGCCGCCACTTCAACCTGGACAGCAACGATGACGTGCATTCCCACCGCTTTGTCTTCGGTTCCACATCTCTCATCCGCTATTCAGACAACGCGCTGAGAAAAATGAAAGAAGCAAAAGAGTCCCTAAGCCTGCCAGACCTGTGGAACGCACACCGCACTCCTCCCAAAGGTAAAAAGCCCACGCCTTGCACCCAGCCGGGCTGTTTGGCACCCTAGCTGTGCTAACCCGGTTCCTCTATGACATCCGCACTGGCCGTTCCCGTGTGGTCATCATCATTCGAACGCAGGTTCCTGGGCCCCCTCCACCCGGGCCAAGTATTGTCTGGGGCGCTGGTCCGCCGTTTGAATAGGTAAGGCTAAAGCTATCCCCCCGGAGGCCGCCGATATGTCAGTTTCGAAGCGCAAGTACGCCGATATGCCAGCGTCTAAGCGCAAGTATCCACCGCGAGCCATTAAGTTGCTTTGGGCGCTCTCGGCGGGGCGATGTGCCTTCCCTGGTTGCAGGCTTCCATGTATCGCAGGGCCGCCAGAAGAGGACGATGATTACGCGATTATCGGCGACATCGCGCATATTTTTCCGCATTCCCCGGATGGGCCGCGAGCTTGGGAACCTTATTCTGAAGATCTGGATCGCAACAGTTACTCAAACTGGATCCTACTTTGTAAGAATGACCACGGACGTATCGATCAGCACGATCGTTCTTATCCGGCGGCCTGGTTGTTCCAGATAAAAATGGAACACGAAAAATGGATCGATGAACGTCTTGGCAGAGGCGCGTCCTATGTTCGGCCGCCTCTGCCCCCCGTTGTTCCTATCGATCGGGTCTATCGGAGCTTCACGCCGCTTTACGATCCGCTCCAAGCACCACCCCGAGCGCTTCCTCTGGGAAGGTTCGATGACCCTTTCGGCGAGTTCGGGGTGCTTTATGCAGCAAGCACGCCGGAAGCGGTGAAGCGAGAACTTGTTGGCCACTACCTCAATTCGTCCTCCATCCCGGGCGACTGGATTCAGAACCGGAAACTTGCGGAAATTCAAACATCAGGTCTCAGGCTGTTCGAGTTTGCCGGAGTCGGGAAGCACCACGCCCAACAGGCCGTCGAAGTCATGCTGGGCGAGTTTGCCGACACCGAAAGCGACTTAGACAAGGACCGCCGTGTATCCCAGGCCGCAGCTAGGTGGATCCATGGTCTTAAGGATTCAGCCGGTTCTCCGGCATACGATGGCATCATTTTTGCATCTCCGTGGCACCCCACCGATAAGCTCGTGGCTCTCTTTCAGCGCGCTTCGACCAAGCTTCACGTATCTCGAGTGACCGCCCTTCATCCCAACGACTTCAGCTAACGTCTCGAGGGAAAAGGGGCGACGGGCTGACCTTGGCCGTAACCGATGAATCCGTCGTCGGATCAGCTAGCTTGAGCGGCGGTAGCCTTCTCAGTCGATTCGCGTCTGAAACGAGACTGTGACCAAGGTCAACAGAATGTAGCGCTGACCTGGACGTCCTCATCAGCAATGAGTCAGGCCGCGTTTCGGTGTACGGTGCGGGCGTGACCTTTTGTGCTGCAGTCGCTGCTGTCCAGCACTGTTCGCTTGCCTGCTGGAAAACGGTCACGAAGGCTGAGGTTCTTGTGGAGAAGTGTTGGACGCAGAACTACCATTGCCAGTCTGGACGAACAGCGACACACGCTAAGCATTGGACCCAAGTCTCATGAAGGGATCGTTATTGAGAACGGTGGGACCACCCCTTTGGCTCCTTATGCGCGCTATCGTGTGGCATGAGCTGTGGAGTTGGTCGCTCTGTGGCGGCGTTTTTTGGTCGCTCCATGTCGCAACAGTGCCCGTAAGGCGAGCACCTATTCCCAACACATCGCAGCCGCACGTGAGCAGAGGCGCATCTCATGACCGCCGACACGAAACGCCGAGGCTAGTCGACGCACCGGATCGCGTCGCAGACGTTCACGGCTGGGCGTGACGCTCCAACGCGTCCAGAGTCGTCTCGGGCGATGTGTTGAAGCAGAAGGTGATTCCGGGCGATTCCGCATTGCACACGTTGATGATCCGTTCGAAGAGCTCGGTGTACTCCGGGATCATCCTGATGCCGCCCCCGATCATCACGAGGCCGAAACGATCACGACCGAATGCCGAGCGGATCTCTGCTTCGGCCTCGTCCGGGGAGGTGCCGATCAGGCAGTTGACGGCGTCGAAGCCGGCGGCCGTAGTGGCCCCGAACCCCGCTTCGATCCGTTCGGTCATCGTGGCCTCGTCGAGGCCAGGAGGCAGCTTGCTATAGTCGAGGGCTCGCGCGTGGATGCCGATCATGAGGATTCGAGTCATGGGCCTCATTGTGGCATGCACCCGAAACACTTGGCTGCGGGCCCGCTGGATCCTTGCTCGACCCGCCCCGCCCCAGATGAACTGTTCCTGTAGTGCAGAGGACTCGTGACGTTCCGTGCAGACGACTTCGGAAAATGACATCGGTGGGCCGCTGTCGTCTAACTTGCGCCGTTCCACGGAAATTTGGGCCAGTGCCGTCGAAGTGATTACTCGTTCGGTGAGACGTCTCGTTTCCCTAGGGTTGTGAGACGGCGCCTACTATGCCCCTACATGACACTCGCAATTGTTCTGCCGGCAGCGGTTGGACTCCTCGGAGTCCTAATCGGCGGTTACCTTGCTGGTCGCCGCGATCAAGTGAACGCGGTCATCCAGATGAACATGACGGGCTATGCCGAAACCAAGGCAATATGCAGAGATGCTTTCGGTCTCCTACTGAAACTCCAGCTGACGTGAAGAGTATGGCCTCGGGAATGAAACCCGATAAGGAACTGGCTGATGCCCTTACCGTTTTGCAGGCTCGGGCAGAATTTCACCTTCCTTCACCGCTGCCCGAAAAGCTTAGGGCAGCCGTGGAAGCGATGATTCCTGTCACTTCAGCAGTGAGGGCAGGGGACTTCGTAACTGCCCAGGAGATTGTGGAAGACGGCTCGATCAAAGCTGCGCGAGTGGAGTTTCTAGAGTGCGTACAGAAGGAGTTTGATCGGCTCTACCTGCACATCTACTAGATGGGAGCGTCCCCGCTAACGATCGCATGGCGCACCGTGCTTCGCCGTTGGCCAGATTAGAGGTGCTCGAGGACTTCTGGATCCGGTGGGCAGACGAAGAATCTAGTGCGGGCTGCATCCACGTTGCATTGGTGAGAGAGATGCGCCGGTTCAGCCTTGCTTGGCGGCCCAGTCGGCAACGCGCTGTGTGCTTTCCTCTTCGGAGAGGTCCTCGACCCGAGTCATGATGGACCAGCGCACACCGTAGGGGTCGCGGATGCTGGCGAATCGGTCTCCTGACACAAAGGTGGACAGCGGCTCCCGGACGGTAGCTCCTGCCCGCTCGGCGCGCGCGACGAGGGCGTCCGCATCCGCGCAGTAGAAGCCGACGGAGTAGCAATCGTCGTCGCCGTTCGGCGCCGGGACGAGGTGGTAGTCCGGGTTGGGCTCACCGATTTGGAGCCGTCCCTGACCGAAGTCCAGCTCGGCGTGGACCACGATTCCGCCGATCTCGGTCGCATTGACGGTGCGGGCGCCGAAAACGTCCTGGTAGAACGTGATCGCCTCCTTCGCCGAGGGGATCGCAAGGAATGTCGTGAGGCTGGTGAAGCCGTGCGGGATGCCGGATGTTGTGTGCTTGCCGTTGGCGGCTGCGGTCAGTTCGGGGCTTGTAGTATCAGTCATAGATCTCACGGTACGCACGCGTCCGCCCAGCGGCTTGGTGAATTGCGACAGCCTGGATAAGGAGTGTCCGCCCATGGTGGTTTCGTTCAAGGGAATCCTCTACCCTGCCCGGCTTCCCACGTTTCACCGTGTGCCCGCGCCCGAGCCCGTGTCGGACCTGGTGCAGTGGTTTTGGATCCCCGAATGGGACATTGAGCCTGGGCACACGTCACGCCAGCACCTGATCGCATTCCCGGCATCCAACCTTGTGGTCCAGAAGGATCTTGTTGAGTTCGCAGGCCCGACAACACATCGATCACATCGCGACCTCACGGGCCGGGGCTGGGCGGTGGGCGCCCTCCTGCGTCCCGCGCTGGTTCCGCGTTTCACCCACGATCCAGGGAGCCTGCGGGATTCCCAGCTGCCACTGCCGCTTGCGGATCTGCATGCCTCAGTGTCGGAGGCCATGGGCGGACCCGATCCACAGGAGCGTCGGCAACACGCTGTGGAGGCTTTCGCTGGTTGGCTGGTAGCGCAGCGTCCGGAGGTGTCCGAGGAGGGCATTCTTGCCAACGCGATGATGGACATTATCGGAACGTGCAGCGACGTGCTCCGCATTGAGGACGTTGCGGCGCGCCTGTTTGTTTCGCCGAGAACCCTTCAACGGGTGGCGGGGAAGTACATCGGCCTGAGCCCGTCCGCGCTCATCCGACGGCGCCGCCTGCAGGAGGCCGCTGATCGGTCACGGACCGACCAGGCTGCAGACCTCGCGGCGATAGCTGCCGAACTCGGCTACACCGACCATGCCCATCTGACGAACGACTTCCAAAAGACCCTGGGATTCACACCAAGCACGTACCGGCGGTCAGTCCTCCAAGATCATGCCGGGAATCAGGACGGGGATTAGGTCCACGTGTGCTGCTGCCCTTAGGCGAGAAGTTTCCACTAGACGTTCCCTCTGAGCCGACTCGTTCTCTTAATCCGATTCAGTGTCTAGAAACCTTTGCGCCTCAAAACCCTAAGGATACGAGACATCAGGGGTGTTGCAGTTGGGGTACCTAACACTGGGCATTTAATCGGGCCGGTACACGGGCGAGTCAGCTCCAGCATCTGCACAGACAGCCTTTACGGTGCTGGGTCGCCCGGTGATCGACCGGCTTACGGGCAGAGCTCAGATCGTTACTCCTTGCTCTGCTGGTCCCTGTAAGCGCTGAGAACTCCTACGAAAAACGCATTTCGGTTATCAGCCGTCCAGGTACGGGCGAGACTGATGATCACCTTCATGTGGTCCCTGCGGAAGCGCAGCGGCCTAGTCTCCGGCTCGACGGACCCACGGGCGAGCTTGGGTATGGCCGGCGCCCGCCCGAAGATGTCGTTGGCCGGGATCTGGCTATCCTTCGGCGCAAAAATCTCCCCGAATCGATTCTCGCCCGCAGCCCAGCTGATCGCATTCAGAACGATGCCCGGATACGAGATATCCGTGCTGTCGTGGTGATCCCCCAACCACTGATTCAGGTCCTTGGGAAGGTAGAGCGTGACATGGCCGGAATGTTCTTCTTCGGCGGGTTCAATTTTCTGCGGGGACATGACAGTGGATGCAGGCTGGTCCACAGACCTGTCTGGGGCCAGATCTTCGAGCTGTTCCGTTGAGGCCACCGTGACATCTACTTCGGGTACAGGTGCCCTGTCTGGTTGCCCAGCTCCGGTCGCTTCCGCCGTGCGAGCCTCCTGTGCCCCTGGTGCAGCCTGCGGCATAGGCGCAGCACCGCTCGAAGTTTCAACTGTTTCGGGGGCACTTTCGGACGCCGTTTCAGATATTTGCTCAGTGGGAACTGCTTCAACAGCAGCGGACGGCACCGGTTGCAGCACGCGCCTCTTGAGGCCGCTGAGTGCGCTGAGATCCATCTTTCCCGGGCTGGATGGCATGCTCACTTGGCGGCCACCTCAAGGTTCTCATCAAGCGCTTCCTCCTGCGCCTGGAGCTCGTGGACGATCTGCTCCGTCAGCCGCATGTAATCCTCTGCGAGGTTTCCCGCTGACTGTGCGATACGTGGCTCATCCGAGGTGCTCTTGCCCTTGTTGCGCAACCGCTCCCAGAACGGCGACTGCGTCGCTGCCCTAGCGGCCAGCTCATGTGCTGCGAGACCACGGAAGCTGGCGTCCGCGTCAGCTGCAACAACGTCGCGGATGCTGCCCTCGAATACAGGCGCGATGCCATCCAAGGACTCCTGCAACAGAGTGCGGGCCTGCTTGTCCACGTTGGTGGCGTTAGTGGGGATACCGAAGAGGATGACGCCGAGCAGTGAGACCGCTGGATTGTCGTTCTGAACGCTGAGGATGCGACGGGCAAGGGACTGAAGACCACGGATGGACTTTGGCTCGGGCTTCACGGGAGCCAGAATCCACCGGGAGGCCAGCATCGCTTCCTCAATGGCGGTCCAACCAGCCTCCGAAGGAGGCGTATCAATCAGAACGATGTCGTAGTTCGGCGCAATCTTGGCCAAGGTTCGCGCCACTCCCCCACGCATCTTGCCCTGCCGGGAGGCGTCTCCCTGGAAGGTATCCATGAGCTGTGCCGTGTGATTACCGCCAGCGAGAACATCCAGGCCTGGCCGAACATCTTTGATTGGCACCGGGACCTTGTCGTATCGGACCGCAATGTCCAGTGCTTCGCCGCGGTCATATCGATCATCGTTGATGATGCCCAGGTTGGTGGACGTGTCGCCTTGAGAGTCCAGGTCGACGACGAGCACCTTGTATCCGGCCTCAGCGAGGAGAGCAGCCAGATTGGTGGTCACCGTCGTCTTGCCGACACCGCCTTTGCCGTTGGAGATGCAGATTGTGCGTCGCGACGCCAGCTGAACCGCGGGCGTCAAGGTGTGGGAGGTAGTTGCCGTATCCATAATGCACATCCTAAATGTGCTCAGTGTGCTTCAGCCGCACATTCACTGTGGTGTCGCAGTACAACACCATCCCCTCTGTATCGTAGCTGGTACGCACTAACTATGCAGTAGACACGAAGTAGCTCTATTAATGCTTCCTAGTAGCTTCAGTTCCAGTGAATAGTACCAACACCACTACTTCAGATATATCGCGCCAGCAACTGCGCATCATCGTCAGTATTTACAATAGACACCTACTAGAAAGTCAAAGAAGACTAATACCGCATCACATTTGCAGTAGCCATAAGCAGTATCACCGCAGTAGAAAGGGCAGTTGTCCCGCAGTTGCAGTGCAGTAGGAAACGGCCATCGCAGTAGAGACTCCGCAATCCCTGCAGTAGGCGAGCCCCGCCGCGACATGCAGTAGAAAGGCGCAACAGCCCTCGGTGCGCGTGGCCCTCTCGAGGCCGAACCTGGCATTACATCTTCTCAGCCGTCCTACTTATTCTCGCCGGCGCCGCTCTCTCGGTTCGGGCCATTTTTCCTGCAAACCTCCAATTCAGACGTCTAATTCTTATGACCGGGGGAACGGTACGACGACAGTCTGAGCGCAGCGGTCCGCCGCGGGCATCAAACAATCCAGTTGGCAGCAAACGTCACAGTAGAGAACGAACCGGCGGGGCCCAAGCAGCTCGGCACCTTGGGTGAGGGGTGTGGTGACGAGTACGGTGGAGGCCCCAGGCGAAGGATTCGACCCGGCAAAGCCCTCGGTTCTGGAAGGGGCAGCGAAAGAAATCAGAGATGCCCAAGCATCCTCCATCCGGCAGTCGTACCCCATTAACTGACAGGCGCCACAGCCAAGTTGAAGCATGTAGTAGCGAGCAAAGAAACACATACTAGCCAGTGCTAGGCCACTAAACCACCCAACCATACCGGGTTGCATACCGTTGCAGTAGAAGGGCACTAATAAAACAGTAGAGCAGGCACTACTTCAGGATTACAAATGCAGTAAACAGAACTCAAATCATGCAGTAAAGCAGGCAGGCCCCATGTCCGGAACCAATGGGTCTGTGTAGGGGAACGGGAATGCTTCCGCCGCCTGCACGCAACGCGAGCCTTATGCCGCTCTCCACAGCGTTCCCATCAAGTCCTGTTCTCTTTCTGAGGGAGGGATCCAGTGAAGGTCCGAATCGGGGTCGTGCATTTCGTGTTCTGCCAGTGCGGGTACCAGGTGCCGGTCCAGCCATGCGTGCCAGGCTGCGCGCTGTTTTCGATGGCGGCTGATCTGTTCTGCAACGTCGTCAAGGGCCCCGAGCCGGCGGGCCAGCGCCGTCAGGCTGGTCCCGGCAGTAATGGTCCATTGCCCATGTCGGCGCTTGATCATGTTGTAGCTGCTCATGGCGCCCAGGGCTGTTTCTACGGCGGTGCGGCTAAGGCCTGTGGATCGGACGATCATTGCTGTGGTGGGGGAGAGGCGCCCGCGTTCGATGGATTCGTAGACGAGGGCAGCGGCATCGCCCAGCGCGCGGAAAACGGGGCGGATGCCATGGATTTTTCCGCTGCGCCAGGACAGTTCCCGTGCGAGCTGTTCAAAGTGCGGGGGGAGTTGAATCACGTAGACATCAGCATCGCGGCCGCGGGCATCGGAGACTTTGGTCAGGATCCCGTCAGAGGCCTGTTGAAGCAGCGGGAGGAGTCTGGCGATAGTGCCGTGGTGTTTGCCCGTTGCGGTAGCGAAGGTACGGCAGCCTACGTCCAGCAGATCAGTCTCCAGGGTCCGCATGTAGCCGAGCACTGCCCGGAGCAGGAGACGCAGGCTCAGGCCCTCGCGGCCTCGTTCTTTCAGTCTGTGGTCCAGGACAGCGTAGAGGACGTTTTCAAGATCGTTCACGAGCTGCTGTATGCCGGCTTTGCTAGTGGTCCGATCAGCCCCCCCTGTGGGTTTAGGCAGGCTTGTGTCGTTAATACGGGTAGTCCTTCTGCCTGCTGGCTGGCTTTCCCGATTTTCGATCCAGCGGCAGGCCTTGGCCCACTCCGTATCGAGGAGACGCTCCTGCCGCTCGGTGGTGGTGTAAAGGGCCGCGAGGCCGGGGAACTGGCCGCCCAGCTCGAGGCGGACCTGATCCAGGGTCCAGCCACAGGCGGCGAAGTGGTTCAGGACCGCCATGCGGGCCTCTGACGGGCTGGCGTACCTGGCTGTGTCGTAAAGCCCGGTACGGGCCAGCACCCGCAAGGGGGACTGGCTCCCGCTCAAGGGGACGGGGCGAATACCGTGTGCCGTCGCGGCGGCCGTCATCTTGGCGGTGCGGTCCTTCAGCTCGCGGGCGCGCCTGACCTCCGGCGCCAGGGCCAGCCGGAGCGCGGTGACAGCGCGGGCGGGATTACGGCGGCGCAGGATGTCATAGGCACTAGTTAGGGGAGTGGTCAGGATCTGGTGACCGCCGGACTTATGCGCAGAACCCGGAACCCGGATACAGCCGTCCGTGACGTTCTGGTGCGGACCGGGATCGAGACTCGGAGCCATCAGAGTCATGGCTTCGACGAGCTCCCGGGCCTCCGGGCCGCTCATGCACTCTGCAAGCGGGATGTAGAGGTGGCGTCCGCCGCTGGGGGAGACGTCCTCGACATAGCGGACACCGCAACTTTCCAGGAGGATCCCGAGCCGTTGGGCGTCGTCGTCAACAACGCCCTGCAGTGCTTTGGAGGTATCGAGGTCAAGGCAGAGCGTGGCAACGGAACCGTCGGCCCCATGGATGAGGACTGCCGCCGCACGCGTCGGCAACGCAGCAGTAATCCGGGGCGGATTCTGCGGCCGCGGGTACTGGAAGCGTCCGCCAATCCACCGTCCCAACCGGTAAGTCGGGGCGCCGGCGATCAGCGGGGCGAGGGCCCATGCTTCTTCAGGCGTGATCTGACGCGCCGCGTCGAATCTTGACCAGGCGACCTCTGCGGGTACCATAGACACCAGCTAGTCCTTTCGGGGGTATAGCAAAGCGAGCCACCCTCACGGGTAGCTTGGATAAGTTCAGATCTCTGATCCGCCAAGATGTGGATCTGAACGTCATACTTTTGAAGGCCCGCGAGAGCGGGCCTTCAGTCTTTAACCGGCCTTTGCGATAGGCAAAGCTCCTTGGTTCTGAAAGTCGTCAATGTTGTCCCAGAGCGGCAGCCCACGAGAGTCCAAGCGGATGCTCATAAGAAGCATTTCGGTTGCCTGGCCCTTGGAGAGGCCCATGTGGGTCGCTACTCGCTCTACCAGAGCCTTTGCAGGCGCGGCGACGTCAACTTTCAGTACGACGTTTCCGGCACCTGTACCGCGTTCGCGTCGGTGAATGGCTGCACTCATAAACCCGAGCCTATCCGTACCAGTACCATTAAGTGCTTCTGTGTCCGTAGGCGTGTCGCCAGTATTTTCCAAGGTCAGGCGCCCGACTAATGCCGCGCCCAGGGTGGACGAAGAGAGGCTGCTATGAGCGCGACGGCTGTCAGCGCCTGCTGTTGCTGTCTTTTGCATAGTCGTGATCCGGGGAGGGAGAGTCGGTTCCAGCAGATCAGTCTCCCTGGTTGGCATATAACCCAGCACTGTTGCTCCTGGTGTAAGGCCTCGAGTCATCGGGGATTTCTCGTCCTCCTATGACGGCACGTGTTTTCGGAAGCTTGGTAGGGTGGCTCCTTGCCAAGGCGCGTCTGGCGCTGATTTCATAGTACACATTACTGAAATTTTTTCAGTGGATTACCGGAGCCGTAGGGACATGGAACAGGCCACACTGACCGCTGACGTCATCGAGACCTTGAACCTTCCGGAGTACCCGGATCTGGGCGACCTGGTGTCCGCAGTTGAAGAAAAGTACGGAAAACGTCTGGTCTTCGAGGAGGGCACAGTGGACAGTCTCGGGGAAGGTGTCACCGGCCACTGGATCGATACTCCCAGCCATGGCATCGTCAGCTACCTGCGGGGAGGCAAGGCTTGGAGTGTTCACGTCGTGCTACATGAACTGAGCCACATTCTCTTGGGCCATAAGGGGAAGCCTCTCGACGGACTTGTCGCGGGGTCTTTCTTCTCCGGTATTGGCAAGCGGAAAGGTGTCAGCTGGATGTGCCGTGCAGTGGACGTTCCCCTGGACGAGGCGGAAGCTGCCGCCGAAAATTTGGCCTTCGGCCTGGCCCGGGTTCTGCATGCCACGCCCGTGAAGGAGGCCACGAAGGCGGAACGAGTGTTTGGCCTATGATCGCTGCCGCGTTCTGGATCCTGGCAGCGGTATTTGTCTTCCGTCTATATTTTGTCGCTCGGTGGGGTGCTTCAACGGCCTTTATTGGTGCGATCGGAATCGGTGTCCTCGGCCTCTTTTTTACGGGCGTCGCCGTACCTGAAGCAACCATTGATGCGGCCTTGGGCGGCGTCAACTTTCTGCACCTCGTTCGCAATTTGTGTGTCACGTGTGCCGTCTGGCTGGTGCGGGAGGGAATCTTCGCTGCCTATTCTCCGGATGAGAGCTACCGTTCACGCTTCAGCCACCGACCCTTGGCAGCCGGCCTTGGAGCCATCGCGATCACCGTTCCGTTCCTGTTCCAGGAGTTCGTACCTACCACTCTGAGCTTCGTGCCGGAAAACGTCGAGCAGCTGCCGGTCTTCGTCTATGCCAGCGTCTACATGGGCATTTTGGCGTTGTTGGCTGTTTCTGTCCTTCGCATTTGTCTCCGGCCTCAGGAAAGCCTGCCCGTCCGCGCCAGTTCCCGGATTGTTGCATCCGGCATGGCTCTGGTCGCACTCGCGTCGGTCGAAGAAATCGCATACATGACCGGTGCGCACATCAATGTCGGCGGTTCGTCTCTCCACCACGTTCTGTACGTCTTGTTCAATCCGCTGTTCTATGGCGGGGTTTTGCTCACCTCTCTCGGGCTGGGCATCCCTCCGGTTGTGAAGGCGTGGCGCCGGCTGCAGCTTTGGGACCGAGCCGCCTTGGTCTTTCTTACGGCCACGCTGGGCAGAGGCTATTGGGGTTTCTCCCATGCAGCTTGGCTGGCCAGCATTGTGAGCAGCTTCTACGCGAGACACCCCTCCGCGCGCCTGTACGAGTACGTTATTCGCTCCAGCGATCACAAGGTCGCTCTCTCCGGGCGATCCACCCCCATGCTTGCCGGCCGTGTCTTAGACGCGGTCCAAGCCCGATTTGATGGCGGCCTCGGTTCCCTGGAATCTGTGCTGCCGGTAAAGGCATCACAGTGACAGCATCAACCACGACACTGACTGCAGAGAGGTCCTCCACGGCCGTTGGCCGTGTGGCCCGGTCCGCAACCGAGATCGCACAGCCACCCCTGGTGTTGTCCCTCCTGCTGATTTTGGCTTCCCTGTTGAGTGACCAATGGATCGTCTCCCTCTGGTCGGGCATCATCGCTGCCCTTTTCATCTGCCTGGTGCCATTTGCTGTCGTACTGATCCTGGCCAAGAGGGGCCAGCTGACGGACCACCATGTCGGAGACAAGAAACAACGCCGCCCGGTCATGCTCTGGACCTTGGGCTCGTCGCTGCTTGGCTGCGCAATCCTCTCGGTCATCGGGGCACCCCAGCCAGTCTGGGGGCTAATTGGCGGGATTCTCTGCGGGATTGTGGCCCTCATCCTGGTCAGTCCAATCTGGAAGATATCGGGCCATGCAATGACGTTGGGCGGCGCAACCGTGTCAGCCGTACTGATGTTCGGCTGGCTGGGGCTTCCCTTCGTTGTAGCGGCCCCGCTTGTCTGCTGGTCCCGGGTCTATCTCCGGGATCACTCGGCTCCTCAGGTCATAGCCGGGTTCTTGACCGGTATGTTCGCATTCGGGGCCTCATATACTCTCATTGTTGGCTGACGCTTTATGTGGCACTCCACAAAGCCCTTTGGGCCGGGCAAAAGGTCGCAATGATAACGGAATCAAAAGGAGGGCTGTGGCTTCGCTACCACCGGCAGAGCGCTGCCCACGGGATGTGGCCGCCCTCGTTGGCCGAGAGCAGGATCACGCGTGAACTCGAACGACCACCCCATAGATCCGCGGACTGACAAAGAAGTTCTCGCCTCGAAAATCCAGCTTCTCCTGGACATCGTTCATGCCAAAGACGCCGACAGCTTCACCTACGAGGACGTTCGACAAGGTCTGGCCGAGCAGGGAATCACGCTTACGAGAACCCGCTGGCATCGGCTGCTGGCCGGCTCACCGGATAACCGCTGGGACCCGGAGCTCCTGAAGGCACTGGCGTACTTTTTTGACGTTGACGAGAACTACCTGCTTCAGCGCAGCGGTCCCATCCCTGAACGCGTGGAGGCTGAACTCCGCCTGATAGAGGCGTACCGCATTGCCGAGGTCGAGCACTTCGCAGCGCGGGTTCTGGGCGAAGTGAACGTGGACGCTCTCCGTGCGGTGACCGAAGCTCTCCGAAACCTTCCACCCAGGCCCGAGAAAAAAAGTCCGCCCAACTGAAAAATTTTCACTACTGAATTTTTTTCAGTAGACTCTGGAGCATGACATGCCCCAGGCGCCCGCTACGGCCTGACCATGCACATTGAGTGGCATCAAAGGTGTAGCCCCTACGACAGGTTTGGGGGGTAGTAGGGGCTACACCCCCGCAGCGTGCGCACCTCAGATGTGCACTCAAGCCGCCGCCCCCCAATGCTCAACTCCCGGCGCTCCCGCCTTTGATCCAAGAAATCTCGGCGTGGGCTTCATTCTCGGGTGCTGGGACATTCGACGCCTATTCTCCCGACAGATAGCTCATGTAGGCGAGGCCGCACTCCCGCAACCTGCCCAGGTCTATGGAGTAGTGAATGCGCTGCCCATTGCGGACACCGACTTCGCCCGCAGCGTAGACCAACCCTTCGGCTTCAAGTGTCTTGATATGCGCGTAGACCTGCCGGTAGTCCACGCCAATGCGCTTGGCGATGTTTCCCGTTGTGTCGCCGTCAAGATGCTGGGCCAAGTCCCTGATAACAGCCGCCCGCAGGGTGTTGGCGTTGAACACAATCAAAGCCTTTGCAGCCTCTTGCGGCTGTCCGGGGAGTGGCTTGTAGATGCGGGGCATTCGTCAATTCTCACCCACCGCCGCGCCCTCAAGAAGTACCAACATATTTTTGGTGATGCTAACATCATTTTAAAGATGATGCTTTTAATTGCAGGTGTTCGCCAGGACAGCCAAGAGGGGGAACTACCGTGAAGCCAAAAGGACTTCTGATCGGCGCTGCGGTTATTGTGCCGATGCTCTTCCTAGGTTTGATCCTGTCGATCGTTCTGCTCTTCGGGCCGACACCTGCTGCGGCCGACTGCAGCCCGGCCGTTTCCATCGTCATCGACGGCAACACCAAGATTGAGGGCTACACCCAGGAACAGCTGAAAAATGCCGCCGCCATCATGGGCGCCGGCAAGGCACTGAACTTATCCGCAAACGGTCAGATGATCAGCGTCATGGTGGCCCTGGGCGAGTCCGGACTGCGGGTCCTGGATCATGGCGACGGTGCCGGCCCGGACTCACGCGGGTTGTTCCAGCAGCGCGACAACGGTGCGTGGGGCTCCTACGCAGACCGCACGGACCCCACCAGGAGCGCCACGAACTTCATCAAGGCCCTGCAGGCCGTGCCCGGCTGGGAGCTGTTGGAACCGACCCTTGCCGGTAACAAGGTCCAGCGCAATGCCGACCCGTACCACTACCAGAAGTACTGGCCCGAGGCCGTCAAACTCGTTCAGGCTCTTTCGAGCTCGAAGTTCTCCCTGCAAGGCAGCGACTGCGCCATCCCTGGGCAGTCCGGGGCGGGGGATGACTACCCGTGGAAGAACTCTCCGACCTGGCTGCAGGCCGGGGCGAATGCGGCCAGCACCTCACCGCTGGGCATGTACTACCGCGAGTGCGTGGACTTCGCCCTCTGGCGGGTGAACCAGCAGATGGGTTCAACCAGTGCACCGTTCAAGTTCCTCAACGGCTCCTTCCGCCCGGACGGGCAGGGCCTCGGCTCGGCCCTGACCTGGAAGGCCGGCTGGGACGCCAAGGGCTGGCCCACCGGCTCCGCGCCCCGGGTCGGCGCGGTCGTTTGGTACGCCCCCGGGGCCGGGGGAGCGGACCCGACCTTCGGTCACGTCGCCGTGGTGAAGGCCGTCAACGCCAACGGGACCTATCTGGAGGAGGGCTACAACGGCAACCCGGCCCCGGCAGACCACAGCTACTACACCCGGACAGTGGCCAACACCGTCCCCTCCGCTTTCCTGTACCTGCCCACTCACGAGGAGAAGAAGTGAAAAAGCCCTTGACCCTGCTCGCCGTGGCCCTGCTCTGCGTTTCCTGCGCACCGGCGGCGAACACGACGCCGGCACCGGCGGAATCACCCAGCAAGCCCACAGCGTCCGCGCCGGTCTCACTGAGCGCCAACAGCGGACCCCAGGCGCCCGGGGGCACGATCCCGGCCACGATCGGCATCACCTGGGATCAGACCAGCAAGGACAACGCGGTGGACGTCGCCGGGAAGGCAATGACGGACTTCGCCCGCCCCACGGTGGAGGAAAAGCAGTGGGCCAATGACCTGGCCCGCTGGCTGACCCCGCAGGCCACCGCCGACTACTCGGCCGTGGACCCGGCCAACATCCCGGTCAGCCGCGTCACCGGCCCCGCCACCCTGGACGTCGATGAAGCCAACGGTTTCGGTGTCATGGCGGCGGTCCCTACCAACGCCGGGACGTACACGGTGCAGCTGCTCCGCACGGGCAAGGACGCCACGTGGAAGGTCAACCGGCTCACCCCGCCCTCGTCCTAAGCGCCGCACCCTCCATCCCACACACGTAAGGAAGAAGCTCATGGGTACTACACCAACCGAGGTCATGGCCTTTCCCAACATCCGGGCCATCGTCCGTGACAACGGAACCTCCGAGGTCGTCGTCGCGGGGAACTCCCGCGTCGTTCCTGCCGGGGACTCCGTGCAGGAACTGCGCAACAACGCGCTGGCCCTCATCGTGGGCGAGGCACAGACCCTCCAGCGCCCCGTCAGGGTCCAGATCGAGGACCCCGAAGGCCACGGTGAACTCATCGTCCACCCGGATAACAAGATCGAATCCGTCTCCTACGACCCCCGACAGACCCGCCGCCGGGCAGAAGCCCCGGAAACCACACCCAAGACAGTCGCCCCGGCGATCATAGAGACCGTCCCCGCACAGGAGCCCGGGGCCGCTCCGTCAGAGTCCGCGCCCGTTCCGGTGCCAGCCAACCCGGAACCGCAGACGGCTGTCGTTGCTGAGGGAGCGGCGCCGACGCGGCGCAGCCTGAAGGAAACGTCGTTCCTGGTCAGCGTCCCGGTGCTGGAGCCGGCCACCCAGGGCTGGCGGGGAACGCTCACGCGCCTGGGATTGCGGATGGACCCCTCACAGGAAGAACTCTCCGAGCGCGAGGATATCCGTACGGTGAGCCAGCACTGGCCCGGTCCCCGGACCATTGCCGTGGTGAACCGCAAGGGCGGGGCGAACAAGACCCCGACCGTGGTGATGCTCTCGGCGATCCTCGCCCGCTACAGCGGCGCGGCCACGGTTGCGTGGGATAACAACGAGTCCCAGGGCACCCTCGGCTGGCGGACGGAAAAGGGCGCCCATGACCGCAGCGTCCTGGACCTGATCGATGCTTCCCGGACTCTGCTCTCGCCCTCGACCAACGCGGCCGAAATCGCCAAGTTCGTCCATCACCAGACCGCCGACAAGTTCGATGTCCTGCGCTCGGATGAAAACGAAGAAGGCGATCACGAAGTGACCGCCGAGGAAGTCGATATCGCCCACCAGGTGCTCACCCGCTATTACCGGCTGGTGGTCATGGACTCCGGCAACACCGCCCGGGCCGCGAACTGGCGGCGGATGATCGATCACACCAACCAGCTCGTCGTCCCGGTGACAGCCATCGAGGACCGCGCCGAAGCTGCACGGCTGACGCTGCAGACGCTGGAATCCCGCGGCGGCCACGACGCGGAACTGGCCCGCAACGCCGTCGTGATCGTCTCTGAGTCCACCGACGCCAAGCGCAGCATGAGCGGGGATGCCCTGAAGCGGGCCAAGGACGAGGCACAGCGGATTGCTGACGGCTTCGCACCGTTCGTCCGGGCCGTCGTCCGGATTCCATACGATCCGGCCCTGGTCAACGGCCCCATCCGCTATGAAGCCCTCCAGCCCGCCACCCAGCGGGCATGGCTCGCGGCCGCGGCCGCCGTCGCCGCCGGCTTCTAAACCACCCACCAACGGACTCTGAAAGGAGGCAACCATGCAACAGTCCCTGAACCCCTGGATCACCCACCCGGTCCCCGCCGACGGCGCGGACACCGCAGCACCGGAAGCGCACGTGCCGCAGGCGGCTGTGATCAGTGCGCCGCTCAGGGGAATGGTCGAACCGGACGCCGCAGACCGTCTGGCCCGCCGCACCGTCTCAGGCTCCGCAGCCCTGTGGGTCACCGGCGCCCACGGGGGATCCGGTGAAAGCCGCATCGCTGATCTGATCGGCGGGGCACGGGTCACCGATCACTGCTGGCCCGTTCTCCAGGACGGCAGCAAGCCTCGAGTGCTGCTGATCTGCCGTGCAGACATGCGCGGCCTGACAGCTGCACAGAGCGCCCTGACGCAGTGGGCATCAGGCGCGGCACCGGAGCTTGATCTGCTCGGCCTAGCCGTTCTGGCGGACGCACCGGGGAAGACTCCCAAACCCTTGCGGGACTTCGCCGCCATCGTCGGCGGGGGAGCACCCCGGCTCTGGACCCTGCCCTGGGTCGAGGCCTGGCGACACGGGGACTCCACCACCCCGCCGCCGCCGGCCCGCGAATACCAACGCTTCATCACTGACTTAGCCGCCCTGGCCACCGACACCACACCCAGCACCAACCACTGAAAGGTCTCACCATGAACCCCTTCTCCGCAATTGCAGCAAGCGTCATCCCCAACCCCACCCCCGTCGTCCCGGCACAGGCAGGTGGCCTGCTCACGATCCTGAACTGGGCCTCCGGCATCGGCCTGGTCCTCGGCGTCCTGGGCGTGATCATCGTGGGCATCGGCATGGTCATCCAGCTCCAACGCGGTGAGGGAGCCCAAGCCATCGGCAAGCTCGGCTGGGTCCTGATGGGCTGCATCATCATCACCGGCTCCGCCGGCATCGTCCGAGCCTTCGTCTAAGCCAGCACCAACAACGGGAGGTTCAGCATGAGCCAGTCAACTGAGAGCACCACCGAAAGCAATCCGTTCACCAAACCCGGTTTCATCATTGCTGCCGCGCTGGTGGTCGCGCTGATTGCAGCAGCCGTCGTCATCTTCCTGCTCCCCAAAGGACAGGAGAGCGCCCCGCCGGCACCGGCTCCGGCGGAATCCAGCAACACAGCTACAGCCAGCCCCAGCGCTTCGGCGACAGCAGGACAGAGTATCTGTGGCCTGCCCTCCTCGTCGGAGTCATCGCTGGGAGCGGCCCCCAAGACGAAGTGGGAACTCGTCGGAACAATGGCCGCACCAACCGACCCGAAAATAGGTCCGGGAAAGACGGACGATCAGGGCATCCGGTCCTGCTTCGCTCACACTCCGACAGGGGCGCTTTATGCGGCGGTGAACCTTTGGGCTCTGGGCATCGACCCCTCCAAAGAACGAGCTATCGCAGAGCGGCTTGCAGCCAAAGGACCTGGCCGTGATGCAGGGATGAAGACACCCACGTCCGCGGCCCCAGCCTCGGCCGTGAAAGTCCAGATAGCGGGCTTCAATGTCTCATACACGGCGAACCAAACCGTTGTGGAACTGGCATTCAAGGCGGACAACGGAGCGCTTGCTTCGGTGCGGACGACTCTGCTTTGGCAGGACGGGGATTGGAAGGGCGTTGTTGCCGACAACGGCGCACCCTTGGAGGAACCACGGCAAGTCCGTGACCTTTCCGGTTTCATCCTCTGGAGCGGAGCATGAGGCCTACCTGGAACCCCGTAGGGGACTGGTTTTCAGGGCTCGCTGATGACGCCATGGGCAACATGGCGAAGGCCATCATGGAGGGCATGAGCCAGATGGTGACGACTCTGTCGACTTTCTGGGTGTCCATGCCCACGGTGAACCTGGCCAGCGGGGACGGAACGACGCCGAGCCCCATCGTTTCCATGGTGAACAGCGAATTGATGGTTTGGACCGTGGCATTGGCTGTCCTTTCCGTCATTCTCGGTGGCATCCGGATGATCTGGGAACAGCGCGGGGCACCCTTGAGAGACCTTTTGCGTTCCCTGGTCACGCTCACCCTGGTATCCGGTCTGGGTCTGGGTGTCATCTCGATCCTTGTGATCGCCGCCGACGCTTTCGCCGCTGCCATCATTGAGCGTTCCACGGACGGTAAGGGCTTTGCCGAGGCGATGGGCGTCCTGGTCGTGACCGGCCAGACGGGGGTTGGCGTGTTCATCCTCATCGTCCTGGGATTGATCGGATTGATGGCGTCCCTCGTCCAGGTCGTTCTGATGGTGGTCCGCAGCGGCATGTTGGTGATCCTGGCGGGCATCCTGCCCACCACGGCCGCGTTTACGAACACGGAGATGGGGAGGCAGGGGTTCCAGAAGGCGGTTGGCTGGACTATCGCGTTCATCCTCTACAAACCAGCTGCGGCCATCGTGTACTCGGTCGCATTCCTCCTCATGGGTAAGAACAGCGGGAAGGACGGCCTGATCGGGTCCATCACGGGCTTCACGTTGATGATCGTCGCGCTGTTCGCTTTGCCGGCGCTGATGCGCTTCGTGACGCCGATGGTTGGTGCCGTCGCCTCCGGCGGGGGAGCGGGAGCAGGGGCTGCCGTTGGGGCCATGGCCACAGGCGCCGTGTCCCTGGGCCGCAGCGGCAGCGGTAAGGGCAACGCCGCCCCGACCCCGGCAAGTACACAAAGCAACCAGTCAGGAACATCTCCGAAGGGCAGCAACGGAACACCTGGCCCGAAGGGAAGCGGCGCCCAGCCGACACCGGGGGCTACCGGTCCGGGCGGGGCGACCAGCGCCATGGCCGGCGCAGCAAGCACTACCGGAGCCGGGGCAGGAGCTGCCGCCGGCAGTGCAGGCGCCGCGTCGGGTGCGGCGAAGGCCGCGGGTCCGGCTGGCATGGCCGTCGCCGTAGGAGCACAAGCAGCGTCCAGGGTTTCGCGGGCCGCGCACCAGACCGCGCAGGATTCAACCGGCCAATCAGAAACAACGGAGGGCCCCAGTGGCAGCAATTAATACCGAATACAAGGAACCGTCCTACGGCAACTGGCGCGTCCCGCGCTCTGCCGGGTTGGGCAACCTCGGCGCTATCGGCACCGGCATTGTCATGGCCGGGTTGTTGGCCGGGATCATCACCTTCGCGTGTCTTGGCCTGTTCCCGGGCCTTGCTGTCCTGGCCGTGGCCGGGGCCAGCGCGCTGTTGCTGACGGTCAAGGACAAGCACGGCCAGTCCGTTGTTGACCGTTTCGGAACACGGATGAGCTTCCGGCTCGCCAGGTCCTCTGGAACGAATCTTTACCGTTCCGGCCCCCTCGGGGTGACGGCCTGGGGCATGTACCAGCTGCCCGGCCTCGCCGCGAAGTCGACCCTGTACGAATTCACCGACTCCTACAAGCGCCCGTTCGCCCTCCTGCATGTGCCGACCACCAGCCACTACACCGTGATCTTCTCCACCGAACCCGACGGTGCGTCCCTGGTGGACCCTGAACAGGTCGATGCGTGGGTGGCGAACTGGGGCGGCTGGCTCGCCGGCCTCGGGGATGAAGCGGGCCTGGACGCAGCAGCGGTGACGGTCGAGACCGCACCGGATTCCGGCTACCGGCTCCGCAATGAGGTCATGATGAACATCGACCCGAATGCCCCGGATTTTGCCAGGAACGTGCTCAACGAGGTCGTCCAGACGTATCCGGAAGGTTCGGCCACGGTCCGGGCCTGGGTGTCCCTGTCGTTTAATGCCTCCCTGCGGGCTGGATCGAAGAAGCGCACACCGGAGGACGTGGCCCGTGACCTCGCGTCCCGGATCCCCGGGCTGTCGGCCCGGCTGCAGTCCACCGGCGCCGGTATCGCCCGTCCGATGTCCGCGCAGGAACTCTGCGAGGTTGTCCGGATCGCCTACGATCCTCCCGCCGCCCTGATCATTGATCAAGCGCACGCCGCCGGCTCCCCGGTCACCCTGACCTGGGGCGAAGTCGGACCCTCCGCGACGCAGGCGGCCTGGGATGACTACCGGCACGACGGCGCGTTCTCAGTCTCCTGGACCATGACCGGTGCCCCGCGCGGGTCGGTGAACTCCTCGGTCCTGTCCCGGCTGCTGGCCCCGCACGGGGACATCGACCGGAAGCGGATCTCGCTGCTGTACCGCCCGATGGATTCAGCCCGCGCCGCCGCCGTGGTGGAGCGGGACCAGAACAACGCCAACGTCCGCATCACCTCCGGGACCCGGCCCTCCGCCCGCGCCCTGGTCGATGCCCGCTCCGCTGTACAGACGGCGCAGGAAGAAGCCCAGGGCGCCGGACTGGTGAACTTCGGCATGGTCGTCACGGCCACCGTGACCGACAAGGACCGCCTCCCCGATGCCGTCGCCGCCGTGGAACAGACCTCCGGTACTGCCCGGGTGCTGCTGCGCCGGGCCTACGGTGCCCAAGACACCGCGTTCGCGGCGTCGCTGCCCCTAGGGCTGGTCCTTCCCAAGCACAGCATGCTGCCCTCCGAAATCAAGGCCGCCCTGTAATGGCCCGCATGAAACTCTTCACCCGACCTGCCAAGACGGCTGGAGCACCGGTCAAAGCTGCGCCGAAGAGGAAGGCTGAGAAGGAACCACGTCAGGCCGGGCCGACTGCCCGTGGCTGGACCGGACGCGGCGGCGGCATGGCCCAGCTCGTCCCGTCCGTGAAGGAATACCGGGGAACCACGGTTCAGGTCTGCGGGCTGTGGCCGTTTTCCTCCGGGGCGTCCTCGCCCATGATCGGCGTCCCGCTTGGACGCCATGAGGAGACCCAGGCCACGGTTTGCTGTGACCCGATCAGCTGGTTCCAGCGGGCACGCCTGATTTCCAATCCGTCTGCGTTCATCCTGGGCAAGCCGGGGCTGGGAAAGTCCACCGTGGTGCGCCGGATGTTCATCGGTCTCTCCGCCCAGGGCGTCCACCCCCTGATCCTGGGGGACTTGAAAGGCGAGCACGTCAAAGCGGTGCAGGCGCTCGGCGGCCAGGTCATCAAGCTCGGCCGCGGTGTCGGCTACCTGAACATTCTCGATCCCGGGCAGGCCGTCGAAGCGGCGCAGCTGCTCGAAGACAGCGGCCACCATGAGGACGCCGCCCGGGTCCGCGCCGACGCGCACGGCCGCCGCCTGACAATGGTCGTCTCCCTAATCACGATCAGCCGGAACAATCCGCCCACCGATCAGGAACAGACGATCCTGGACCGGGCCTTGCGGGTCCTCGATGACCGGTTCGACGGTGTTCCCGTCTTGAAGGACCTGTTGGACGTGATCATCTCCGCCCCCGATGAGCTGCGGCAGGTCGCCCTGGACCGCGGCGACATGGCCGTCTACCTGCAGGAAACCCGGGCACTGGAAGCAACCCTGCTGGGCCTGACCGGTGGCGGGAAGCTGGGAGAAATCTTCTCCCGGCACACCACCAACCCCATGATGCGGGACCGCGCCGTGGTCTTTGACGTCTCCAGCATTGACGAGACAGAAACCGACCTGCAGGCCGCCGTCCTTCTCGCGTGCTGGTCCTACGGATTCGGCACCGTCAACGTCGCCAACGCCCTCGCCGACGCCGGCCTGGAACCGCGCCGGAACTACTTCGTGGTCCTGGATGAACTGTGGCGGGCACTGCGCGCCGGTAAAGGCATGGTGGACCGGGTGGACGCCCTGACCCGGTTGAACCGCTCCGTCGGTGTCGGGCAGATCATGATTTCCCACACCATGTCCGACCTGCTGGCACTGCCGGCGGAAGAGGACCGGATGAAAGCCCGGGGTTTCGTTGAGCGTTCCGGCATGGTGATCTGCGGCGGCCTCCCGGCCTCGGAGATGCCGTTGCTGACCTCGGCCATTCCGTTGTCCCGCCAGGAGCAGCAGAAGCTCATCTCCTGGCAGGACCCGCCCGCGTGGGACTCCCGCGGCCTCGACGTCGAACCTCCCGGACGCGGGAAGTTCCTGATCAAGGTCGGTGGCCGTCCCGGGATCCCGGTTCTGGTGGGACTGACGTCCTTGGAGCAAGGCCCGGACGGAGTCAACGACACCGAAGAAAAATGGCACGACAGCCCGGAAACCCTCCTCGAGCCAATGACCCCTGACCTACCGACTGAGGGAGGCACGCTGTGAGCGCACCGAACCGTAAAGGAATGGGCCTCGGCGATGCACTGCTGGTCTGGTTCGCCGTTGGTTTCATCGTCGTCTTCGGCGGCGGGACCTACGCCGCCGCCCACCTCGGCTCCTGGATGGCCGGCATCGACTCACCCCCTGCCCATCCCATCGACTTGATCGCCGGGCTCATCAAGGGCCGGGTGCCCTGGCCCGTCCAGTCCACCGTCGCGGCCGCCCTCATGGCAGGGGTGCTCGTGGTTCTGGCCATCGTCGTGCTCGTGGCCTGGCGGCAGGGTGCATCCAAGCGTGCCCGCGTCGATAAGGCGGCCCGATACCTGGGGCGAGGTAAATCCCTGGCCGCGTTCTCCGAGAAGGGCGCAAAAACCACCGCCGAGCGCCTTGGCGTGACAGGCACGCCGGGCATCGTCGTCGGCAAAGTCGTCTCCACCGGCCAGACGTTCATTCAGTCCTGGGAAGACCTCAGCCTCGATATCTGGGGCCCCCGTACCGGTAAGTCGACCTCCCGGGTCATGCCCGCGATCCTGGACGCACCCGGCGCCGTCGTCTCCACCTCGAACAAGCGCGACGTCGTGGACGGCACCCGCGGCGTCCGCGAGCTCACGGCCCCGGTATGGGTGTTCGATCCGCAGAAGATCGCACAAGAGGAAGCACAGTGGTGGTGGAACCCGCTCTCCTACGTCACCGACGAAGAGAAAGCCTACAAACTCACCCAGCACTTCGCGGTCGGTTCACGCCTTCCGGGGTCCAAGCCGGATGCCTACTTCGACCCCAAGGCCGAGGACATTCTCTCGTCTTACTTCCTCGCGGCCGCGCTCGGTGGGCTGCCCATCACGCAGGTCTACCTGTGGGTGACGGAGCAGGTCAGCCGGGAACCCATCGAAATCCTCAAAGAGCACGACTACGAGCTGCAGTACAAGGGCCTGGAATCCACACTGAAGCTGGCCGACAAGCAGCGCGACGGTATCTTCGGCACCGCCGAGAAGATGATCCAATGCCTCAAGAGTAGGAACACGCTGCGCTGGGTCGCCCCGGCCCATGGCGCGTCCGTGGCCACGGATGCCCGCCGGCAGTTCAACCCTCACGCGTTCGCGGCCTCGCAGGAGACGATCTACATCCTCTCCAAGGAAGGGGCCGGCTCAGCAGCCCCGCTCACCACAGCGCTGACGGTGGCGATCGCAGAGGCGATGGAGGAACGCGCCGAGCGCAGCGGCGGCCGCCTCCCGAAGCCTGCGCTGTTCGCCCTCGATGAGCTGGCCAACGTCGTCCGCTGGGCAGCCCTGCCGGACCAGTTCAGCCACTACGGCTCCAAGGGCCTGATCGTCATGGGCATCCTGCAGTCCTGGTCCCAGGGCGTCGAACTGTGGGGCGAAGCGAACATGCGGAAAATCTGGTCCGCCGCGAACGTCAAGGTCTACGGCGGCGGCGTCGCCGAAGAAGGGTTCCTGCGGGCCCTCTCGGACCTGATCGGGGACTACAGCTACACCAACATCTCCATCTCCTCCGGTAAATCCGGCTCCAGCCGCTCCCGCCAGGAAGGCAAAGAACGCATCTTCGATGTCTCCAACCTCGCCGAACTCGACCGCGGCCGCGCGGTGGTTCTCGCTTCCGGCGCACCGGCCACCCTGGTTCGGACCCTGCCCTGGTATACCGGCCCGCACAAGGACGCCGTAGAAGCGTCCATCAAAAAGTACAGCCCCCGGCCGGAGCAAGACGAAGTGCCCCTCGCTGCAGCAGCTGCCGCCAACCCCTGGGTCACCGGGTAAGAGATTCTGACATGACCATCGATATCGGCCGATTCCGTGAAGCGCCCGGCACCAGCGCAGAAGAGCCCGCCAGCACGGCTGGAGACGAGCAAAAGCCACCGGAACTCGTCTACGGCTCAGCCGAGGAATTCCTGCACGAGCAGCTGCTGCCCACCTACGTCCGCGACGTCGACGGCCGCGCAGCAAAATGGTGCATCGAATGGTACTTCCACCCCGAAGCAGTCTCCCGAATAGAAGCTCTGTGGCGGGCCTGGGAACACCTCAGACTCGACGGGGCCACCGGCATCAGCGTGTGGTTCAAAGACCACGCAGACCACCACATGAGCGTGCTCCTCGACCCACGCGGACCGTTCTACAAATGCGACATGGAAAAGCACCGGGATCCCGAGCACCTGGAACCGAAGAAGGCCCCGATTGGATGGTTCCCCGATGTCCGCCTTGATCCCGCCCGGCCCGCAAGGGCTGGGCTCCTAGGGGAGGCGGAGCCCTCAGTGGAACCGGGTGCACCTCGAACTTGCTAGTTACCGCTCCGGCGCGAGGATCGATAGCACGACAAAAGATGAGCCACTGCTGTTACGAGAGCGGCAGCCGTTTTTGCGGTGACCGCAAAGGCCGATGGCCTGCTTGAAAAAACAGCTGTACCGCGGGGCTGCATGTGACCAGGCGCGGCTTTGAGTCGCCGCAACCCTAGAGCGGTGAGAAGGAGGAATATTCCAAGAATGGCCAGAACAAATTGGCCATCACATTACTCCTATCCTGGCTGGCGGCTCTCTTCGAGCCAACCATCCGAAAAGTCGTGTTGGTATCTCAGGGGCTGGTGGTGCGAAACCTTGACGATGGAATGATCCGGAGAGTGGAACCGGGGCCTCCCGAGTTGCGAGAGTCAGGAGGCTCCGGTGGCTGCATTCCTCTGAGGAACGGGAGGGTCACATGCAAATGGTTTGCGGCGTCGTGATCTTAGAGAATTCCTTGATGTCCGGTCCCAGCCGGTACAGCCGTTAGCCGAACCACTTCCGGGGATTTGGCGATGTGGGGCTCGATTCGGTCCACTAAGGCGGCCACCGGATCTCCATCCAGGTGCGTCTGGAGAAGCTCCTCCGACTCCCATTTTTCGAGCAGGACTACAGAGCGGTTTTCAGCCCTATGGAGGGCGAACATTAGGCAGCCCGGCTCAGCATGAACCGCAGGGATGGACTCCCTCAGTGCATCGATGAGGTTCTGCTCGTGCCCTTCGTGCGCTTCGAAGTGGGCGGTAACTATGACACTCAAGAAATACTCCTTTGGTTTGTGGATCAACCTAACTAACGTTAGCTCGGGCGGCGTAGATTGGATAGAGGCCGCGGCAGCCTTATTCGAGTGCTGCGAGCGGCGCCCTGCGATCCCAGTGCAAAAATTGCGAACCCTGAATGCGAGGGGCTTCTGCCGATAAGCCAGCCATAAGACTCCGAGGAAGCGGGCCAGATTTTCCAAAAGGTGCTGCTTTCTGGTGTGATATCTGCTACATTGCTACCTAACGTTAGTTAGGCACTACTAGCGTTTGAACTATCGACCGCGCAGAGACGCGCAGGGAGGAAGGGCTCTCATGGCTGGAAGGCTTGAAGGCAAAGTAATTGGAATCACTGGCGGTGCCAGTGGTATGGGCCTGGCGTTCGGTGAGGCCTTCGCCCGTGAGGGTGCGAGGGTCCTGATCGTCGATCTGAACGAGGACGCTGCGAAGAAGGCTGTCGACGACATCGTCGAAGCTGGCGGCTCGGCCGCCTATGCCGTCGCAAACGTTGTTGACCGGGCCCAGGTGCGCGCGGCGGTTCAAACAGCAGTCAGCGAGTTTGGCCGCCTCGATGTCTGGTTCAATAACGCGGGCTTTAATGCCCCAATGCAGTTCCTCGACATCACGGAAGAGAACTTCAGGAAGGTTTTGGATATCAACGCCTTGGGCGTGCTAATCGGCACCCAGGAAGCGGCCAGGCAGATGGTCGAGCAGGGACAGGGCGGCAAGATCATCAACACGTCCTCAATTGCCGGCAGGGAAGGGTTCCCCACCTTTGCTCCCTACAGTGCTTCGAAGGCTGCCGTCATTTCCTTGACCCAGTCCGGGGCCAAGGCGCTGGCCAAGCATGAGATCACCGTGAACGCCTTTGCTCCGGGTGTCGTTGCCACGCCCCTTTGGGACAAGCTGGATCAGGACCTGTACGCCATTGGTGACATTGAGAAGCCCGGAACGGCGCTGAATGAGTATGAGAAGGGCATCATCCGCGGCCGGAAGGCGTACCCGAAGGACATCGTCGGCACCGCGCTCTTCCTGGCTTCGGGCGACTCCGATTACATGACCGCCCAGTGCATCATGATCGACGGCGGTATGACCCTGGTCTAGGAGGAGGTTCCATGAGGCTCGGCACCGCCCGGAACGGCGATCACAGCCGTGCATTCCGGCAAGACGAAACCGGCACCTACTACTACGACGTTCATGACGTGGGGCAGCTCCTGAATACTCCAGAATGGACTTCACTTCCCGCGCAGCAGGGCGAAGCGCCCGACCCTGAAGACCTCCTGGCCCCGATCAGCAGGCCGGGCAAGACCATCTGCGTCGGCCTGAACTACTACGACCACGCCGCAGAAGTCGGCAAGACGGCTCCGGAAGTGCCGACCTTGTTCACCAAGGTCTCCACCGCTTTGACCGGGCCGCGGGCCGAGATCCGCTTACCCGACCTGAGCGCAGAAATCGACTGGGAAGCAGAACTTGCAGTCGTGATCGGCACACGAACCAACCAGGCCGACGAGCAGCGGGCGCGGGAGGCGATAGCAGGCTACACGGTGTTCAATGACCTGAGCGTCCGGGATTGGCAACGCCGTACCTCGGAATGGTTCCAGGGCAAGAATTTCGATAAATCCTCACCGCTGGGTCCGGTCATCGTCACACCCGACGAAGTTTCTCCCGAGGACGGCTTGCAAGTCGAAACCCTTGTCAACGACAGGGTGGAGCAGTCGGGCAACACGTCCGACCTGATCTTCAGCGTCACGAAGCTGGTGGTTTACATCAGCCAGTTTCTGACGCTGGAGCCCGGAGACATCATAGCTACCGGCACTCCCGGAGGCGTCGGCTTCGTCAAGACACCGCCCGCGATACCTGCGGGACGGGGACGTGATGAGGACCCGGATTGAAGGAATCGGCGAGTTGCGCAACACCATCCGCATCGGAACGGCTGACTGAGCTTCCCCCCCCATACGGCAGAACCAACCAAGTTTGAACAGTGCGCCAGAGGCGCACTTAAGGAAGGAAGAAGAAAATGACCGAACAGCGCATCGAGTACAAGCGCCCCAGCGTACAGAAGGGAGACAATCTCCCCTTTCTGGATCAGGACCAGACTTCACAGGCGCGGCGCTACGCCGGTGTGACGCCGCGGAACACCGAGGTCGAGCACCTCTGGTTCGGAAAGGTATACACGGCGGTAGGCGAAGCTTCCGATCCGCATCACCACGGGGTGGCCGAAACCGGGGGCTATGTCCTGCAGGGCAGCGCATACCTTCGTTTCGGGGAACGATTCGAGGAGATCGTCTACGCGGATGAAGGAGACTTCATCTTCGTACCCCCGCACATGCCGCACATCGAGGGAAACGCCAGCCGCAGTAAGGAACTGATCTGGCTCACCACCCGCCAGCCGGACAACATCGTGGTGAACCTCCCGGATCATGAGGTCGCGGACATCGAGATTGACTACCGCGACTGAGAGTTGGACATGAAAGAGGGCTCCCGATCATTCACGATCGGGAGCCCTCTTTCGAATCGATACCCCTTAGCCATCCATTTCAGGAGAAAACCCCATGATCCAGCACATCGTAGCCTTCCGCCTTTCCGGCACTGACATCGAGGAAAAGCGCCGGCAGTCATCGTTGGCCCAGGCTGAACTCAGGAAACTGGACACCGGCCGGATTCCCGGTCTGGTTGACCTGCGGGTGCGGCCGGATCTGGGAAAGGTCGCCGCCCACTGGGATCTGGTTCTCGTTTCCCACCATGAATCCGAAGCCGCCCTGGAGACCTACATGGAACATCCGCTGCACCTGGCCGTGGCGCGGGAAGTCGCGGTGCACGTCGCCGAGAAGGCGATCATCGATTCACGGGTCTGAGCCGAAGCAAACGGGGTGCCCCTGAATACTCTGAGTATTCAGGGGCACCCCGTCGTCGCAAGCGGTTACTTTGTGCTGCTGAGTAGGTGCGCGTCCAGGGTCGCTAAGGAGGTGCGGATGGCGACTTCCGCGATGCCATCCAAGGCAGCGATGTCACCGTTCCAGCGGCTCCATGACCGGACTCCGTCCAGGACGGTGAGGACAATCGCGACGGCCTGGTCGACGTCGCCCTGATAGCCCATGTCCAAGGCAGCGCCTTTGAACAGCCCGGCGTTCAAATCAACGAGGTGGCTAATTTCTTCGCGGGTTTCGGGCGGGAGGAACCCGCTGATCCGGTCCGTTGCGAGCATCAGGTCGAACATGTCATTTTCAGGAGTCTGCAGCTGGCGCCGGACGTGTTGATCGACAAGCGTCGTCCAGAATTCCATGGCGTCAGCCGTGCTTTCGACTGCCTGGATGGTCCCGGTAGCAAATTGGGAGTAGTGCCACGTAAGGGCTTCGCTGACGACCTCATCCCGACCGCCGGGAAAGTGACTGTACAGGCTGGGTGCCTTGACGTTCACCTGCCTGCCGAGGGCCCGCATTGTGACTGCTGAATAACCGGCGGTAGTGGCGATGCGTAGGAACGCCTCAAGTATGAGTCGTCGTCCATCGGTCAGGTTCGTCCAGTCGAACGAAGCTATCTGGTCGCGCACGACGTCAAGAGCCTGCATGCGCTGCGGTCGCTCTAACATTTCTCTCCTGAATCTGTTTGGCATGGCCAGCTGCCGGCAGATGGCCACCTGCCTATCTTAAGTCCACTCATCAGCCATGATCGCCGCCAACCGCCGTTCACGTCCCCAGCCTGCGGGGATGCTGACGGGGAAAGCGGCGCTGGCCGAGGCTGTGGAGGGGGCACTGTCTCCAGCCCCCCGTCCACAGTCCAGTCAGGACAGGTCGACTGGTCCTGTGTCCCTCCGGCCAAGTCCCTGGTAGATCTGCGGCTTGGCCCATCGGAAGTATGCCGCAACGAGGGTTCCGAGGAGGAGGCTTGCACCCAGAACGTACAGCAGTCCAAGGTTCTGCCCTGGTTCACCGCCGACGACGAGTTCGAAGCGCATGATGGCGAACACCACAACGGCCGTAAGCGCCAGGAAGGACACGATGGGTGCGACGAAGACTTTCCAGATGTTTTCACTGGCCGGCACTCCCTTGCGGAAGAAGAACACCGCTACGGCAAGGCTCACCAAAGCCATCAGGACGAGAACGCCGGTGGAACCGAGGCCGGCCATCTGACCGTAAAGCTGAGCGGCGTCGGTGCCTGCGACGACGAAGGAAAGCAGGGCCAGTGCAACCACGATCGAGACGGTGATAGATGCCAGGTGAGGGGAGTGATGGCGCTTGTGAACCCTGGAGAGATAGGGCGGCAGCGCCCGGTCAGAGCCGATGTTGAACAGGTACCGGGCTATGACGTTATGGGTAGAGATCAGAGCAGCAACACAGGAGGAAGCTACCAGAACCAGCGCGACGTTCGAGAAACCCGGCATGACGAATCGGTCGAGTGCGTCGTTGAACATGCCCGTCGGATTGTTCGTGGCAGTATCCACGGCCTTGGAGCCGTAGGCGCTAACGAGGGCGTAGCAGGACAGGCAGTACAGCAGACCAATGAGGACCACGGCAAGATAGGTGGCCCGGGGAACTGTCTTGTTGGGGTTTTTGACCTCGTCCCGGTACATGGCCGTGGCTTCAAATCCGATGAAGGTCAGGAATGCGAACAGCAACGCAACGCCTACCTCGCTTTGGGAAAAGAATTCCACCGGGTTGAACGGTGCGGCGGAAAGTCCTTCCGCTCCTCCCTTGGAGAGGGTCGCGACATTGAACGTCATGACGACCACGACTTCGAGGATCATGACCACGCTCAGCACCTTCGCTGAGAGTTCGATGTTGAAGTAGCCGAGAACACCGACGAGCGCAAAAGCGGTGTAGGACCATACCCACCACGGGGTCTCTGGTCCGCCGAAACTCTGGACCAGCGCAGACATGGTGATTCCGGTGAAGGAGTATAGTCCCGTGATGATCATGGAGTAGGAGACGATGGCCAGGTAGGCGCCCCCCAGCCCGACGATCTTGCCTAGGCCTGTACTGACGTAGGCGTAAAAGGCGCCCGGGCGCGGGATGTGCTTGGTCATGGTCGTAAATCCGACCGCGAAGATGGTCAGGGCGACCGTGGCCGTCAGGAAAGCGACGGGGGACGTCGTTCCGCCGAAGATGACCGTGAAGGCGATGAAACCCGAGACGGTGACGATCGGGGCGGAGAAGGCGAGCACGCTCAGCACGAGCTCGGTGATGCCCATGTTGCCGGTAAGACGGCTGGTCGTCGTCTCCGAGGCTGGGCCGGTGTTCAGTGTCGTGGGAGGGGGATCATTCCTCATCTTGTTTGCCTCTTTTTTGGATGCGAATCAATAGATGGACCTGGTGCCGCCCCAAGCTGGCCGCCAGAAAGAAGTGGGACCCTAAGGATCCCGCCTGCATGGCCGCCCGCCAACATGTGTGGTGCCGGCGGCCATGCAGGATTCAGGAGCGGACGCGGGCGATCGCGCCGATCTCGATAAGGGCGCCTTCTCCGCCAAGGTCCGCGACTCCGAAGCCCGTCCACGTAGGGTAAGGAGCGGTGAAGAAGCGCGACTTCACCGGCAGGAACCATTCGTTCGTGGCAGCCATTCCTCCCTTATGGAAGGTCTGCAGCTGAACAATGTCACGCAGGGTAGCCCCTGCCTCGGCCAGTACACGCTGCACGGCGAGAATCGCCAGCTCAGCCTGACGCGCACCGTCAGCCGGGATCGCGCCGTTCTCGTCGATTCCGAGCTGGCCGGAAACGAAGATCAGGTCGCCCGTTCGCAGTCCCGGAGCCAGCCCGTAGGTTTCGCCCACCTCTTCCGTTCCCTCTGGAACGAGGTAGGTGAAACCGGCAGCGGTATCTTCTGTCATTGATGGCTCCTTAGTCATCGGGCGGCACCTGCCGCCCGGGTCTTGTGCGTGGCCAGGATGCTGTGGGCTGCGGCTTCGCCGGCCTGGACAGCACCTTCCATGTAGCCGGTCCACATCGGCGCGGCTTCAGTGCCGGCGAACCGGAGTGGCCCCACGGGTGCGTTGAGGGCGTTGCCGATGCTGCTCAACAGACCCGGTGGCAGGACGGTCACCGGGGCGCCCATTGTGTACGGGACGCTCGGCCAGTCCGTCTCGTGGTATCCGAGTGGGTGGGCGGCGTCAGGGCCCAGGACTGCGACCAGCGAATCGAGCACCGCCTTCTTCCGGGCTTCGGCGCCGAGGGCGAACCAGGCGTCGTAGTCCTTTCCTCCGATAAACGCCACGATAGTGGACCAGTCGTCCCCGGGCCGGGTGACGTCCAGGGAAAGGTAGCCAAGGTCGAGATCGAAAATTTCGCCTGAAAGGCCGGCATCACGCCAGAACGGGCGGTCATAGCGCATCTGGACCTTCGACTCCCGACCCATGGGCGCTCGGGCCTGCAGCTGCCGGCGGGGAAGGGGCAGTTCAGGTGAAAACTGGATGGTGTTCGCCGCGGACGGCGGAACCGCGATGGTGGCCGCCGGTGCGGTGAACCGGCCCTGCGCCGACTCCACTACGACCAAGTCATTGGTGTAGGAGATGGCGTGAACGGGTGCCTCGGTGACGACAGTGATCCCAGGCAGTTCTGCGATTCGCTGCGAGATCTGCTGGGAGCCGCCGAGCCAAAGGGCATCGTTGGCGGTGACCTGCAGAGAGCGCATGCCTTCGCACTTGGCGACGTACTGCGCCCAGAACAGCATGGACATTTCCGAGGTATCGGCACCGACGATGATATTCAGATCCGTGGTGACGATGCGACGCACCACCGGATTGGCAACGTTCTGCTCAAGCCACGACGCAACGGTGATGCTGTCCAGTGCGATGTCCTCAGGGGTGTTCCACGGCCCCTCCGCTCCGACCTGCTTGGCGAGTTCATCGAACAGTGCGTTTGCCTTCGACAGCTCCACTTCCAGGTCGGTGGCCCCGGCGATGGACTCCGGGTAGCCCCCATCAGGAGCCCTCACGACCTGCCCTTCGACGCGGTAGCTCATATCGCCCTTCGGTCGCGCCGGAACCCAGGCCAAGCCAAGTCCCTCCCCCAGAGCTCGCGAACGATGATGGGTTGTTCCAATGAGCATGCCGCCCAGATCAAGAGGACCGCCCGGGACATCCGGGTCAGAATGCGTGCGGCCTCCCACACGGTCCTTCGCTTCGAGCACCGTGACCCGCAGGCCCTCGCTCGCCAGAGTGTAGGCGGCGGCCATTCCAGACAGGCCGCCACCCACGATGATGGCATCGGTCTGGTTGCCGGCCTCATTAACAGTGGTTGACATTGTGAAGCTCTTCCTGCTTATGGGAGCCCACGATGCGATCGCCAGACGGCTCACGACCGCAGCTCCCCTCAGTGATGTACCTAATGCCAGAGAGTGACCTAACTAACGTTAGGTAGCAATCAATTTAGCAGGAATAGGCTGAAGTAGCAGCACTTTTCTGAAATATTCTTTGACCGGCCCTGCACTCGTCGGCTGTCCCCAGCCGCAGCAGTAGTCCCTGGCAATGGGACACGCCCCTCGGGGCGTCCCCTCTACTAACTGTGGGGCGAAGCGAACATGCGGAAAATCTGGTCGACCGCCAACGTCAAGGTCTACGGCGGCGACGTCGCCGAAGAAGGGTTCCTCCGAGCCCTCTCGGACCTGATCGGGGACTACAGCTACACCAACGTCTCCATCTCCTCCGGCAAGTCCGGCTCCAGCCGCTCCCGGCAGGAGGGCAAGGAACGCATCTTCGACGTCTCCAACCTCGCCGAACTCGACCGCGGCCGCGCCGTCGTCCTCGCTTCCGACGCACCGGCACCCTGGTCCGCACCATGCCCTGGTACACCGGGGCCCACAGGGAAGCCGTGGAGGCGTCCATCAAGAAGTACAGCCCCAGGCCGGAGAAAGACGAAGTGCCCCTCGCTGCAGCAGCTGCCGCCACCCCCTGGGTCACCGGGCAGAAGAAACAATGGCGCGCCATCGCCAACCGCTACACCACGGCGTCTCCGTCGCGGGCGAACGGCAGCAGTTCGATGAGCTGTGGCCTGGCTATATCCCGGTGAAGACCCGGTCCAGAACCAGGCCTTCGAGCTGACGCTCCTCGTTCTGATCCAGGTACTCACGCGCACACTCCCAATCGGCTGACCAGCCACCGCCGGCCTCCAACACTCATCCTGTCAGGTGAGTTCTAGGCCTATCTCGGAAGAACGTCAAAAGCAGCAAAGCCGGTTTGGTTGTGGTTTTATTGCACTCAACCGACCAGCTCTCTCAATTTGAATCACCTTCATTTGACTGAGAGGTCAGCGGTACTAGAAATGACTGCTTCTGCGACTTGTTGGATGTGGTCATCGGTCATTGCTGTTGAGAGGGCAAGGAGTCCATTGGAGCCGGCCAGGACGCCCTTATCGTAGAGATTCCACCAAAGGGATTCGATGTCTGGGGTGACTATGCGCATCAGTGATCCGAAGCCGTTGACCGGAATTCCCGCGGATTTCAGTTGACTGCGCAAGCGGTCGCCTCGGATGTTCAGATCTAATACGGCTTCTTCGTCGTATAGGCGGAGGGCAGTGAGGCCAGCTGCCATAGTCACGGGGTTGGCGGTGAACGTGCCACCCCACATGACGTTGCCGGTCGTTGTTGGGCTGAACGTCTTGAGAATGTCGGGGCTTCCGCCGATCGCTCCGGCGGGAAAACCGCCTCCAATGATCTTCCCTACCGAGATCAGGTCCGGCTCCACGCCATAATGTTTATGAAACCCCCCCCAGCTAAGGCGAAGGCTGATCACTTCGTCTACCGCTAACAGCACATCGTATTGCCGTGTGAGTGCCCTGAGCTCTTGGACGAATTCCTGGGTTGCTGGTTGCAGCCCCGCGCGGTTAGGCATCAGGTCGATAAGAACCGCTGCAGTTCTGTGGCTGTGGTTTTGGAGTGCATCCGAAAGAGCCCGGAGGTCGTTTTGGGGGAGCACAACAACAGATTGTCGTGTCGAAGCCGGGACGCCCAGCGATTTTTGGTCCACAACTTCATCGCCGGTGCCGTGGTAGCTGCCCTCGAAGCGGATGATGATGTCGCGCCCCGTGTGGGCTCGCGCTGCGCGAAGCATCATGAGAACGGCTTCAGTTCCCGAGTTGCAGAAGCGCCACTGCTGGATACCGGTTCGTTCTGCAAGGCACTCAGCCATTTCCACTTCGTACCTGGTCGGCAGGCCGAATGCAGTTCCCTTTTTGGCGGCATCAAGAGCGGCGTCAAGGACTTCTTCCTTGGCATGCCCATGTATCAGGGATGTGTAGTTGTTGTTGCAGTCGATGACCGATCGTCCGGTTTCATCGGTGACAAGGGCGCCGGAACCTTCGGCGGCATACGGTGGATGGGGAGGGACGAACACGGTCGAACGAGTGTTGCCGCCTGGCATGACCCTCTTGGCTCGATCGAAAATGTCGGGCAAATGTTTGGTGGACGTTGGCATTGTGTCGATTCTCTTCAGCTGGGGCGTTGGGGGCAGTCCCTGGCCTGCTTGTGTAGGCCAGGGACTGCGGGTCAGCGTACGGCGACGGCATCGATTTCGATGACGGCACCTTCGGCGGCCAAGTCACTGACTTCGACAAGGGTGCTGGCCGGTTTTGTGTCGGGCCAGCGAGTAGCCCGCAGCCTGTTCACTGCGGAACGTTCGCTGATGTCGGTGACGTAGACAGTGAGCTTTACCAAGGAGGCTGGAGAAGAACCTGCTGCATGAAGGATCGACTCGAGTGAGTCCAATATTCGCGCCGTCTGAGCTTCGATGTCCCCCGGTTCAGGGAGCTGTCCGGAGGCGTCAAAGCCGAGCAGGCCGGACACGTGCACAAAATCTCCGGCGATTACGGCGTGCGAAAAGTGACCGCGGGGGCTTGGTACGTCAATGCTCAACACTTCCGTCCTCTTTGTTGGATGTGTCATACGCTGGCCTCCTGCAATGTATTTTTCTGCGCTCTCGAAATGGCCGTGAGCGTCGATGTGAAGGCTTGGATGGCAAATTCGAGATCTTCCTCGGTCCAGGCTGCATTCGGACCAAAGGTCCTGCTGGTAAGCCCGAGCCCAGTGTTGGCCAATCCCAAGCACATTAGGCGCCACAACCCGTGGTCTGCACGTTCGGCTGACGCGAAATCAGTGACTTCTTCACTGGTGAAGTGGAGTCCCACGCACGGGCCGTCACCAGTGACTGCCAGCGGGGTTGCAAGCCTTGCCGAGAGGCCGCGTAGGACCTCTCGTAGCTTTTCGCCCTTAGACGCCGCTTCTGTGAATACCTCCCTGGTTGTTAGTCGCATCGTAGCTACGGCCGCGGCAAGGGCAACAGGATTTTGAGCATGCGTGTTTGATGCGCTGATTGGTTGCTCAAGAATGTCGGGCCGCCCGGTCACTACGGCGACAGGCAGGCCGCCGCCAAGCATTTTGCCCATGACAATCAGGTCCGGCGCTTCAAAGCCGTAGTACTCACTTGCGCCGCCGACAGCGAATCGACAACCAGTTATGACCTCGTCAAGGATGAAGAGCGTCCCATGGCGCTGTGTGGCAGAGCGGAGGCCTTCAAGGAACCCATTTCTTTGATGCACAGCACCGGGGATCGTCATCATGGGCTCAGCGATCACTGCCGCGACTGACCCCGGATGGAGATCCAAGGCCTCGTTAACGGCTGCGAGATCATTGAACGGCACGGTGATGACGTTATTATGCGCAGTTGGGGAGATACCCGCTTTTGACGATTGTTCGCCGAGGAGGGCGTCGTGTTGGCCGTGGAAGCCGCCAGCTACCCTGATGACGGTCTGCTGTCCTGTAAAGGACCGGGCCAGGCGCAGCGCGTACGTATTGGCTTCCGACCCGGAGGGAGCGAACACGACCCGTTCCGCACCCGGGATGCGTTCGCACAACTGTTGCGCGAATTCGTCCCGAATGGGGGAGGGGTGCATCGCGCCTCCAGGCGCCCCCAGTTGGTTCATAGCGTCGTGGACTGCGGCGGCCACGACTGGGTGGGACCGTCCAATAAAGCTTGCGTTCCACCCAGCGTTGCAGTCCAGGATGTCATTGCCATCCACGTCAGTGAAATGGGAACCCGATCCCTGCTGGATGTAGACGGGATATGGCATTCCCGAGTTGAACCGTGTTCGCTGACCTTTGGCAATGAAATTTTGTGCGGACTCGTTCGCCGCCTTCGATCGGGCATTTCGCCGGTGATACGTCTCCAACCACTCAGCCTCGAGTGCCTTCAGCGTGCTTGTGCTGGTCATAATTCTTCCTAGTTCATTTGGTGGGGCCGGCGGCCGGACGCTATGCGTGAACAGATGTGTCCGCAGTTTGCTGTTCTTCGTGGTCGTTCATCCTCACGCCCCGGGTTTCCCGGGTGAAGGCAGCCGTCACAGCGACAATGGCCAGAGCGAGGCAGACGTAGACGGTGATGGCAGTTGTGGAACCGAAGATCTGCAGAAGACCGATCGCGATGGTAGGCGCCAGGCTGCCGCCAACGATGCCGGCTAGCTGGTATCCGAGTGAAGCGCCGCTGTACCGGTGCTTGGCGTCAAATAGCTCGCAGATCCACACTGCCTGGACGCCGTACATCGCAGAGTGGAAGACGAGACCGACCAGCACGGCAAGGATGATCAACCCGACAGATTTGGTGTCGACCAGCGGGAAGAAGGCGACGACCATCCAGATGATCGCCCCTACCGCGCCGAAGATGGTCAGCGGTTTCCGACCGAAGCGATCGCTGAGTGCGGCGAAAGCCGGATACGTCAGGAGCTGCATTCCCGCTCCAAGCATTGCTGCGGTGAGGCCAACCGTAGTGGGCAGGCCCAGGGTCTTCGAAATGTAGGTCAGGAGAAAGGTAATGAGCAGGTAGAACATAATGTCCGCTCCGGCCCGAATCCCAATCACGCGAAGGACGTCGAGGGGCTGCCGCCGCAACAGCTCAAGCACGGGGGATTTGCTGACGCTGCCACTTTGCTTCAGGGCGTCAAAGGCGGGTGTCTCGGTGACTTTCAGACGAATGTAGATGCCCACGACAACTACTACTGCCGACAGCAGGAACGGTACGCGCCACCCCCAAGCAACGAAATCGTCATGTTGAAGGGCCGTGGACATCAGCAGCAGGATTCCGGTGCTAAGAAGGTTGCCGATGGATGCACCGACCTGAACGAAGCTTGTTAGGAAGCCTCGCCGTTCCTGGGGTGCACGTTCGGCGATCATTAGCGCGCCGCCAGCCCATTCACCGCCAAGTGCAAGGCCCTGAATGAGCCTGACCGTGACCAGCAGAATCGGAGCGAGCACTCCTGCGGTCGCGTAGCTTGGGAGGAGTCCGATACCGATAGTTGACAATCCCATCACCATGATGGTGGCCAGCAAAACCTTTTTGCGTCCGATCTTGTCGCCGAAGTGGCCAGCTATCACTGCGCCAACGGGGCGGGCAGCAAAGCCCACAGCGAATGTAATGAATGATAAGAGCGTTCCCGTTAGAGGGTCATATGACGGGAAGAATACCTCGCCGAAGACGAGGGCGGCTGCCGTCCCATAGAGGAAGAAGTCGTACCATTCCAGAGACGTGCCAACAAGGCTTCCCATGATGGCCCGCCGCAGGGATTTTGTCTGTTCGTGCGCTGCTTGTCCGGTGTTTTCCATGATGCCTCCAGGTGGTGGTGCCGAAGCTGATGCTTTGCGATGGTTGCGTGTCACAGGGCGGAGGGCGCTGCCCGGACGTAGCCTGACTCGACATCGGCCCTTAGGGCCTTGTCGGACCGGGCTGAAGGGTGGCCGTAGCCACCTCCTCCAGGAGTGAGCATGCAGATGAGGTCACCCCGCGTGAGTGGGATGTTCTCTCCCTTGCTGATCATGGGAAGGATGACTTTCTCGCCCCGGAGGCGGAACCAGGGCGCCGATGCCGCCCCGGGACCTCCACCGGCGCGACCAACTGGAGCGGTTTTCGATTGGTCTCCGAGCAGGCTCGCGCGTCCTCGATCACCGGTGTACTCGAACTCGAAATGCACACCGAGTCCGCCTCGGAATTCGCCTTCACCGAATGAGTCCTCGCGGAGCGAGTACTGGCGGACGAGAATGGGATAGCGCTGTTCCAGTGTTTCGACTGACTGGATCAGGCCAATGCTCATGAGCGAGCAGCCGTTTGAGAGCCCATCTCCAGCTTTGTGGCCCCCGTAGCCGCCGCCTAGGAAGACGTACATGACAAACGGGTCGCCTTCCTCGTCAACGCCGCCGATGGACAGGTTGTTGGAGGTAGCCGAGGAGCCCGCGGGCACTCGGTCCGGAAGGGCCCCGGCCAACGCGCCCATGACCGCCGTGATGATCCGCTGGCTTGTTTCCGCTGCGCATCCGGCCACAGGCCGGGGCACCTTGGCGTTCAGGAAGACACTTTCGGGGATTACGAAAGTAAGGGGTTCAAAGATCCCTGAGTTGATGGGCACATCGGGGAAGACGTGTTTGATCGCGACAATGGCGCTGGAGACGGTGGCCGCGTAAACGGAGTTCATCGGCCCCTCGCAAGGGGGTGAGGATTTGCTGAAGTCGACTGTCATTTCCTCGCCGGAGACGGTGAGCTCAACTGCGATGCTTAGGGCCTTATCGACGATGCCGTCGTTGTCCATGTCCTCAGTGAACTGGTACGTGCCATCAGGGATGTCCTTGATATAGCTACGCATCTGAATCGAAGAACGTTCGCGCAGTGTATCGATCACCGCGGAGACAAGGTCGGCACCGTATTCATCAAGGAGCTCGGTCAATCGTGCATCCCCGGCTCGCAACGCCGTCGCCTGTGCCTGGACGTCGCCCAGGACATCGTCCGGCAGCCGGGAATTAGTCTGCAGGATTGCGAGGATATCCGAATTCAATGCCTCGTCAGTGAAGAGACGCACAGGCGGGATGCGCAGGCCCTCCTGGTAGCAGTCGCTCGCTTCTGCTGCGAAGCCTCCGGGGACGCGTCCGCCGAGGTCTGTCCAGTGGCCTGTGTTTGCCAGCATCGCAAATAATTTGCCGCGGTAATAGAACGGCCGCACCATCTTGGTGTCCATGATGTGAGTACCGCCGGCGAAAGGATCATTCACCAAGTACATGTCGCCAGGCTTCGGATCCTCGATTGCGGATAAGACGCTGGCAACCGTGTATTGCATGGTGCCGACGAAGATGGGCAGACCGCGGACGCCTTGCACGATCATCGATCCGTCAACCGCGGAATAGATTCCGTCGGCGCGGTCCCATGCGTCTGAGATGACCGGGGAGAACGCCATGCGTTCAAAGACAGTGTCCATTTCGTCTGCGATTTGCTCGAGTCGGCCGCGGATCACGGCCAAAGACAGGGCATCTACTTCGGGCCTCATCGGGCCACCTCCACGAGAAGAGAACTATCGTTCTGGACCACCGACGTTGTGCCTGGCGGCAGGATGATGGTTGTATCTGTTTGTTCAATCACCAGAGGTCCTTCCAGTGTCTGGCCCACGGTCAATGTGTCCCGGGAGAGCACGTCGACCATTACTGTCATGCCGTCGAACGTTATGGTTCGTTTTGCCAGCGCGTGACCGGTACTTGCGGGTAGAGCTGACCCCATTTGCAGTGACCGTTTTCCGGTGGCGACGGTACGGAGGTTTATCAGTTTGATATCCCGTGATGGGTGCCTGCCCCCATATGTAGTGGCATGCTGATCGAGGAACGCCTGGATGAGGCACTTGGCTGTCCAGTTGGTCTCTACGTCCCCGAGGGGAATCCGCAGTGTGTACCTCTGCTTGCTGAAACTCATTTCAGCGAAGTGTTCGACTGTTATGACGGTGTTGTCGAAGCCGTCGTTGGTCAGCAGTACGTCACCGGTGACGCGGTGTTCGGCGAGAATGTGCTGCACTGTGTCGGCAAAGCTGCTGCCTTCAACGGTGGCATTGACTGCGGTTACGTAGTCGTACTTTGCATCCGCGATCAAGCAGCCGTAGGCGCTCAGGGCGCCTGGGTGGGGAGGGATCAGCACTGTGGTGGCACCGACAGTCCGGGCAAGTTCGACAATGTGCATTGGGCCGGCGCCGCCGAAACCGACGAAGGCGAAGTTGCGCGGGTCATAGCCCTTGTCAACGCTGACGCTTCGGATAGCAGCGGCCATCTTTTCATTGGCGATGCGGATGATCGCCAGCGCGGCTTCGTCAACAGTGAGTCCGAGAGGTTCGGCGACTTCATTGCGGATGGCATCTTGTGCGGCGTTGAGGTCAATCTTGAAACCTTCTTGTGTCCCCAACTGCTGCTTAGGGGCGATTCTGCCGAGGACGACGTTGGCATCTGTCACGGTGGGCCGAATACCTCCACGGCCGTAGCAGGCAGGTCCGGGGTCAGATCCTGCACTCTCAGGGCCGACTTGCAGTATGCCTCCGCGGTCGACTGAAGCGATTGATCCTCCGCCCGCGGCAATGGTAGTGATGTCGATCATCGGCAGTTTGATCGGCATTCCGTAGTCGATATTCTTCTCGGAAGTGATGGCTGGGCTGCCATCAGGGATGAGCGCCACGTCAAAGCTGGTGCCGCCCATATCGCAGGAAATGACGTTGGCAAGGCCCGATGCGGCCCCGAATGCGGCCGCGGCGACGGTGCCCGCGGCAGGTCCGGACAACAGGGTCCGTGCGCCCAAATGCCCAGCTCGGCTGGCGGGAGTCAGCCCGCCGTTGGACTGCATGACCTGAACTTCGTGCCTGAAGCCCTGGGAGTTCAAACGTTTCTGAACGCTGTCCAGGTATCGGCTCATCGTGGCGCTTACATAAGCGTTGACAGCCGTGGTGTTGGCCCGTTCGAATTCGCCGGCCTCGGGGCAAAGCTCATAGGACGCACTAACGGCCACGTCCGGGAGTAGTTTCGTCAGGAGTTCGACAATTCGTTGTTCATGAGCGGGATTGACGTAGCTGTTGAGCAGACATATGGCGACGCTTTCGATGTTCGCCGTTCGCAGCCGTCTTGCCAGGGCATGTACTTCATCCTCGTTAAGAGGAGCGTGAACACGGCCTTTCGAATCGATGCGTTCATCGATCTCGAAGGACAGGCTTCGAGGCACGATTGGGGTGTAACCAGTAGTCAGACCATAGGTCGTGGGCCGGTCGCGGCGGCGAAGCTCAAGCACGTCCCGGAATCCGCGGGTCGTTACAAGGGCACAGCGGTCACCCTTGCGCTCCAGGACAGCATTGGTGGCAACAGTCGTTCCGTGGACAACTGCACCTAGACGTTCGAGCGGTACTTCCAGTTGGTTGAGTCCAGACACGAGCCCCTCTGCCTGGTCCCCGGGTGTGGAGAAGACTTTGGCGATCCGTAGTCTTCCCGTTTCTGCATCGTGGAGGACCACATCGGTAAATGTGCCTCCGACGTCGATCCCAGCGATATATTCCATAAGTTTTGTTCCTTCATCGTTCTCGTTAGAAACGTGTGTTCACTGCTGAGTTGCGGCGGCGGGCTGCAAGAAGTGCAGTCATGTCGTCTGCGGCCTGGAGCAGGCCGCTCACCCATTTGTCTGTTGAGAATCGGCTGCTTGGTCCCGCCACGCTCAGTGCCGCCACCACAGAACCCGTGGAATCGGCGACTCCGGCAGCCACACCATCAATCCCTACTGCGTATTCGCCTTCGGTCACCGCATATCGTTGCCTCCTCACAGTTGGGAGGATCACGGATTTAAGGAGGTCTTTGGAACGGATGCTGTGTTCCGTCACGGGGGGCAGGTCGTCCTCCGGGTAGAGATTGTCGATCTCTGCATCCGACAGGGAAGCCAATATGATTTTTCCGGACGCGCAACTGATGAGTGGCATCCGAGTCCCAACCCCAATGTCCACCCTTAGGACGTGATTGGTCTCAAAGCGCTGGACAATAACCGCGTCGCGATGCCACGGGATTGCCAGTGATACGGCCTCGCCGGAAAGATCTGCAAGCTCGCGCATCGGCCCAAGCAGCTCACCCCCGAAGCGGGCCGCGTCCGGTACAGCTGCTCCGACCTCAAAAGCTGTAATGCCCAGAACATACTGGCTCTCCTCGTTCTGCAGGGCGAATTCCTGTTCGACAAGGGTGGCTAGGAGCATGTGTGCTGTGCTGCGCCCAATTCCCATCCTTCGGGCAACGTCGCTTACCCCAATACCATCAGGATTCTCACTCAGCAGCTTGAGCACCCGGAGGGCCATTGCAACTGTGCTTGAGGTCCTAGAGCTATTTGACATATGCGAACACCCTTCGTAAAATGCGAATGCCTGTAGATCATGCCCTGTGCCTAGAGACCGGTCAAGAGTCTTTTCCGAATTAGCCGGATGTGAGAGTACGGTCTCTGCATCTCTGGCAACCCTTGCAGCGCGGAAGTACTGGCCGTGGCGTGCGCGGTATTTTGGGATCCCGGGGGCCGCTCGAGGGACCGGCTGAAGGAGCAGCCCCACTCCTGGGACACATGGCCTAATGCCTACGACGAAGCCTAGGATGCTCATAACGGAGCGGGCCTGTCTTCATTCACGACAGCGAAGTCGCCGAGGCGGCTTGCCCTTTGGAAAGCCGGGATGGAGGGGTTTATGTCCCTCTTTTGATACCGCCCGGACGCCGGTGTTTCGGCAAGGTGTTGTCTGTGGTGTCGACGCGTTCACCGCGGACAGAGCGTCCAGCCCAGTGTTCTTCCGGTCGAGAGGATCGAAGACGTCCTCACACCGTCTGAAGGCATCTGGGTGGGTAGCGTCGCGTCGACCGCTACGGAAACAGGGCGAGAAATGTTTGAAAACCTAAGCGCCCCGGCCACCTGGCCATTGGCCGCAGGTACATGCTGCATTTGCTCTGATGGATTTTGTTGCTACCTAAAGACCCCTCGCCATGGCGGGGAATTGGCGTCGCCAGCTGTCTCAAAGTGACACGTTTTGTTCCTTGCCCCCGATCTCATGCTGGAGGAGACCCTTTAGATCTCAAAGTTTGGTGAGTTGATCAGAATGATGAACCGGAAGCTTGCGCACGGTCGGCACCTCGAGTGGGGGCTACGCGCGAATGAGCAATGCAACCCGCAGGGGGCCTTCGACGACGAGTCGGTCCAGCGCAAGCAGCGCTCGGAGTTGAGTGAGCCCATGGGGCCGCGGTTGCCTGCTTCCAACGAATCAATGGTTTCAGTTGTCGGCCATACCCTCGATGGCATTTGGCCGGACACCATGGCGGCAGTGGCCTGACACGGTGCGGCGAGGACGCGGATACAAAGTAATGCTTGCGCGGGGGTCACGGGATCCACCCACTATTGAGTTTGGCGCTCAGGGTCTGTGAACAGGCCCGCGTGGCAGTGACGGTACGTTCCGCCACAGGTTCTTACCGGCTGGGCAGGTCCGACTAGCCGCTCTCAGCGTCTAGGTCATTGGCGACCTCAATCGGCGCCCAAGCTGCTGCGCACAAACAGTTCCTTTTTTACAGATTAGGGTGAAAGCAATGAAGGCTCGAGAAGCTCACAAGAGACAGAGAAAGCATGCTGCGCTTTCCGACTGGCGAGAACTGCAAGACGGTGAACGAGTAAACATTTTGAGGAATGCAATGATCGTTGCCCAAGGTCGAGTGGAAGAAGTCTCGGAGAGCGGGGGAGTGCTGTGGATTGTGAATAACCAATCCCAAAACCAAGCATTTCTCAAGTCGGACGGGGTTTTTGTTCACAGGAATTGATGGCAATCGAAATGAAGCGCACCACCGCGCGACCACTGCCAGCAGCCAAGGTAGCCGCGCCAGCACGGCGTGGCCAGCGCCACCGCTGCGGCACTGCTTGGGCTGGAGTGCGTCGTCTACATGGGGGCGGAGGACTGCCGGCGGCAGGCGCTGAATGTGGCCCGGATGGAGCTCCTCGGTGCCACGGTCGTGCCGGTCACCAATGGATCCCAGACGCTGAAAGACGCCATCAACGAAGCTCTCCGGGACTGAGTGGCCCATGTCGGGAACACTCACTATCTCTTGGGTACAGCCGCCGGGGCGCACCCGTTCCCGGTGATGGTCCGCTACATTCACGAGGTCATCGGCGAGGAGGCCCGGGCCCAGATACTGGAGCAGACCGGCCGCCTGCCAGACGCCGCCTGCGCGTGTGTTGGTGGCGGGCCCAACGCCATCGGCCTTTTCCACGGTTTCCTGGATGATCTGTCCGTCAAGATCTACGGCTTCGAGGCCGGCGGCGACGGCGTGGAAACCGGCCGCCACGCCGCCGTCATCACGCTTGGTCGTCCCGGCGTGCTGCACGGCGCCCGCTCCTACCTCATGCAGGACGACGACGGGCAGACCATCGAATCACATTCCGTCTCGGCCGGCCTGGACTATCCGAGCGTCGGACCGAGCATTGTTATCTGGCTGACATCGGGCGTGTCGGCTACGAGCCGATTACGGACAGCGAAGCCCATGGAAGCCTTCCGCCTTCTGTGCCGCACCGAGGGCACTATTCCCGAAATCGAGTCTTCCCATGCCCTGGCCGGGGCCATCAAAGTCGGACAGCGGCTGGCTGCCGAGGTCGGCGCCGCCGGGGCAGCAGACAAGGTCGTGTTTGTGAGCCTGTCCGGCCGGGGCGACAAGGACGTGGCGACCGCCGCAGAATGGTTCGACCTTCAGGACAAGAACTCGCCGGAGGCAGCCATCGGCAAGGAAGGCGAACAGCTGTGAGCACCGCGCAGTCGACCAGCAAATCAGCGTGTGCCATCGACAAGGCCCGAGCGGAAGGCCGGGCTGCCCTGGGTTACCCCAGTGTGGAGGAGACCATTGCGGCAGGCATCGCCCTGGCACGCAACGGTGCCGACTTTATCGAAATCGGGATTCCCTACTCCGACCCAGTCATGGATGGGCAGGTCATCCAGGCGGCCACTGCCGAGGCCCTGGCCAAGGGGTTCTCCGTCCGCCAGGTCTTCGACGTGGTTGCGGGGATCACAGCGAAACGGACGCTGCTGTCCTGGTCATGACCTACTGGAACCTAGTGGTTTGCATGGGTGTGGACGAGTTCTCGCGGCGCCTGACGGAGGCTGGCGGAGCAGGACTTGTTACCCCTGATTTGATTCCAGACGAGGCAGCCGAGTGGATGGAGGCCTCCGAGGAGTACGGCCTCGATCGCGTCTTCCTGATGGCGCCCTCTTCGACCCCGGGGCGCATGCGACGCTCCGTGGAGGCGAGCTGTGGTTTCGTGTACGCCGCCTCCATCATGGGTGTCACCGGTTCCCGGGCATCGGTGAGCTCGCCCGCCACGAACGTCGTGGCCGCTGCCAGGGCTGCCGGCGCCGAACGGGTGTGTGTTGGCCTCGGTGTCTCCAACGCAGAGCAGGTTGCCGAAATCGCCGCCTACACTGATGACGTCATTGTCGGCTCGGAGCTTGTGTCGGCTCTGCACGAAGGCGGCGTTGATGCCATCGCTTCCCTCACCAGAGACCTCAGTGCAGTGCCGGCCAGGAAGTAGCCCGCATCAAGCAGACGTTCCTTATGGGTCCCGCAACCATCCCGAGCCCCGACTGGTCCGGGTTCCATATCCCGCTGCCGTGGGGTTCGCTCCGTATCACGCACGCCGAAGCCCTGTAATCGAGGGCAGCATCATTTAAACGACGGACCAGCCAACAGCCCGTCCGTGCAACCCCACGGGACGGTTCGGCAAGCTCGCTGAAAACTGCTCTGCCCGGATGGCCGGCAGGACAGGTATCGTCCGAGGGTGGCCTCGGCCGTGACTTTGGGGATCTGAGCCCAGGCACCCAGACCCTCGCCGCCCAGGAGGCCATTGGCGAGTTCTAGCTCAGGTCGGGGGCCGGGACTTCGAGTTCCAGGCTAGGGGCGTCCTCGTTTTAGGAAGCGCTGAGAAGACTACGGTTTGAGCGTACTCCAAGTCCAGGAGCTTTAATGGGCCGTTCAAACTCTGGGTCGCGCCAGGGTGTCCCAAACTGACACGGTCTCTTGGTAAACCCAAAGCTGATGCTTTAAGCATCTCCAGACATCCACTAATGCGCAAGTTATTTGGACACTAAGGCTTAATACCATCAAGCAATTCGACAAAGAAATGGTGCAGCATCTATGACGAGAATTTTAGGGACACGTTGGGACAACGTAGCTCGACGCGACGTAGTGGAAGTAAGTTTCGCGGGGAGGTTCGTGCAAGTGGGAACCGTTGATGAGTGTACTCCCGACGGTGATTTCGTGTGGCTTCTGGACAGCCTCGGAGAGCGGCGACTCTTTCATGAGCACGACGGTTACGACCTCGTGAAAGTGGATCGGTAAAGGTTTTCACTTGCAAACCGAATGCGACGTCCTGCAGGTCCTGGTTACATATTGGAGTCGCGGATCGCTCTGACAGCTGCCGAGAGCAGCATCGCGGTACGTTTCGTTTCTTGCCTGCCGCACCTGCGAGCCTCCTGGCTACACCTTGAGATGCAGTAAAGGGCCACTCTTTCGGGAGCGGCTAGAGTCCGTTCGAAGCCACGCCCGTCAATAGTCGAACCGTCCCGTTTATAGCGGTTGCGCTGCAGCATGGAGATCCAGCCTGAGAACAGCGTGCGAAAGCAGGACCGCCCGGTCGGTCAGCTTCTCCAACTCTTCATCGTCGCAGTCGGGTGATGCCCACCGGGTCGCACCTTCAAGCAACGTCACGACAACTTTGACTCGCTCTTCCGCCTCCGGATACCCCATATCCATGGCTGCGGCCACATACATGTTCTGGTGCATCCGCACCCAGTCATCGACCTGGGTGCGGAGTTCGTCCGGAAGTATGCGTGCCGCTCTGTCCGTGGCAACCAGCAGATCCCACAGATTGCTCTCCGGAAGTCGCACCTGACGAGTGAAATGGAGCCTGACCATGGCATCCCAGAAGTCCTCAGCGGATGCGGCTTGGCCAACCGCTTCTAACAGTGCGACGCCGAACCGGTGGAAGTGCCACTTGAGCGACTCTGCGACAATCTCATCCCGGCCATTCGGAAAGTGTGAGTAAAGGCTTGGGGGCTTGATGTTGACGGCATTCGCGATGGTCCGCATCGAGACTGAGTTGAACCCGTTCGCTATGGCTAGCTCAAGGAAAGCCTCGAGGATGCGCCGACGCGAAGCCGACTGCCCGGCCCAGCCCCACTCCTCCAAGCGATCTGCGAAAGCGTCGCGTGCAGCCACATACGATGTACCACTCATAGCTCGACCCTAACAAGCAAACAACGGGTCAAAAAAACTCTTGGCTAACGATCATTCGTTAGGTACTCTTGGAGTGGCACGAAGAAACAACCGCCTTGGGCGTTGTATAGATGCGGTTCTGAGCAGGAAGAGCGGAACATGGTCACCGAAAACACAAGCCGGGGGGCAAGCCAGCAAAGCAACAACTTTGGAAGCGGCCTTTCGGGCATGATTGCCGCGCACATCAGCGCCAGAGCCTTGGAAGATAACGCGTCCCAAGACGAAGCTTGGCAGGCCCAGCAGGCCTTCCGCCCTCGGATCCCGGGGTGGCTCGCACGGCGACGCGCATCACACGGCCGCGGTACTGCCGCTGCCTCCTAGACCCTCTCACTTTCTCCAGAAAGACCGTTAATCCATGGCCTCCGCTGAACTGCTATCCCCTTGGCCGCAGAAGTCATTGCGCGAAACAGATCGAATTCGTGAACTCTTCCTCATGCAACCTCATGCGGATCTCCATGGAATCCGGCCGATCGTGGCGCGCTCGTGGTACCGCAGCAGGGCCGCCGGGGTCGATGCCATAGTCGATCGAGGCTTTTTTGGCGAAGGCCGGGTCGACGAATATACAATCCATGCGGCCGGCCCGCATCTGCAGAAGCTGGACGAAGTGGCCGCCGACCTGGGCGGATATGTCAATCTGACGGCACCGAACGGCGTACTCGTCAAGGCCAATTTCCTTCGCGACGACGGCTTCCCGGCCGGATATTCGCTACTGGAAGAAAGCTGCGGCAGCAACGGTGAGGGCTTAGCGCTGGAGGAAGGCCGCGGCGTCTGGCTGGCCCCGGAGGAACATTTCCGCGAAGATATGCGGGGGAACTGGTGCTTTGCTTCCCTGGTTCGGGACCCGTTCCACAACCGTGTGCGGGCAGTCATTGGTCTGACGCTCCCAGCCAACCGCGTATCCACCTTGGAACCCTCCTCGACGCTGCTGATGCTTGAGGGCGTGGCCTCGCGGATCGAACGCGATATCGAGGTGCGGACCTCTTCCAAGGAGCGGGCGCTTCTGAATGAGTACTTGAGAATCTCGCGCCGAAGGGGCAACCACGCGGTGATAGCAGTTGATGGGAAGAACTCCCTCCTGAACACCTCTGCAACGGCTTCTTTGGAAGACAGCGACTTCTCGATCATATCCGGCTACGCCACGGCGGTGATGTCTTCCGGCCGCAGCATGAACTGCGAGGTCATGCTGCGGGGGCCTGGACTGTCCACTCTGGAAGTTTCCCCTGTAACCCTGTCGCCTGCGAGTGTCGGGGCGATTGTTGTGGTCCGGCCCCATGCTCCGACCAAGGATCGGGCTGTCGCTGCTGCAGCCATACCTCTGCAGTTGGAGTCTTCCCCGCAAGGAACAGTTGAGCGGCTGATGAAGCACTTGGATGGCACCAGCACCGAATTCAAGCGCACCCTGAACCTGGCCCGCAAGGCGGTGGACGAGGGCAGGTCCGTGGTAATGATCGGTGAACTTGGCAGCGGGAAACGCCGCTTGGCGAGCGCCATCGCATCGTTGCGCGGTGGCCAAATGACAGTTGATGCACGCAGTGGCACCCTCAGGAACCACCAATTCAGGGACGTGCTCCACCGGGTGGCTACGGAACTGCCTGCGACGCTGATTGTTGAGCACGCCGATGAGCTTTCCCAGAACGAAGCCAGCGAGATCGCCCGCAACCTGCGGGGCAATTCGGCCACCAAACTGATCTTCACCATTGCTCGGCCCACAGAAGCCACCCTGCTGCTTTCCGAGTCTTTTGACGTCCTTGAGATCCCAGTGGCCCCGCTGCGGAACAGACGGGAAGACATCCCGCAACTCGCCACTGCCATTGCGGAGGAACTGGGGGAGCGCAGGCTTTCCCGCAGGCTCGTCTCGACGCTCACACACGCCGACTGGCCGCGAAACATAGACCAGCTCCGGTCCGTCGTCTCCAACGCCGTGGAGCGGGCAGAAGGTGCCGAAGTGACGGGGGACGACCTGTCACAGGGCTTCCACCGGGTCTTGACCAAGGGCCGGCTTTCGCGGTTGGAAGACGCCGAGCTCAGCGAGTTGCGCACCGCGCTTCAGGAGGCGAAAGGCAACCGCAGCCTCGCAGCGGAAACTCTGCAGATCGGCCGCTCCACCCTGTATAGGCGCATGGACTACTTCCGCAGTCGGGGCATCGACCTCTGATTCCACCGGGCAGCACGCAGGAGCCGGCCATCAAAGGATGACCGGCTCCTGCGTGCTGCCCGGCAACCCTGTCCCGTGGGACAGGTGTCCCACTCTTGTGTCTCGATCTGGCACGGATAGAGGCTTCGATATCGCGTTGTACTTGAAATCACCCGACACCGGCACCCCGTCCCATGGAGTGTTCGGCAGCGAACGACGGTACGACACGAACAGGACGACAGACTATGACCCTCGATGCCCAGGGAACCATTCTTGTGGCTCCCCACCATTTCCCGAATCTGGACCGCGAACACGCACTCGCGGAAGAGTTCGGTTACACACTCAACCCTGCGGCAGACACCGATGCCTTCCGCGACGGGCTTCCTGAGGCCGACATTGTGATGATCACGCCCTACGCCAAACTCACTGCCGACGATTTTCCGATCATGTCCAAATGCCGTGCGGTCATCAGGTACGGAATCGGTTACGACAACATCGACGTTGCCGCAGCCACGGAAGCCGGCATCCCGGTATCAATTGTTCCAGGAACAGCATCCGAGGAAGTCGCCTCTCACGCATTTGCCATGGGCCTGGCTCTGGCCCGTCGCCTGCCGGCCGGTAATGCCTCGATCCGCGACCTGGGCTGGGCCGGAACCATCGGCTACGATACACCGGTACTCTCCGAGCTTGAGGTCGGCGTGCTCGGAATGGGACGCATCGGCCAGCATGTGGCCCGAATGTACTCGGCTGTCGGAGCCCGCGTCCGGGCTTATGACCCCTTTGTCACAGACAGCTTTGTGGAATTGGCTGCCCTGGAAGACATCCTGGAGAACTCCGACGTCGTCTCGCTGCACCTGCCACTGACCGCAGACACGGGAAACCTCCTTTCCGGGGATGTCCTGGCACGGATGCGCAAGGGCGCGGTGGTCGTCAACGTGTCCCGGGGCGGCCTCATCGATGAAGCAGCTCTTGCCGAAGCACTGACCTCCGGACACATCGCCGGCGCCGGCATCGACACCTTCGCCGAGGAGCCGCTGCGTGATGGACACCCGCTCCGCTCAGCGCCCAACACCATCCTGACTCCCCACATCGCCTGGCGCTCCAACCGCTCAACGGGCGCACTGCAGGACGGAGCCGTGGAACGGGTCCGCCTGGCACTGACCGGGCAACCGCTCATCGACCTCGTGAACTGAAAAGACTGGAGACTCGAAATTGGGAACAACAAACTTGGACAACGTCGCGGAGCTCAATCCCACGGAAGATCCGCACGTGCGTCGTGGGCCGCGCGGTTTTCCGCTGCTGCCGGGCGGCTACGGCCGATCAACCTATTACACCGGAGCCCCGAGCCCATATGCCATCAAAGGCGAAGGCTACCGTGTATGGGATGACCGCGGCCGCGAACTGATCGACGCGAACAACAACTTCACGTCCTTGATCCACGGCAACGCCCACCCGGAAATCACGGAGGCCGCAACCAAAGCCCTCACCGCTGGAGCCAGCTGGGGCATCCCAAACCTCTACGAATGGGAACTTGCCGACCTCCTGCTATCCCGCCTGCCCGACCTCGACCAGGTTCGCTTCGCGAATTCCGGCACAGAAGCCGTCATGTCCGCAATCCGCGTCGCCCGGGCGAGTACCGGCCGTGAACGCGTCGTCGTCACCAAGGGCGGTTACCACGGAACGTCCGAGGTAGCCCTGGTGCCCGGCGGACCCTCCTACCAGCGTGGGGTGACCCGCGGCGTGATCGACGACGTCACCGCAGTGCCGCTCAACGACGTCGAATTCCTGCGCCAGACGATTGAGGCCGCCCCTGATCAGTACGCGGCAATCATCCTCGACCTGCTGCCCAACCGCGCCGGCCTGCTCACGATCTCTAAAGAGTTCGTCCAGACGGCCAGGGAGCTTGCGACCCAGTACGGCATCGTCCTGATCATCGATGAGGTCATCAGCCTGCGGCTCGGATTCAACGGTTTCAGCGGCGAATACGGCGTCTCCCCCGACTTGCTGACAACCGGCAAGCTCATCGGCGGCGGCTTCCCCGTTGGAGCCCTCTGCGGCAAGGCCGAACTCATGGCCGAGGTGGACCCGACCCGGCCGGGCAGCCTGCCGCATGGCGGCACATTCTCCGGCAACCCGGTCAGCATGGCCGCAGGGGCCGTGGCCTTGCGTCTCTACACTCAAGAGGAAGTTAAGCGGCTGAACCATCTGGGCGATTCCGCACGGGACACAGTGAACTCCCGGGTCGCTGAGGCAGGCTGGGAAATCCGCGGCCGTGGCTCACTGCTCCGCGCGGTCCCGGCTGGCGCAGAGAAAGTGGACGAACAGACCCAGCACCAGCTGTGGTGGGCCACCTACGAACGGGGGCTGCTCGGTTCCCCAGCCAACCTGCTGTCCCTGTCCACACCCATGGACGAGAAGGTGGTAAGCGACATCGCTGACCGTCTGGCAGATGCCGTGCTGGCAATTGCCGCAAAGACTCCCGCAACGGAAGGCGGCAAATAACCATGAAGATCGTTTCCTACGAGCACGAATCCGGCGTTCGTGGCGGTGTCCTGATCGAAGATACCGTCTACGACCTGGAGCTGCTCTTGCAGGGTTCCAAGCAAGCCGTTCATGGAGCCACCACCGTCGTCCGTGAGTTCCTCGAGCTGTATGGTGACCGGCTTGAGGCCATTTCTGCCGAGGTCAACACGTTGGCAAGTCAGGACCCCGTGGCCCGCGTTGGTGCACGGGCCGAGATCCGCCTCACCACACCCGTGACTGATCCCTCCAAGGTCCTTTGCGTTGGACTGAACTACAAAGATCACGTAGCAGAAACCGGACGAGCCTTCCCCGAGTACCCGGACGTTTTCGCCAAGTTCGCCTCCACCATGGTTGGTCCTGAAGACGAGATCGGTGGTGCACAAGTCAGCGAGAACCTTGACTTCGAGGGTGAACTGGCAGTGGTCATCGGACGACGTGCCAGCGAAGTATCAGAAGAGGACGCGCTGGCGTACGTCGGCGGCCTCGCTCCGCTGAACGACATCACGGCACGCGACCTCCAATACCGCGGCACCCAATGGCTTGCTGGCAAGGCCGTCGACGGCTCAACCCCCTGGGGCCCTGCACTGGTGACCCTGGATGAAGTGGGCGATCCGCAAAACCTGGAACTGGCAACCCGCGTGAACGGCAATGAGGTCCAGCGCTCCAACACGCGATACCAGATCTTCCCCATCGCCCGCATCGTCTCCTACGTCTCGAGCTTCCTCACCCTGGAACCGGGTGACGTCATCGCCACAGGTACCCCGCAAGGTATCGGTGCCAAGCGGAACCCGCCTGTCTGGCTTGAGCCCGGAGACACCGTGGAGATCGAGATCGAAAAGGTCGGACTGCTTCGCAACACCGTCGGCAAGCCCCAACTCTAATTCCCTGCAAGCTCTACGAAAGTAATGAAGACCCATGAGTGAAGTACAAACACAACCAGGCGAGGCCAGGTACCGTATCGCCGTCGACACCGGCGGTACGTTCACCGACGTCGTGGTCGATTCCAACAGCGGCGACATGGCGGTCGGTAAGGCACTGACCACCTACGACCGCGTGTTCACCGGCTTCGAAGCTTCTGTCCGCCGTGCGGCGGAGTCGGTCGGCTGGAGCGGCGACGAGGTGCTCCGCAACGCCGACGTCATCGTCTACGGCACCACCCACGCCACCAACGCAGTGCTGACCGGCAAGGTTGCCAAGACCGCACTGCTGACCACGGACGGGTTCGCGGATACTCTGCTGCTCCGCGAAGGCGGCCGCCGGGATGCTTTCGACTCCAAGGCCGCCTACCCGCCGCCCTACGTTCCCCGCCAGCTGACCTTCGAGATCACCGAACGCATCTCCGCCGAAGGCGATGTCCTGGTGCCGCTGGACGAAGGGCAGGTCCGGGAAGTACTGGGTTCCTTCAAGGAACAGGGGATTGAAGCTGTTGCCGTATCCTTCCTCTGGTCGATCATCAACGACACCCACGAGAAGCGGGTTGCCGAGCTGATAAAGGAAATCCTCCCTGATGTTCCCTTCACGCTCTCCAACGAGGCCAACCCCACCATCCGCGAATACCGCCGTTCCTCTGCAGCCTCGATCGACGCCTCCCTGAAGCCCTTGATGGCCGACCACCTGGGCAAGCTACGCTCGGACCTCCAGAAGTACGGCTTCGCCGGTGACCTTCTGGTGGTGACCTCGGAAGGTGCTGTTCTCGACGTCGCCGATGTCCTGGACCGTCCCGTTCTGCTGCTGAACTCCGGCCCGTCCATGGCGCCGCTGGTCGGCGCGGCAGCGGCTCCGGACCGCGACACTGTGGTTGTTTGCGACATGGGTGGCACGACCTTCGACGTGTCCTTGGTTGAAAAAGGCGTGGTCCGCCACACGAGGGAGGCCTGGCTGGGTGAGCCCTTCGTAGGACACCTCACCGGTCTGTCCTCCGTTGCCGTCTCCAGCATCGGTGCCGGTGGCGGCAGCATCGCGTGGATCGACGGCGGCGGCTTGCTCCGCGTGGGTCCGCAGAGCGCGCGCAGCACCCCCGGCCCGGCAGCCTACGGCCGCGGCGGCGAAGAGCCAACGGTTACGGATGCATGTGTGGCACTCGGTTACCTCGATACCGAGGGCTTCGAAGGCGGGTTCACCTTGGACCGCGAGGCCGCCGTGCGGGCCATCGATACCCGCATCGCCGGACCGTTGAAGATGGACACCCTGCAGGCCGCACAGGCCATTCTGGACGTCTCTGCCAACCACATGGCCACGGCTATCCGGCAGGCTGCCTTGGAACAGGGTGTAGACCCCCGGGGTGCGCTCATCGTTGCCGGCGGTGGCGCCGGGGCCATGGTTGCCGCCGCGATTGGTGTCCTCCTCGAAGCTGAGACTATCCTCATTCCGGCCACCGCAGGTGTGCTGGCGGCCTACGGCGCCCACCGTGCACCCATCGCCACGGAGTTCCTCTCGCCGCTGCACAACGACACCCGCAGTTTCGACGCCGGTTCGGCCTCCCGCGCTGTGGAGGACCTGACGGCCAAGGCCGAGTTCTTCGTGAAGCGCTTCGATGGGGTGGGCGAGGCAGCCAACGTCACCTACTTCGTCGACGCCCGCTACCCGGGCCAGGCCTGGGATCTGCGTGTGTACCTGGATGCCGCCCCCGACACCTCCGGCGATGCCGCTGGAATCATTGAGCGGGCCTTCCACGAAGAACACGACCGCCGCAACGGCACACACGATCCGGACAGCCGCGTCGAGATCATCACCTGGGGCGTCCGTGTGGAGATCCCGCGGCCCGAGCACACGAAGGACGAGGCCGGCACCACCGGCACCAGCGAGGTCCACCGTACCGATGACATCGTCTTTGGGGGCGAGGCCTTCAGCACCCAGCGGTACCGCGGCGTCACCTTGGCACCGAGGGACAAGATCGTGGGGCCTGCAGTCATTGACCAGCCCACCACCACAATCGTCGTTCCGCCGGAGTGGAACGCCACGCTCGACGAACGATCCAACATCTACCTCACCCGTAAGGAGGCATAACCGTGACGCGCGAATTTGATCCTGTAAAGCTTTCGGTACTTGCCAATGCATTCGACGGCATCGTCCGCGAGATGACCAGCGGCCTGCTCCGCTCGGCACGTTCGTCCGTCATTAACACGGCCCGCGACTTCTCCTGCGCCGTGCTGACCGCAGACAACCAGCTCCTCGCAGCAGCGGAAGGCGTCCCCGTGCACGTCTTCGGCGCCGGCCCTCTCGGCGAGGACATGGTGGAACTCCATGATGACATACGTGAGGGTGACGCGTTCCTCCACAACGACCCCTACATGGGCAACTCCCACGCCGCCGACCACGTCATCCTGGTGCCCATCTTCATCCAGGGACGCCACCTCTTCACCGCCGTGACCAAGGCCCACCAGGCCGACTGCGGTAACTCGCTGCCCACCACGTTCTTCGCCACCGCCCGTGACGTCTACGAGGAAGGCGCCCTGATCTTCCCCTGCGTGAGGATCCAGCGCGATTACACGGACATCGACGACATCATCCGCATGTGCCGCTCCCGCATCCGCGTTCCTGACCAGTGGTACGGCGACTACCTCGCATCGGTGGGCGCATCGCGCATCGCCGAGCGCCGCATCCACGAGCTCGCCGAAAAATTCGGCGTCGATGACCTGGTGGACTTCGTTGACGCCTGGTTCGACTACTCGGAACGCCTCACCGCCAGTGCCATCGAAACGCTGCCCGAGTACGTCCTCCACGGCACCTCGGTCCACGATCCCTTCCCCGGCACCGGCCCGGACGGTGTGCACCTGCAGGCCACCATCGAGGTCAAGCCCAAGCAGGGCAAGATCACCATTGACCTTCGAGACAACCCGGACAACCTCCCCAACGGCCTGAACCTCACCAGGGCAACGGCAACGGGTGCAGCACTGGCAGGTATCCTCTCCGGTATCCCGGAGAACCTGCCGAGCAACGCCGGAACCTTCCGCAGGGTGGAGGTGCTGCTCCGTGACGGCTGCGCAGTCGGTGTCCCGAAGCACCCCTACTCCTGCTCGTCGGGAACCACCAACCTCGCCGACCGCGTGGTCAACATCGTCCAGGCCGCGTTCTCCCAAATCGACGACGGCTACGGCACCGCTGAGGGGGCAGCCGGGCAGGCACCCGCCAAGTCGGTCATTTCGGGCATCGACGAACGCAACGGCAATGCCTACGTCAACCAGATTCTGGTGGGCGGCGTCGGTGGCCCCGCCACCCCCTACGTCGACGGTTGGCCGACGTACCAGCGGCCAGTCTGCGGTGCTCTTCTCTACCACGACAGCGTGGAGGTGGATGAGCAGCGTTATCCGATCCTGGTCCACGAACGCACTTTGGTAGCCGACTCCGGCGGAGCAGGTCGGCAGCGCGGCGGACTCGCAACCCGCGTCACCATGGAACCCCGGGGGGAAAGCGTCACCCTCACATACGGCATCGAGGGTAAGCTCAACCCGCCGAAGGGCGTCCGCGGCGGACACGACGGGACCGTGCCGTCGACCTGGGTGGAAGATCTCAAGACCGGTGAACGCCGTGAAATTCCCGTGGTGGGCCGCTACGACTTGCAGTCCGGCGAGAAGGTAGTGTCCATCACCCCGGGTGGTGGCGGATACGGCGACCCGCTGGAACGTGACGTACTGGCGGTCCTCGATGACTACCGCGAGTCGCGGGTTTCCCTTGAAGCGGCGGTTGCCGAATATGGCGTCGTCATCACCGACGACGCCGTCGACGAAGCGGCCACGGCAAAGACCCGCCTAGAGCGTCTGCCCAGCTAGAAGTATCAGCCATAGCAACTGATTCCGGGGCGGGGTATGTTCCTCGCCCCGGGAGGTTTCACCAACTAATGACGGAGATTCACATGGAACCCATTCGAGTCGGCATCATCGGCGTCGGAAACGTTCTCAACCAATACCTGGACAAGATCGACGTCCACCCGGATGTCGAGGTTGTGGCACTGGCAGACGTTAACGCGGAGGCCGTGAAAGCCCGGGCAGCAGCTTATTCGGTTCCCAAGGCCCTCTCGCCGGACGAACTGCTGGCCGACGACGAGGTAGAGCTGGTCCTCAACCTCACCCCGCCGAAGCTCCACGCGCCGGTGACCCTCCAAGCCATCGCCGCAGGTAAGCACGTCCTTTCGGAAAAGCCGTTTGCCACCTCCCTGGAGGAAGCACGCCAGATCCTGGACGCAGCCCGCGAAGCCGGGGTGAAAGTGGGCTCCGCGCCCACCACCTTCCTCGGTTCCGGCATGCAGACCAGCCGCAAGCTCATCGATGACGGTTGGATCGGTGAACCCGTGGCCGCCTTCGCGTCCTTCGCGTGCCGCGGCTATGAGCACTGGCACCCGAACGTCGACCCCTTCTACAGCCCGGGAGCCGGCCCCATGCTGGACATCGGGCCGTACTTGATCACCAATCTTGTAAACTTCTTCGGCCCGGTCAAGCGGGTTTCTGCAACAACACCGCGTTCGTCGGAGACCCGGCCCCGTCCCGGCAAAGAGGGCGAAGTCATTCAGATCAAGACCCCGACGCACGTCACAGGCGCCATTGATTTCGAGTCCGGTGCGGCCGCAACCGTGATCGTCAGCTGGGACATTTGGAACCACAACCTGCCGCATTTGGAGATCTACGGAACGGGTGGCTCGCTGGCGGCGCCAAACCCGGACCACTTCTCCGGGGCACCTGTTCTGCGCCGTGGCGAGCCCGGCGACCTGGCGTTGGACATGACTCCTCCAGGCGGTGGCGACTGGCGGGAAACGTCAATCACTCACCGTGACGATGCCTACCGGGGCATCGGCCTGGCCGAGTTCGGCTATGCCATCCGCAAGGGCGTGGAGCCGCGCACCGGTGGCGACTTCGCCTACCACGTGCTGGAAGTCCTTCTGGCCTTTGAAGCATCCTCGGAGCAGGGCCGTCACATCGAGATTGAAAGCACCTGCGAGCGGCCACGGCCGCTGCCTTCGGTGGGGCCACAGGAGCCCTACCGTTTCGACTAGAGGGACGGACGTAAACAACTGCAGCAGCCGACGGCGGTACTGACGTGCCGTCGTCGGCTGCTGTTTTGTGTCCCGTGGGCAAGCTGCGTATCAAACTGGGACACAACATTGCCTCCCCAGGATGAAAACCTGATGTTCTGGCGAATCGGTTTGCAAATGCCGACGCACCTACGAATTTAGGAGATCGCATGACCAGCACAGCCGCTGCTGATATCGGCACCGAGGTCGACATCAAGAACGTCCGCCGCCGCACTGTCGCACAAGCAATCGTTGAATACCTTCAGGTCCAGTACAGCGAACTGGACGGTGAAAGGAGGCGCCTGATTGCCGGAATGTACGGCATCTTCGGACACGGCAACTCCGTCGGCCTGGCGCAGGGAATCGACGAATATGGCGTGGACTTCCCCCACTACCAGGGCAAGAACGAGCAATCGATGGTGCACGCGGCCATTGGCTTCGCGAAGGCCTCAAACCGCGCCGCAACCCTCGCCTGCACCGCCTCCGCCGGCCCGGGAGCGACGAACATGATCTCAGGTGCCGCCACGGCAACTACCAACCGCCTTCCGGTGCTTCTGTTCCCCGCGGATATCATCAACAACCGTTTCGGTGATCCCGTGCTGCAGCAGATCGAGCACCCGGTAGAACGGGATGTATCCGCCAACGACTGTTTCCGCCCGGTCAGCCGCTACTTCGACCGGATCACCCACCCGGCCCAGCTGCTGTCCACACTCCCTGAAGCGATGCGGGTCCTCACCGATCCCGTCGAAACCGGCGCCGTAGTAGTTTGCCTGCCCCAGGACATCCAGGGCGCGGAATTCGACTTCCCGGAATCCTTCTTCACACCGCGTGTGTGGCACATCCGTCGTCGTCCGGCTGTGGAGGACGAGTATCGCGATGCTGCCGAAATCATTGCGAACGCCGAGCGCCCCCTTCTGATCGCAGGTGGTGGCGTCCGTTACTCGAAGGCACAGGAGGAGCTGGCACGCTTCAGCGCCGAGTTCGGCATTCCGGTGGCCGAGACGTACTCCGGCAAGGGAAGCGGCCCCATCAGTGAACTCAATCTGGGCGCCCTCGGCGTGACCGGCACGGTGGGGGCAAACGAAATCGCCGACGGCGCGGATGTTGTCATCACTGTAGGCTCACGCCTCCAGGACTTCATCACTGCATCACACTCACTGTTCCAGAACCCCAATGTGAAGTTCGTGAACCTCAACGTTGGCTCATTCGACGCCCACAAGATGGGCTCATTCCCCGTCATTGGCGATGCCAAACTGTCCCTTGCTGCGTTGCGGGAACGCCTCGCAGCTGTTGACTACGGCACGTCCCAGGACTTCCGCAGCGACATCGCGGACGCCCGGAAGGCCACCTTCGAGGTACGCCGGCACGACCTTCAGGCATTCCCCGGTGAGAACATGAGCCAGGCCCAGGTGATCGACGTGCTCAACCGGACGGCCACCAGCCAGGACGCCCTGGTCCTGGGCTCTGGCGGTGCGGTTGAAGGAATCCACAAGGCCTGGGATCCGTCCAACGGCACCGAGATCCACTTCGAGTACGCCAACTCCTGCATGGGCCATGAAATCCCGGCCGGACTGGGTTACCGGATCGCCCGCGGGGACGCACCGGGCGAGGTGTACGTGCTGATCGGTGATGGCACCTACTTCATGCAGCCCACTGAACTGGTCACTGCAGTACAGGAACACAAGAAGATCATCACTATCGTGGTCGACAACCGCGGGCACCAGTGCATCTGGCCGCTCCAGGTGGCGAAGGGCGGGGGCCGCGAGTTTGGTACCCAGTACCGGGAACGCAGCAAGGAGTCCGGTCGCCTCGACGGAGCAATTCTGGACTTCGACATTGCGGCCAATGCTGCCAGCATGGGCTGTGCAGCCTGGTCCACGACCACCATCGAGGAATTCGAGGCGGCGCTCACCGAGGCCAAAGAAGTGGACGGGCCTGCAGTCATTGTGGCCCGTGTCGAGCGTGCGCGCTACCTGTCCGGCAACGGTGCTTTCTGGGATGTCGGAGTTCCCATGACCTCGGAGCGCCCGGGCAGCCAGGAAGGGACTGCGAAGCACCTGGAAGGCCGTGCCCGCCAGCGCTTCTACGCAGCCACCGTCGCACCTAACGCGCGCTAAACGCACCGGGCGGGACCGCTCTGGAGCGGTCCCGCCCGACGTTCTACGGGGCAACCCCGTTCTTTCAATTTTCTGACAAAGGAGCATCCACCATGAGTGCATTCGCTGTTGTAGATCCCGCCACAGGAACCACCCACGCGCAATACCCTGCGGCTACCGACGCAGAGGTGGAGGCAGGCCTCAGCGCAGCGCAAAAAACCTATCAGGAGTGGTCACGCACCACCTCCGTGGCCGAGCGGGCAGCCTTGGCCAGGCGACTGGCCGACCTGTTTGTGGAACGCAAGGACAAGCTCGCGGCCATCATCAACCGGGAGATGGGCAAGCCCCTTCCACAGGCAGTGGGGGAAGCAGAGTTTTCCGGCGCCATCGCGGCAGCATTTGCCGAGCACGCGGATCAATGGCTCGCCGATGAAGAACTTGAGGTAGCCGACGGCTTGCGGACCTTCTTCCGGTACCAAGGCCTGGGCGTGGTCCTCGGCATCATGCCGTGGAACTACCCCTACTACCAGGTGGCACGCTTCGCGATTCCCAACATCATCCTGGGCAACACCGTGATCGTCCGCCATGCGAGCCAGTGCCCCGAGTCGGCCCTGGCCCTTGAGGAACTCTTCCGCGACGCCGGTTTCCCGGAGGGTGCCTACGTCAATCTTTTTGCCACGCATCAGCAGATCTCGGACATCATCGCCGACGACCGCCTCCAGGGGGTATCACTCACAGGTTCGGAGCAGGTAGGTGCGATCGTGGCTGAGCAGGCCGGGCGTGCCCTGAAGAAGTGCGTGCTGGAGCTCGGCGGCGCTGACGTGTTCATTGTGCTGGACACCGATGACGTTGACCAGGCCGTTAAAAAGGCCGTCATGGGCCGTATGGGCAACACCGGCCAGTCCTGCAATGGCTCCAAGAGGATCGTGGTGCTGGACAAGTACTTCGATGAATTCTCAGAGAAGTTCAAAGCAGCCATTGCCGGGCAATCCTACGAAAACGGCGATTTCGGCCCGCTCTCTTCAGATTCGGCTACTAAGTTCCTCACAGAGCAGGTGCAGGGAGCCGTCGACCAGGGCGCCGAAATCCTGGTGGGCAACAACCAGCCCCAGGGCAACGTCTTCACCCCAACGGTGATCACCAACATCACGCCGTCCATGGACGTCTACAGCCAAGAGCTCTTCGGCCCGGTGGCCCAGCTCTACAAGGTCGGCAGCGACGAGGAAGCGATCAAGCTCGCCAACTCCTCGCCGTACGGCCTCGGTTCCGTGGTGATCTGCGACGATCTTGAGCGCGCTGAGCGCGTCGGCAACCAGCTCGACGTCGGAATGGTCTTCATCGGCGCATACGACCTCAGCGGAGCCGATGTTCCCTTTGGTGGCGTCAAGAAGTCCGGCTACGGCCGCGAACTGGGCAAGGTGGGCATGCTGGAGTTCGCGAACAAGAAGTTGTTCCGCTTCGCCAAGTAGCAACCTTTTATGCAAGCACTAAAACGCTAGAGGAGGCCGGATCATCCAGATCCGGCCTCCTCTTGTTGCGAGTGGAGTGCGGTGTGGGCTTAGGCCTGGTAGGTCGTGTTCCCGGAAACTTCCGGGATCTCAACCCAGTCGCCGGAACCGGCGCTGCGCAGCGATGCATCCACGAGTTCGGAGGCTGACCAGCCGTCCGCGGCGGACGGACCAAGCTGCTTTCCTTCCGCAACTGAACGCAGGAACAGCGCGGCCTCGATGGTCTTGAGGTCGTTGAATCCAATCCCGGGCCCGGGACCGGGCTGGAAGCGGCCAAATTCGCCGAAGGACGGCGGTGTCATGATGGTGCGGTAGCCGCTGCGGTCTGTGGCGAGTTCAAGCTGATTCATGCGCTCAAAGTTCCAACGCAGGGAGCCTTCAGTGCCGTAGACCTCGATGATGTATTCGGCATGGGGTCCGATGGCCACGCGCGTGGACTCGAACATGCCGATCGCGCCGCCTTCGAAGCGGGCCAGCATGGCGGTGTAATCCTCGTTTTCCACCTCCCGGGTGACGTCCGAGGCCTGGCCCATGTCGAAGGAATTCGAGGAGTTGCCGGCAGGCAGCGGCCGGTCCTTGATGAAGGTCTCCGTCACGGCATTCAGCGAGGTGATGCGGCCCACCAGGAACTGTGCGAGGTCGAAGCCGTGGCTTAGGACGTCGCCCAGGACTCCGGAGCCTGCGCGGGCCTGCTCATAGCGCCACGTAAACACCTGGCTTGGATCCGAGGCGTATCCGGTGAGGAGGCGGATCTGCACGTTGGTGATTCGGCCCAGGGCTCCGGACCGGATGAGCCGCCTGGCTTCCGCCACAGCGGGTGCGTGCCGGTAGTTGAATCCCACAGATGTGATGAGTCCTGCGGCCTCTGCGCCCTGGGCTATTTCGCGGGACTCCTGCGCGCTGCGGCCCATGGGCTTCTCAATCCAGAAGTGCTTGCCGGCTTCGATGGTGGCAAGTGCTATTTCGTGATGAAGGAAGTTGGGGGAGCAAATGGACACAACGTCCACGTCCGGGTTCTCCAGCACCTTGCGGTAATCCGTGGCCGTTTCCTTATAACCGAGTGCGTCCTCGGCATGGTGGCGACCGGCGTCGTCCGGGTCCGCGGCGATCACCAACTCAGGATGCCGAGGCAGTTCCGGAAAGAACTGCTTGGTGGCCAGGTACGCGCGCGAATGCAACCTGCCCATCCATCCGACCGAAATCAAGCCAACCCCAATGCGGTTCTGCTGTTCCAAAAGGACTCCTTAGTCTGTGCCGCTCTCAGCGGTGCTGTGCCACGGAATGAAGGCGGCATCTGCTGACCAGCCTAAGAACGCAGGCAGTGTGCGATGTGTCTCAATGTGAGACAGCTGGCGGCGGGGATGCACTGCTTTAGTGGAACATGCCAGCCACCTGTGCCTACAGAAGGAGTTCCGTCGATGATGATGGACCGAAATCAACAGCTTCGAACGGAACCCCTGCGCGTGCTCATCACGGGTGCGGCATCCGGCGTCGGGGAAGCGACCGCAAAGCTTTTCGCCAAACGAGGCGCCCGGGTGGCACTGCTGGGCCGGCGGTCGGCCGGTCTGCAGCGCGTCGCAGACGAGATCGGCGCCGGCGCGCACACAGTGGTTGCCGACGTCTCCGATGCCGCCGCAGTCAAGAACGCCGTCCGAGGTGCGATCCATACGCTGGGGGGCCTGGACGTAGCGGTCAACGCTGCTGGTGTGGCCGGGCATGTGGCCTTGGAAGACCTCAACGAGGACCGCTGGCACGACGTGCTGGAGACAAACCTGTCCGGGACTTTCTACGTTTCCCGTGAGGCCGGGCTCCATATGCGGCGGTCCGGGGGAGGCTCGATCGTGAACGTCGCTTCCGACCTCGCCGCCATGGGTGCACCCGGGCTTGTCCATTACTGCGCGGCCAAAGCCGGCGTTGTAGGACTCACCAAGGCTTTGGCCTTGGAACTGGCACCCCTTGTCCGAGTGAACGCAGTCTGCCCCGGGCCGATTGATACGCCCATGGTGCGGGCAGGCCTGGCGGCGGCGCCGGATCCAACGGAAGCCCGGAGATTGAAGGAAAGCACCGTGCCCCTGAACCGGCTCGCGGATCCGGACGAGGTGGCAGCGGCTATCTATTTCCTGGCTGTCGAAGGGACTTTTGCTACCGGAACCAGCATGGCGTTCGACGGCGGCACAACCGCTGCGTAGGAACGCCCCAATTTACCCGCCAAGACCGAACAAGCCCAAGGAGTTTAAAGGACATGGAAGAGTCGAACTACAAGGACCTCCGAAGTGCGCGATGGTTCGCACCGCACGACCTCACCGGATTCGTTCACCGCACAGCGATCCAGGCCGAGGGCTTCTCGCGCTTTGCTCTCAAGGACAAGCCGGTGATTGGAATCGCAAACTCCTGGTCGGAGCTGGTCAACTGCAACATCCATTTCAAGCTGTTGGCGGACGCCGTGAAGCGCGGCGTTCTCATGGCCGGCGGTCTTCCGCTGGAATTCCCCACCATCTCCCTGGGTGAAAGTCTGATGAAGCCGTCGGCCATGCAGTTCCGCAACCTGATGGCCATGGACGTTGAAGAGTCCATCCGCGCCTACCCGCTGGACGCCATCGTGCTGCTCGGCGGCTGTGACAAAACAGTCCCAGCCCAGCTCATGGGGGCCGCCAGTGCAGATGTACCAACCATCATGCTGACAGGCGGCCCCCAAGAGCCCGCACACTTCCGGGGGAAGCAGCTCGGGGTCGGCACAGACACCTGGAAGTACGCAGATGAGCTCCGCGCAGGGAAGATCACCGAGGCGGACTTCGACGAGCTTGAATCGGCTGCGAAACCTTCTGCAGGACACTGCAGCGAGATGGGCACGGCCTCCACCATGACGTCCCTCGTCGAAGCACTCGGCATGTGTCTGCCGGGCACTGCGTCGATCCCTGCGGTAGATGCGCGTCGCGCTCAAGCGGCGGAAGCCACCGGCCGCCGGGCAGTGGAGATGGCACTGTCGCAGGGGCCAAAGCCCAGCGAAATACTGACAAAAGAGGCCTTCGATAATGCAATCACCCTCCTGATGGCTGTGGGTGGTTCCACCAACGCCGTGGTGCACCTTCTGGCACTGGCCCGGCGGGTTGGTTATGAACTGCCGTTGGACCGCTTCCACGAGATCTCCCAACGGACCCCCCGCATTGTCAACGTCCGTCCCTCCGGCGAGTACTTGGTGCAGCAACTGTTCCAGGTCGGCGGCATCTCCGCCGTACTAAAGGAACTGGCGCCGCTGCTGAACAGGGACGCCATCACGGTCACTGGGGAGTCCCTTGAGAATGGCTACCGTTCGGCCCCCGAACCTGACGGCGTCGTGGTCAGTACTCTCGAGGCCCCTTTCGATGCTTCCGGAGGCATTGCCGTCGTCCGTGGCTCCCTCGCACCCAACGGAGCGGTCATCAAACGGAGTGCTGCGTCCAAGGATCTGCTGCAGCACAAAGGCTCAGCAGTGGTCTTCGAGGACATTTACGACCTGGGACGCAGGATTGACGACCCCGATCTGGACATCACCGAAGACTCTGTGCTGGTTCTGCGCAACAGTGGACCGGTTGGAGCTCCCGGCATGCCCGAATGGGGCATGCTCCCCATTCCCGAGAAGCTCCTGCGTCAGGGGATCCGTGACATCGTCCGGATTTCGGATGCCCGCATGAGCGGCACCGCCTTTGGCACCACAGTGCTGCACGTTTCTCCAGAGGCTGCCGTGGGTGGGCCGCTGGCGATTGTCCGGGACGGAGATCCCATTGTGCTGGACGTCGAGAACCAGCGCCTGGATTTGGACATCCCAGCCGAGGAGATCGAGAGCAGACTGGCGGAACTGAAGCTCCCGGAACCGAAATACCGGCGCGGCTACGGACGGCTTTTCATCGATCACGTAAACCAGGCCGATGAAGGCTGCGACTTCGACTTCCTCAAGGGCCTGCCGGACGAGGAGCCACAACGCTTGCCGTACGGTCTGATGAGCGGTTGGCAGGGCGGCTGGTAAACGACAGCAAACTCCAAACACAAGAACAAGCGGAGGCTGCTCCTGAGGGGCAGCCCCGGGAAGGGGTAAGTGTGTCAAGACCAAAAGTGATGGTGATTGTCCAGGAGGGCCGCCCGCGCCCTCCTGTTGAACGGTTGGAAGCCGAGGCAGATGTCGTGGTGGTGCGCACCGCGGACGAGTTCCGGGCTGCCCAGCCCGGTGCGGAGATCCTGTTCCTGAACGACTTCAGGACCAAGCTCCTGCGTGAGGTGGGGCCGGGAGAGCTGCGCTGGATACACACCTCAAGCATCGGCGTTGACAGCCTGATGACCGATGAAATCGTCAACAGCGACATCGTTGTGAGCAACTCCCGCGGCGTGTGCGAGCGGCCGATCGCAGAGTGGGTACTGGGCGTCCTGCTGATGTTCACCAAAGACCTGCGCCGCACCATAGAGCTGCAACAGGCGCGCATCTGGCAGCACCGAGAAACCGAGCCGCTGCTGGGACGGAAAGTCCTGGTAGTGGGGCCGGGTCCGGTGGGCCGCGAAACCGTCCTCCTCCTGCGCGCTGCAGGAATGGACGTCAACGTTGTGGGCCGGTCTGCCAGGAACGATCCCCAGCTGGGTTCAATCTCCGGCTTTGATGAGCTTGACCAGCTTCTTGGCCAAGCCGATGACGTGGTGCTGACCCTGCCGCTTACATCAGAAACCCGCGGGCTGTTCAACTCGTCGCGGCTCCGCACAATGCGGCCCGGGGCGCGTCTGGTCAACGTAGGCCGCGGGGCGGTGGTGGTGGAGCAGGACCTTCTTGACTCCCTTGACGCCGGACATCTGGGCGGGGCGGCACTGGATGTGTTTGAACATGAGCCCTTGGATATCGGGAATCCGCTATGGAGTCGTCGGGACATCCTGGTCTCCCCGCATGCCTCCGGCGACTTGATCGGCTGGCGGGGAAGAGTAGTGGATTGCTTTGCCCGGAATCTCAGGCTGTGGAAGGCCCGTGAGCCGCTCCAGGACGTGGTGGACCTGAAGAAGCTTGGTCCGGCTACTCCTGCCTTGGCGTCTGAAGCGCCCTGATGAAGCCATTCCATGGGGTGTATTCCGGGTTCTAGAAACGGGCCGGAATACCCCCATGGGATCCCGTGTCCCAAGCTGGTACAGTGCTCTCACGATCCCCGTCGATAGTGTGATTTAGCACTCAAAATTATTTCGTGACGAGGATTTTACATGTCAAGCACACCAAGAGGTACGACGAAGACGCCGGCCCATACGCAGGAACATAAGCTCAGCGGAAATATGGGCGTGGGCGAGCTCGTGATGAGCGTGCTCGCGTTCTCCTCGCCCTTGACAACGGTCGCAGGTTTCATCCCTGTGCTGCTGATGTTCAGCGGCCACACCGCGCCCGGCATTTACATTTTGCTGACTGTAATGCTGCTCATCTTCTCCGTTGGATTCGTGAAGATGAGCCAGAGCGTCAAGAACCCCGGTGGTTTCTACTCCTTCGTCACGGCGGGCTTCGGTAAGCCCGCCGGTCTGGGAGGGGCCTTCCTTGCGCTCTTTGGCTACATGTTCATCGGCTTCTTCGCGCCGCCGCTGTTCGCGGTAACGCTGCAGGCTTTCGTCGTCAACACCCTAATCGGCCCGGACATCCCGTGGTATTGGTATGCACTCGGAATTATCGCGGTGACGACGTTTCTCGCCTACCATCGGATCGATCTTTCGGCGAGGGTCTTGACGATCGTGATGCTCCTTGAGTCCACGGTAGTTGTCATCTTCGACATCGCCTCCTTCGCCTCGAGCGGCGGCAATATGGAGCACAGCATCGGCTTTGCCATGCCGGGGCTGGCAGACGCCGGACTGGGACTGGCTTTGCTCTTCGCTGTTGGAAACTTCTTCGGATTTGAGGCCACAGTGATCTACCGCGACGAGGTCAAGAACCCCGAGCGGACGATCCCGAGGGCAACCTACCTTGCCGTGGCCGGTATCGGCCTGTTCTATGCCATTGCGGCTTGGGCCTATATCGCGTTCCTGGGAGCTGACAACGCCCAGACTGCCGCCCAAGACAACACCGTCAACTTGTTCAATGACGCCGCCACAGCGCTGCTCGGAAAAATCTTCGCAGATGTGGGCACGATCCTTTTGATCACCTCGATTCTGGCGTCGATGCTCTCTGTGCAAAATATCGCGGCCCGGTACAGCTTCTCCCTCGCGGCCGATGGGGTGCTGCCGTCAATCCTTGGGCGGGTACACCCCCGCCATAAGTCCCCGTACGTGTCGGGGCTGGCTGTGGGTCTGGTCTGGGGCGTGGCGACCGTGATCTTCACGATCCTGGCAGTATCCCCGGACAACCTTTATCCAATCGCCAGCGGCAGCGGCAGTTTCGCAGTCTTGCTCCTGATGTTCATCACGAGCTGCGCGGTTCTCGTTTACTTCCTGCGCCGTCGTAGCTTTGCGCCGGAGTCGGTCTGGAAGACAATAGTCGCACCGCTCATTAGCGCCGGATTCCTCGGACTCATCACTTACCTGGCAATCACCAACTACCCTGAGCTCATCGGCGGATCCACTGTCTTGACGGTCATCTTCATGACGTTCACTTTCGCATTGTTTTTAGGCGGCATTGCTTACGCCCTCGTCCTGCGTGCCAAGCGCCCTGAGGTGTATGCACGGCTGGGGCGGCAGAAGGTCGACTGACAGTTCCCCATTTCCCCTCAGCGACATATCTACATCTGGGAGATTGCAATGACGAAACAGATCAGGATTGGCCTGTTCGGTACCGGACGGATCGGTCAGGTGCATGCCATGAGTTTGGCTACCTTGGACGAAGCCACGCTTGCCTGGGTATGTGACCCCATTATCGAAAGTGCCAAACGGACAGCCGCCGAGTTTGGCGGCCGTGTGAGCGACGACCCCGAGGAAGTGTTCGCCTCAGGAGAAGTCGATGCCGTCATTGTCGCCTCACCAACTGCAACCCACGTGGACCTGGTGGAGAGAGCCATTGATGCAGGTGTTCCCGTGTTGTGCGAGAAGCCAATCGATCTGGATATCGCGCGTGTGAATGCGCTCCGTGCGAAAGCGGCGGCGTCGGACGTTCCCATCGCGTTGGGCTTCAACAAGCGCTTCGACAGGCATTTTGTGGAGCTAAAGCGTCGTGTAGCAGCTGGCGAGATTGGCAGGTTGGAGCAGATGGTGATCACCAGTCGCGACCCTGGGGAGCCGCCGGCATCGTATCTTGCAGACTCGGGTGGGATCTTCCGGGACATGACCATCCACGATCTGGATATGGCGCGGTACTTCATACCGGACATCGTGGAGGTATCAGCGCAGGGCGCGAACGTTTTCAGCGAGAACGCCCGCCACGCCGGAGACTTCGACTCGGCAGTGGTTACTCTGCGCGGGTCCAAGGACGAGCTAGTGACGATTGTGAATTCTCGTCATGCAGCCTATGGCTACGACCAGCGAATTGAGGCATTTGGCTCAACGGGACTGCTGCAAGTGGGCAACAAGAATGACACGCTCGTCCGGCACTGGAGTGCCAGGGCAGTCGAAGCGATCGGTCCCTACCAGAACTTCTTCCTGGAGCGCTATGCGGAGGCCTACCGTCTTGAAGTGGCCGAATTCCTGCGCGCAGTGCGGGGACTTCCTTCGCGGAACCCGGGCTTTGAGGACGGCCGCGCAGCGCTGATCCTGGCCGACGCCGCAGAGAAATCGGCCCGGGCCGGGGTTGCGATAGAAGTGGACCATACCTAGAGGGGCCAAAGATGCCGCCTGAACTGGGCCCCGATGTTTCGCAACAGCATCTGCGACCCAGGTCAGGCTCTTTTCGCTGATCACACAGAACCAACCCAGATGAGCTGGGCGGAAAGCCGGTGTCGTCGCAGCTCATAGGCCCAGGACATGACGGCTGACTGGCTGGACGGCGTCGGTTGGCATTTGCAAACAGAGACAGGGGACCTTGGTCCGTTTGCAAAAGCCGGGCGGGTACTGCTCGACGGATACGTAGAGGACAAAGCTCCCGAGGGGACATCATGTGGGTTGTCTCGAGGGGTGAGCGTCGCCTCTTTCACAGGACGGCTGCAGCCTTCTTATAGGGAGATAAGCCGGCGTCCGGCCAATCTCGGGCCAGCACGAGCCCCTAAATCCGCTATTAATTGAAACGATCCACATGGTCTGTTCGGCATTCCTTCCCCTGTTTCAAATTGGCACACATCCCGCATTCTCGAATCCGTCAAAGTTCAAGTAAGTGAAACAGTGTGGTGGGGGTCACGCAGATATAGGGCTTCCCCGGATTACCCCTGAAACTGCAGGATCAAACAAAAATTTGATCGACCGCCGCCTAACGTTTCACCGGTTCATTGCATAGCCCTATCGAACGAGGATGAGATGACCGACGCACCACCGGCGACCCCTCCACTGGTCGCCCTAAAGGACATACATAAGACATTCGGGGCGGTGTCCGCTTTGCGCGGCGTCAGCATCGATGTCCAGCCCGGCGAAACCTTCGCGTTGCTTGGCGACAATGCCGCCGGCAAGTCAACGCTCATGAAGGTACTCACGGGCGTGTACCAACCCGATCGGGGTTCCATCGAGTTGGACGGAAAGAGGACGGAGTTTCCCACTCCGTCGGCCTCCCGCGACCAAGGGGTCGAGATGGTGTACCAGGACTTTGCCCTGGCTGACAACCTGGATGTCCGTACCAACATTTTCTTGGGGCGGGAGCCGCAGAAGAACATTCTGGGTCCGCTGCTGAAGATCATCGACCGGAAAAAAATGGAAGCCGAAACCAGGCGGGTGCTGGAGCGGCTGGACATCCCTATCAACCCCCGGCTCAAGGTCAAGCGCTTGTCGGGTGGACAACGGCAAGCCGTTGCCATTGGGCGGGCACTGGCCTTTGATGCACGCCTAATCATCATGGACGAGCCCACCGCGAACCTGTCAGTGGCCAAGGTGGACAAGCTCATCGAGGTGACGCAGCGGCTCAAGGATTTGGGCATCGCTGTCATCATCATCACTCACCGCCTGGATGAAGCATTTGCAGTGGCCGACCGCTTCGCGGTCATGCGCCAAGGCCAGGTGGTGGGGCGCTTCCACGTAGGAGACGTCACTGAAGCCGAAGTGGCGCACCTCATCTCACACGGCACTCTGGACGACTATGTCGACAATGGGAGCGGCATTCCGGACGAGCGCCGCAAAATCGGAAGCACCTCGTCGATGAGTGTCGTTGACGCGCTGGCCGGACGCGGTACGACGAACGGGAGCGACTCGTGAGCCTCACAATGGAAAATCTGAAGACAAAGCTGGGACCGGCTGAGCTCAATGAGGAATCCGCTGCCACCAAAACCAAGCGCCTCATCGGGGATTACGGAATCCTCATTTTCTTCGTCCTCATCATCGTCTTCTTGGCTGCTGCCGCCCCGAACTTCCTCACGCTGAACAACCTGGTCAACGTCGTGCGGCAATCATCCATCATCGGATTGATTGCGCTGGGGATGACCTTCATCATGATCACCGCAGGAATCGACCTCTCTGTGGGATCCGTAGTGGGTTTGGCCGGCATGACCTTCGCGCTACTGGCCCCGGCCAGCGGAGGTGCCTTCTGGTTGCCGCTGATAGCCGGGCTCGGAGTGGGCCTGTTGGTCGGCTTCCTCAGCGCAGCGTTGGTGGTGTGGGGAGCTATCCTGCCATTTCTGGCAACCTTGGCGACGATGGCCATTGCCCGCACGGCGGCTCTGGTTATCACGGACGGGCAGGTTGTCTCCGGGCTGAGTGGCCCGGCTGAGTGGCTCGGCTCCGGGTTCATTGGTCCTGTCCCGGTGCCGGTGATTATCTTCCTCCTGGCTGCACTGCTGTGTGAGTTCGTGCTGAGCCGCACCAAGTTTGGTTCGCACGTCTACGCCGTGGGTGGAAATGAAGAATCCGCCAAGAAAGTGGGTATCTCCACAAGCCGGGTGCTTTTCACCGTCTACCTCATCGGCGGCATCACCGCCGCGCTGGGCGGCCTCGTCCTGACTGCCCGTCTCGATGGTGCGGCCCCCGTGGCCGGCACCGGCTACGAGCTGCAGGTGATTGCCGCCGTCGTCATCGGCGGGACAAGCCTGTTCGGCGGTGTGGGCACCATCCGGGGAACCGTCGTCGGCGTGCTCCTGCTGGGCGTCGTAATGAACGGCATGAACCTGCTGGGCGTCTCCTCATACTTCCAGCAAGGAGTCCAGGGCATCATCCTGGTGCTCGCCGTACTGCTGAACCGCTGGAAGTCGGACTGACCCTCACCAACGACAAACAAACCACCAATTTCCTTCACCACAGACAAAATCATTGAAAGGAACAACCATGGGAATGCGACGTAAGCTCGCCGCGGCTGTCGCAATGCTGGCCGCGAGTGCCCTCACGCTGACCGGGTGTGCCGGCGGCAGCAATGCCAGCAACGGTTCAGCCGCAGGCAAGACCTACAACATCGGAGTTGTGGTCCTCGACCTGCAGGACCCGGACCTGGCCCACATGACTGACGCCATGAAGAAGACGGCCGTCGAAAAGGGCGTCAAGCTCAGCATCACCGACTCCAAGAAAGACGTCGGAAGCGAACTCAACCAGGTTGAGGACCTCCTCACCCGCCAGGTTGACGCCATCATCATGCAGCCTCTCGATGGCGATGCCAGCCAGAACGCTGCGAAACGGGTCATCGCCGCCAACGTTCCGCTGTTCATCCTGTCAACCGAGTTCGCAGAAGGTGCCAACGTCGGCTACAAGAGCTACATCGGTGTCGATGACACGGTGGCCGGCGAAATGCAGGCCGAGTACCTCAACAAGCTCCTTCCCAACGGCGGCAACCTCGTCTTCGCGGCCGGCGTCTACGGTGCGTCATGGACCGACCGCCGCAAGTCGGGCTTCGACAAGACAATCAACAAGAACTTCAAGATTGTCGCCGAATTCCAGGCAAAGGGCAGCCGTGACGACGCCAAGCGCAACATGGAGGACACCCTTCAGCGCTTCCCGTCCGGAAAGATTGACGCCGTGGTGGCGAACAACGACGAAATGGCCATCGGTGCAGCCTCGGCCATTGCTGACGCGGGCCGCACGGCCGAGTTCAAGGCTGTGGTTGGCGTCGACGGCACCGACCCCGCCCTCCAGGACATCAAGGCAGGGACAATTTCGGCAACTGTACGCCAGGACTCAGCCGGACAGGGCGTCAAAGCAGTCGAGGTTGTCACCGACTTCCTTAAAGGCGGAAACGTGGAGAACCGCTACACGCTGCCATTCACGCTCATCACCAAGGACAACCTTTCCGAGTTCTTGAAGTAGGCAGTTCCATCAATCCAACGGGCACAGCGGATTCATCTGCTGTGCCCGTTCTGTTTTGGCACACCCCCGCGCCTACCGCATCTGCCTACACTTCCTGCGGACCACTACGAATGGAGAATGCAACCATGCCCGACGACGACGGTGACACGAAACTCAGGCAGCTGCTCGCCAGGTTGAGGGATCACGGCATCCAGGTGGACGACTCTCCGCGAAGACGCTCTGAGTATTCCTACGATGCATCGAACTACCGGGTACGGCCTGCCGCCGTCGCCTTCCCGAAAAACGTCGACGACGTTCGGACAGTTTTGCGGGCATGCTCGGCCACGGGAGTACCGACCACCGCACGCGGCGGGGGAACCTCGATGGCAGGGAACGCCGTAGGCGACGGTGTGGTGATCGACCTTTCCCGCCACATGACCTCTGTGGGATCCCTCGATGCAGGCCAGGCGACGGTGTGGGCCGACGCGGGGGTCGTCCTCGGTGAGCTGCGTGCGCAGGTTGGGAAGGCCACCACAGGCAAGCTGACATTTGCCCCGGACCCTTCTTCCCTGACGCGCGCCACAGTGGGTGGCTCCATCGGTAACGACGCCTGCGGAAACCACTCAGTAGCTTACGGCCGCATGACCCACCACGTGCAGGAGTTGGAGCTGGTCACGGCCGACGGCGCGTACCTCAGGGCGGGGCGGGATTTCCTCCGCGCTGTCGACGATAACGACGCCCATTCCGTTGCCCGGGCTGAGGACCTGCTGGAGGGCCTCAAAGCGCTGGCGGGAGCACATCTGGCGGCCCTCCGGGTGGAGCTGCAGACCATTCCCCGGCAGGTCTCTGGATATCACTTGGGCCATCTGCTGCCGGAACACGGCTTTAATGTTGCCAGTGCAATGGCAGGCAGCGAAGGCACATGCGCCGTTGTCGTGCGGGCCAAGGTGGGCCTTGTGCAAAAGCCCTCGGCTACCGCGCTGCTGTGCCTTGGCTACGCGAATACTATCGATTCCGCGCGTGATGTGACGACAATCCTGGGTGCAAAGCCGAGCGCCATCGAGGGCCTGGACGTATCGATCGTGGACATCATGCGGCACCGACGGGGAGCGGCAAGCGTGGAGTCATTGCCGGAGGGCAAAGCCTTTCTCATGGTCGAGTTTTCGGATGACACCCTCCAGCAGGCGGCCGCATCTTGTGAAGACCTGGTTGACAAGCTCGGCGTCGATGGCCGCGTCGTTGGCCATTCGATCGTCACGGAACCCCTGGACAGGGCCGCACTTTGGAGGGTGCGAGAAGACGGCGCGGGCCTTTCATCAAGACGGATCGATGGAGTGCAAACGTGGCCCGGCTGGGAAGATTCCGCGGTTGCACCGGAGCGTCTTGCCGACTACTTGGCGGACTTGCTCCCACTGGTGAAAAAGTACGGCTATACGGCCTTAATGTACGGCCACTTTGGTGCAGGGTGCGTCCATATGCGGTTGGACTACGATCTGCGCAGCGGCTCCGGCCGCAGGGTGTTCAGCGACTTCACTCGTGAGGCGGCCAAGCTGGTGGTGGCCCATGGAGGTTCCCTGTCCGGGGAACACGGTGACGGTCGGGCGCGCAGCGAATTACTTGACGTGATGTACTCCCAGGAGATGGTGGGCATCTTCAAGGCCTTCAAGCGCCTCTGGGATCCGGCAGGGGTCCTCAACCCCGGGATCATCGTCGACCCGGAACCTTTCTCAGCCTCGCTGGCTTTGGAAGGAGTAGTTGCACCCGGCCCCGCCCATGGTGAGCTGACCACAGCCCAGACTGCCGCCGTCGGACCTTCCTCCGAAGACCGTGCTCTGCTGCCGGTGGCAAGTCCGTTCGTCGGGAACACCCACGCATGCATCGGTGTAGGACGGTGCCGGTCCACCACTGGCGGCTTCATGTGCCCCAGTTACCGGGCCACAAAGGATGAAAAAGATTCGACCCGCGGCCGAGCCCGGGTATTGCAGGAACTGACCCGGACCCAAGGCAGTAGCAAGGACGGCTGGTCGAGCCCCGAAGTCCGGGAGGCACTGGACCTCTGCCTGTCCTGCAAGGCCTGTTCCGCTGACTGTCCCACCGGAGTGGACATCGCTGAAGCCAAGTCGGAACTCGTCGATGAGCATTACCGCGGGCGCATCCGGCCCTTTACTCACTACTCCATTGGCTGGCTGCCCCGGTGGCTCCCGCTGCTGACCCGCGTAGCACCCCTGGCTAATGTGGGGACTGCTTTACGCCCCTTCCGGCTTGTGGGGGAATGGTTGGGCATCAGCGCCCGGCGGCGGCTTCCAGCTTTCGCAACGAACGGCCGGATCCGGCGGCAGGTGCGGGAAGCCGCGTTCACGGGCAACGCCGACGTCCTTCTGTTCATCGACAGCTTTACGCGCGCGTTCCGGCCCGAGATCGTCCCGGCTGCGGCCCGGGTGCTCCGCGACACCGGCAGCTCGGTAGGGTGCACTCCGGACGCTTGCTGCGGCCTGACCTGGATCTCCACCGGGCAACGCGATGGGGCCCGACGGCGGCTGGCCCGGTTGGTAAGCAAACTCGACGACGGCACGAACCGGGATATCGTCGTCCTCGAACCCAGCTGCGCCGCGACCATTCGAGACGAAGGCCCAAAGCTGGTAGGCGGCGCGGCCGCTGCCAGAGTCGCGGCAAGGATCCGGTCGTTCTCCGTGGCGGTCGATGACGCCATCAGACGCGGGTGGAAGCCCACGGCGCTGGCGCCCGAAACAGCCGTGCTGCAAACCCACTGCCACGAGCACGCCGTATTCGGTTCAGGTGCCCAGAAACGCGTCCTGGAAGCTTGGGGGGTTCCGAACCTTGTGGAATCATCCTCTTGCTGCGGTGTCGCCGGCAACTTCGGTTTTGAGGCCGAGCACTTCGATATGTCTATGAAAGTTGCCGAGCATTCCGTCATTCCCGCCCTTGCCAAGGCCGGAAAGGACACCCTTGTTCTCACCGACGGTTTCAGTTGCGCCATGCAGGTCTCGCAGATAGACCCCGGGCGTTCGAGCAAGCATCTAGCCGTGGCGATGGACCCTGACAATGCCAGCGGGGGACGGTAGGTGGAATACTTCGGAATTTTCCTCATTTTGGTGGCGGCGGGGTTGGGCTTGGTCGGCCCGCATCTGGGCAAGCCCGCCCGTCAACTGCGAAACATGGCCAACGTGCGCGGCATCCTTTTTGTACCATCAGGCCCAGCAGCCTTTTTAATCGCCGCGGCCGGGTTCTTCATCTTCGTCACGAGCATCAGCTCACGATGATCCCGTCCCAACCGCGACGTATGACCGTGTCCAAAACTGAATCGGTTGGTTCAGCGGCGGGATACCCATTAGGTGCCATAGAACGGAGATTTGGAAAAGTGAGCATTCAGACGGGGTGGAGCAATTGGGCGGGAACACAAACATGCCAGCCCGAATCGGTCGTGAAGGCAGTATCTGTTGAGCAGGTGAGCGAGACAGTCAAGGACGCCACAAAACGGGGGATTTCGGTTCGACCGGTGGGGGCCGGCCATTCGTTTGCTCCCTTGGTGCCCACCGACGGAATCGTGCTCGACATCTCGGCTATCTCCGGAATCGTAGACATCGACAGGGAAGCGGCACAGGTGCGGGTCAAGGCAGGCACCCCCATCTGGGCGATGGGGGAACCCTTATGGGACGCCGGCCTGTCCTTGAAGAACCAAGGAGCAATTGATCTCCAGACGATCGCCGGTGCCATTAGCACATCCACCCACGGGTCAGGACTGCAGCTTACGGCCCTGTCGGGATCGGTTATCGGAGCAGAGTTGATAACTGCGGCCGGCACACTTGAACGAATCGGACCGGACGATCCACGTCTGCCTGCTCTCCGGGCGTCCATGGGCATGCTTGGCATTCTTGTGAGCGTAGATCTGCAGCTTGAGCCCGCATTCAAGTTGAAGGAATCATTGACTTTCCACCCCTTTGCGGAGGTTCTCAGCGATTGGGATGAGAGGAACCGGACGCACCGACACTTCAGTTTCGTACGCGGCCCCATGTACGACATGTCCGCTGAGCTGCCCCCGCTGCCCCGCGATCTGGATGATCCAACGCTGGTACGGACCTACGACACAGTCCCAGTAGACGCTGAAGACGATCCCACACCAGGCGCACGCGTCAACCGCCCATACCGCATTTACCCTGATCTGTATTCCACGCCATGGGATGAAGTGGAGTATTTCCTCCCTTACGACAAGGCGCAGGATGCGATATCGGCCTGCCTGCCCATCTTGGATCGTTTCCCGGATGATTTTCCGCTGGAGGTGCGGACGGTAGCAGGAGACGAATCATGGCTCTCCCCGATGTTTGGCAGGGATTCCGTGGCTCTTGGTTTCTGCAGGACGTTCGGCGCCGACAATCTGCCCTTTTTCCAAGCGATTGACCGTGCAATGTCCGAATTCGATGCCAGACCCCATTGGGGCAAACAACCATATTTTCTTGCCCCCGACCTCCTGCGGTCCCGCTATCCCAAATGGGACGACTTCAATGCTGTGCGGAGGGCGCTCGACCCCAACGGTACCTTCCTAAACGCTCCCTTGCGGGCGTTGTTCGGGTAGGAGCAGGCAAAGGAAACGCATGGCTGTCGCCGGACCGGATGTCCGGCGACAGCCTGGCAATCATGCGGTGCAAAGCACATGCCGTGGATTCACGGTGTACTTTCACAGGAGGCCCGTCCCAGAAGGAAGTCAAGACATCCAGGCCCCTAACCGTCAGCTTGGGTGTGGTTCTACCTGACGGAAACACTGGGGGACCGCGGTGCTCGGTGGGCTGAACGAAGGATCGGGCGCTCACGTCCGATCGAGGACGGTGGGCTGCCCAACCCGCAAGGAATCCAACAGTGACTACTGTCACTTTTTTGGCCATCAGTATGACAGCCATCACAATTTCTTGCCTTTGTACTATTGGGATGCTCGGCAGGGAGTGGTGTTGTTTATGTAACACCCTTAGCACCAGCGAAGGGCGTGTCACCAGCTAAGAGAGGGCTTCCCATGCCGGGTTATGTGAAAAACAAAGAAGAAGTGCAGCGAATCGAGGACTTCGTTGCGCCGTCCAGGTTTACCTGCGACGAAATCGGAGTCTACTTCAAGACGACCTGGGAGTACGCAAAGTCTGTCTTGCCTCCCATCTTTGAGCCACTGGGCGACGAGGAAGCAGGAACTTGCAACGCGTATGCAAACGTCACCCAGTACGAAAGCGCCTACTGTGGGACTTTCGACGGAGCAATTGTCTCAATCCTCTGCAAGTACGGCGACATCGAGGGCTACTGGATGTTGACTGAGATCATTTCTCCGGAACTTCCCGTAGCGATCGGACGCGAGCTCTGGGGTGAGGTCAAGAAGAACGGCAACGGGCGAATCTGGCGCGATGGGGCTAACGTCCGCGCAACAGGAGACAGACGTGGCATCCAGCTCATGGAAATCAACGCCGACATCACCGGCCCGGACCATGGCCCACACGTGGTTGACAGCAACGGTTTCGACATCAAGATGTTCCCCCACTCCAACGGTCGTGGCCTCCAGTACCCGCCCCTGCTGAACATTTGGGACATCAAGTATGAGTACACCTCCTACCGGGAAGGAACCGCCACACTCGAGTGGGGCCACTCCAAATGGGATCCCACGGACACCATCCCCATCGTGTCCATCGACAAGGCAATCGACGCCCAGTTTGCCGGCTACTGGCCTCTCGGGCAGCAGATCGAACTGGAAGACCCTGACAACATCTACGCCGGGTACATGTGGGGCCGCGGCTTCGACGATCCCACCTGGATGCCGATCGCACACCGGTTTAAGGGCCTGGACCAGCTGAACCCTGATCCCGACCGTCAGACAGAGCAGCTCAACGCATAGTTGTAGCCCACGCCCAAGCTCCCGCCGGGGCGCAAGCCGCCCACCCGGCCGGTGGCGCCCGGGAATCGGATTCTGACAATGGCGGGGTTGCCGTGAAGTACAACCACGGCAACCCGCCCCGATCACCGGAAAGGAAGCCGCTATGATCTGGCCGCTTCTCCTACTCGCCACCGCAGCTGAAGTGGCCGCAACAACTCTGCTTCCAAGGACCAACGAGTTCAGGAAACTGAAACCCACCCTGGCGGTCGCAGGCCTGTACACCATCGCGTTTGCCTTACTGGCCCAGATCCTGCAATTCACCGACATGGGTGTCGCCTACGCACTCTGGGCAGGGCTGGGAACTGCGGCCGTCGCGGCCGTAGGCGTCATGTTCCGAGGCGAAAAAGCCGGTTGGAAACATGCCCTGGGGATGGGACTCGTCGTGGCCGGCGTCGTCACTCTCAATCTTCAGGGCGGACACTAAGCCGCCGACAAGCCCAAGGCCAGTCCGCCGGTCTTCCCAGTCTCGTGCTGGCTCTCATCCCATGAACTAGGACACTGACATGCAAACGAATCAACGACTTTCCGACACAACCGTCCTGATCACCGGGGGAGCACGGGGAATGGGGGCCAGCCATGCCGAAATCCTCGCCCAGCGTGGAGCAACGGTCGTGATTGGGGACATACTCGACGAGGAGGGAAAAGGTTTCGCAAAAGATGCCGCTTCCAGGGGCCTATCTATCCACTACCTGTACTTGGACGTCACGGATGAAGCATCCTGGTTTGATGCGGTCAGGGAAATCAACGAATCCTTCGGCCAGATCAACGTGCTGGTCAACAACGCCGGCATAACCGGCACGCCCGGTGGCTTTGAAATCGAGGGACCGTCCGACTGGGCCAAGACCGTCGCAGTGAATCAGACCGGCGCCTACCTCGGGATGCGGGCCGTCGTTCCTTCCATGCGGCGGGCTGGAGGCGGGTCCATCATTAACATCTCCTCCATACTCGGCTACATCGGGGACGGAGAATACTTCGCCTACAACGCCACAAAGGGCGCACTACGACTCATGACGCGCAGTGCCGCCGTCAAACTCGCCCCGGAAAACATCCGCGTCAACACAGTATGTCCAGGCATGGTCCAGACACCCATGAATGAAGCCGAAGTCGACGCGGACTCATACGTTGCCGCCACGCCCATGAAGCGAATGGCTGCCCCGGCGGAGATATCCCACGCCGTCCTGTTCCTCGCATCAAAGGAATCATCGTTTGTGACTGGAACCGATCTCATTGTGGATGGGGGGTACCTTGCACTCTAAGGAAGAAACCACCCAAAATGACCCGGCAGAGCCAGATCTACGGAAGAAGCCAGTCACAGGCTGGCTGTTCCTCGCAGGAGCGATCGTCACCGAAATCACAGGCACGATACTTCTCGACTTCTCAGAGGGCTTTCGGCTCCCTGTGCAGACAACAACGGCGCTCACCCTTTACGCCCTGTCCTTTTACCTCCTGACCCGTGCGCTCAGATCCGTCTCTCTGAGCATTGCTTATGCCACCTGGTCCGGGATCGGCACGGTGGCCGTGGCACTTGCCGGAGTCCTCCTACACAACGAAGTGATCTCCTGGGGGAAAGCCGCAGCCATAGCCGCCATCATCGGCGGAGTTGTTCTTCTCAACTTCGCCAACCGGGCAAACCAGCCCTGTCCTAGCACCTGAACGGCCACGCTGGACGACCAATACCAATCCTCTCTGACACATCTTCTGCCTGAACCTAGGGGATTCAGCTGCAGTGACGCGTCTACCCCAACACCCGGCAACTCTTCGAACGCGCCGCACACACATCTTGAATCACCCCCAAGGAGCCAGTTATGAGCACCCTCAACGAATTAGCGGCAGGCCCGGGCTCAAAGCCCGGGACACCCTCACGCCGGCTGACCGGAAAACTCAGCACGTTTGACATCGTCTTCACCGTCCTGGCCTTCAATGCACCCTTGTCGGTGTTTGTTGGGTTTATTCCCGTCATCATTGGATCCGGAAACCAGCTGGGGGCACCCACCGCTTACCTCGCAGCAGGGGCGTTGATTCTGGTCTTTGCCGTCGGATTCACCTCGATGGGCCGGCACCTTCCCAACCCCGGCGCCTTCTATGCCTACATCACAGCAGGTTTGGGCAAGCCCCTGGGACTTGGGGCATCTTTCCTGGCTATTGTGTCGTACTTCTTCATCCTGGTTGGAGGCTACGCATTCGGCGGCATCTCACTGGAAGCGCTGGTAACTGACGTGCTTGGCGGCCCGGAAGTGCCGTGGTGGGCCTATACGCTGCTGCTGATGACAATCGTCGGAACCCTGGGGTACTTCAAGATCACTCTTTCCGCGAAGATTTTGACGGTTTCCATGATCTTCGAAGTGATCCTGATGGTGGCCTTCGATGTTGCTGCCTTCATCAACGGTGGTCCGGAAGGGCTCACGACGGCACCCTTTGAACCGGCGAACATGCTGTCGGGAAACATCGGGCTCGCCCTCCTCTTCGGCATTGTCTGCTACGCCGGATTCGAAGCCACCGCTGTCTTCCGCGAGGAAGCCCGTAGCCCGGAAAAGACCGTGCCCCGGGCAACCTACATCGCCATTCTCTCCATGGGTTCTATCTACGCCCTGACGGCATGGGCACAAATCATTGCCATCGGTCCCGGGACCGTCGTTGAAGCTTCTGCGACAGACCCCACCGGGACGGTCATGGGCGTTGTCTCCCAGCTCCTGGGCAAGATCGTCATGGATGTGATGATCGTGCTTCTCTGCTCGAGCATCTTCGCGGCCAACCTGGCCACGCATAACATCAGCGCCCGCTACCTCTACTCCCTCAGCGTCGACCGTGTCTTTCCGGCAGCCCTCAGCCGGGTTCACAGCCGCCACGATTCCCCCCACGTTGCGTCCCTAGCCACCAGCGTGATTGCAGTGATCTTCTTGGCAGTCGTAGTGATCGCGGGAGCCCCGGGCGCAACACTCTATGCGGTCCTAGTAGGAGTCGGCGGCTATGCCCTGATCCTCCTGCTGATCCTCACCAGCGCAGCCGTCGTCGTCTACTTCCACAAACGTCCCGAACTCAAGGTCAACCGCTGGAAGAGCCAGGTTGCACCCGTCGCCGCGACGCTGGGTCTCATCGTCGCCGGCGTCCTCGCCACCCAGAACATCGCAGTAATGATTGGAGGCGACGAAACCCTGGCGGCATTCCTGATGGCACTGTTCTACGGATGCCTCGTCATTGGAATCATCCTGGCGCTGATTTTCCGCCGCACCAAGCCTGATACCTACGCCCGCATCGGACGACAGGACGTCTGAGCCCCGCTGCCTGCAGCTGCGCTGCACGAACCCTGAAAGGAAAGACATGAACTCCAACGACCAACCCGTAGCACTGATTACGGGGGCAGCGGGCGGCATTGGCAGAGCTACGGCGCTCGAGCTGGCACGAACGCATGCGGTCATCATTGTGGACCGAGATCAACGAGAGCTTGAAAAGACCGCAGCCCTGATCGTGGAGGCTGGCGGCCGCCCCGCAGCCTTCGTTGCCGACGTTACTGACCTGGAATCAATGCGGCGTGCAGTGAAAGACGGTCAGTCGTTCTTGGGCACGATCAGCGCGACCGTAGCCTGCGCCGGCGTGGAAGTCCAGGGAAGTGTCCTGGATCTTGGGCTGGAGGAATGGAACCGTTCCCTTGCGGTCAACCTAACGGGAACGTTCGTGACCGCAAAGACAACCGTTGATTCGCTGATCAAGACCCGGGGGACGTTCACCGCGATTGCCTCGGACGCAGGGACAAATGGTGCCCAGGGGTACTCGGCTTATGTAGCTGCAAAACACGGAGTGGTCGGGCTGGTTCGGTGTCTCGCGTTGGATTTCGGCCCCGTCGGTGTGCGCAGCAACGTCATTTGTCCCGGCTTCGTGGAAACACCCATGGCGAAGAGACTCTTTGCGAAAGGCTCCGAAGAGGAGGTGCAGTTCTACAAGAGTTCTGTGCCGTTGGGCCGTTTCGCGAAGCCCGAAGAAATTGCGGCCACTGTTCGCCACTTTATGGAATCCACGTATGCCAACGGAACGGTCTACGCCGTCGACGGTGGTGCTACGGCCGGCTACTTCGTTGGATCCGACCAATCCCACCCCGCTGCCCCCGTGTGATCCTCCCCCTCCGTGGGATTTGAAAAGCAACTGCCGTGCAGCACCGACAAGGTGCTGCACGGCAGCGCCATTTCTCAGGAAAATTCTGCACCCGATCAGTCTCGTCCCGACCCCGAGCAATAGCGCAAAGAAGTGCACGGCCGGGACTTCACTTCACGCCCCTCGGGGGTACCAGAGTATGAAAAATGCCCGCATTTCTTGCATTTTCAGCATGGAGTTGGGATTTTTGGTCGCATATGGTCGATGTTGAACGCGATATTTCCAGTGCTGTGAGGCGTTCCTTCTGAAACCTCTGGAATTTTCGCCCATCCACGGATGGCGTCCGGCTTGAGGACACCAACGTGACGAATCCCCACCTAGGAGTTCCTATGAATCACGCACATCCCCGCGAAGTGATTCTTTCCCTCAGCTGCCACGACACTCTTGGAATCGTCCATGCAGTATCAGGTTTCCTGGTATCGCATGGGTGCAATATCCTCGCCAGCCAGCAGTTCGACGACGCGTCCGAAGACACGTTCTTCATGAGGGTTCATGCAACCTATCCGGGGACGGTATCAATTGGTGACTTGAAGACGGCATTCCGGGCCACAGCGGATGCCTATGGCATGTCCTGGACCATGGCTGACACCGCTGACCGTCCCAAGGTAGCGCTGATGGTGTCCAAAGCCGAACATTGCCTCAATGACCTTTTGTTCCGCTGGCGGGCAGGCCAACTGAAAGTCGATTTTTCCTTTATTGCCTCGAACCACCAGACGCTCCAGCCTGTGGCCGACGCCCACGGGATCCCGTTCTTCCACATCCCTGTCACACCTGAGACGAAACCTGCAGCAGAAGACAAGCTGCTCGCCCTCATTGACGAACACCAAGTGGACCTGACCGTGCTGGCCCGCTACATGCAGGTCCTCAGCGACGAGCTCTGCCGGAAACTTGCCGGCAAGGCCATCAACATCCATCACTCGTTCCTCCCCGGCTTCAAGGGCGCCAGGCCCTACCACCAAGCCTTCGACCGGGGGGTCAAGCTCGTAGGCGCCACCGCTCATTACGTGACCGGAGAACTGGACGAAGGGCCGATCATCGAGCAGGAAGTCCTTCGGGTCGGGCACGACTACAGCCCGGCGCAGCTCGCGGTTACAGGCCAGGACGCCGAGCGGCTTGCCTTGTCGCGGGCTGTCCAGTGGCACGCCGAACAGCGAGTCCTGCTTAACGGCCACCGCACCGTCGTCTTCAACTAACTACCAACTTCAACACCCTTGCCACGCAGGGCACTGACCATCACAGAAGCGAGAACCCCATGGACAGGCTTGTCGACCGCAGCATCAGCGCCAAAGCATTCACGGACACGTCCCACGACCCCCTGCCCGCACGAGTCCGGACCGTCATCGTTGGCGGCGGCATCGTCGGCGCCAGCATCGCCTATCATCTCGCCGCGGCGGGGGAGAGCGACATCCTTGTCTTGGAGAGCAACGTCCTCGGCAGCGGCACCTCATGGCACGCCGCCGGTCTCGTGACGGGCGCGCGCGGCTCGACAACCATGACAAAGCTCGCAAAGTACGGGCTGGAGTTCTACGGCAAGCTCGAGCAGATGTCCGGCGTTGACGTCTCATTCCAACGCTCAGGGTCCCTCAGCGTGGCCCGTACAGCCGGGCGGGTCGATGAGATCCTTTACGCAAAGGATGTCGCCGGCCAGCAGGGTTTGCGAACAGAATGGCTAACCGAAGACCGCTTTAAAGAAGTGTGGCCTCTGGCCAGCCATGAAGGGGTCCTGGGCGCGCTACTGCTGCCGGATGACGGACACATCAACCCTGGGCACGCAACTGTTGCCTTCGCCAAGCTGGCTCATGAACTGGATGCACAGATCCGCGAAGGCGTAAAGGTCGAAAGGGTTCTGCGCGAAGGGCACCGGGTCGTCGGTGTCCTCACAGATCAGGGCACTGTGCACTGCGAACGGGTGATCCTTGCCTGCGGGCTGTGGACCCGGGAACTCGCTGCGACGGCGGGGGTGAAGGTGCCGCTATACGCGGCCGAACACGTTCACGTCCGCTCCGAACCTATAGATGGGGCGGGTCCGGCGCTGCCCGTATTCAGGGATCTGGACAGCAGTTATTATCTGCGCCATGAGGCTGGGCGTCTTCTGGTGGGAGCGTTCGAACCCGATGGCCTGCCGCGACCTGTCGAAGACATTCCCGGCAATGGATTCGCCGAGTTCTATCCGGACTGGGACCACTTTTCTCCGATCCGGTCGAAGGCAGAAGCAACCGTCCAAGCGCTCACTACGGTCGGGTATGACCGATTCCTCAACGCCCCGGAGAGCTTCACCCCTGACGCCAATTTCGCCATTGGTGAGACCGCGGAAGCCCCGAACCTGTACGTGGCGGCGGGCTTCAACTCACAAGGAATCATCTTTGCCCCTGGAGTGGGTAAGGAACTGGCGGATTGGGTTATTTCAGGAACTCCCGGCTTCGACTCGTCCAGTGTAGACGTGCAGCGCTTCTCAAGGCACCAAAACAACCGCAGGTACCTGCAATCACGAACTAAAGAAGGCCTGGGCCGGCTGTATGCCATGCACTGGCCGAGTCTGCAGATGGACACGGCACGAAATGTTCGCCGCACGCCCTTGCATTCCAGGCTGGCAGAGCTTGGAGCCTGTTTTGGTGAAGTCAACGGCGGAGAACGGGCCAACTGGTACGGCGAGGCTGGAATGACGCCCAGCTATGACTACAGCTACGGCCGTCCGACCTGGTTTGAGCGGGTCGCCGCCGAACACAAGGCAGCCCGTGAAGGCGTAGTCCTCTTCGACCTCAGCCCATTCGCCAAGTTTGAAGTTGCCGGTCCTGACGCTCTGGCGGTGTGCCAGCAAGCGACGACGGCCAACGTCGATGTACAGCTCGATAAGGCTGTCTACACCTTGTTCCTCAACGAGGCTGCCGGGATCGAACTTGACGGCACGGTGACCCGCCTGGGTGCGGACCGCTTCCTGGTAGTAACGCCATCCTTTACCCAGCAAAAGACCCTGACCTACCTTCAGCGCCTTGCTGAGGGAAAGGCAGCGGCTGTTTTCGATTGCACTGCGGGACTTGCCACGATCGGCGTCATGGGACCTAAGAGCAGGGAACTGCTCTCCAGGGTTTCACCTGAGGACTGGTCCGACGAGGCCCAGGAGTACACCCATGGCCGGATGGTAGAGATCGCGGACGGCTACGCCTACAGCCTGAGGGTGAGCTTCGTGGGGGAACTCGGCTACGAGCTGTACCCCAGTGCCGACCTGGCAGTAAACGTCTTTGATGCATTGTGGGAAGCCGGCCAGGATCTGGGCATCAAAATGGCTGGCTATCATGCTTTGGATTCGCTGCGCAGCGAAAAGGGCTTCAGGCACCTTGGCCACGACATTGGCCCTATCGACGACCCCTACTCGTCGGGTCTGCGCTTCACGGTGGCCCTCGACAAACCAGGGGGTTTCGTTGGAAGGGACGCGCTGCTCAAGCTGGACCCCGCTGCACCAGAACACCGCACGGTTTATGTGGCGCTGGAGGACCCGGAGCCCGTGTTTGTCCACGATGAGACCGTTTACTGCAACGGTCTCCCCGTCGGCCGCATGACCAGCGGCAGCTACGGCCACACGCTCGGCCGAGCCGTGGGCATCGCAGCCATCAACCCTGATACCGACCTCTCCGGTGCCTTCGAAGTTCAATGCAAGGGACAGAACTACGCGGCAACGGTCTCACGGCGACCGTTCTATGACCCCAAGGGCGAACGGCTCCGCGGCTAACAATCACGCCTGTGCACTGCACCGCCTCCCGAAGAATCGGCGTACGCGGGCCAGCGCCGGTCAAACAGAACCTCAGCATCAAGTAAGGAGCAAAAGATGGCAGGGAATCTACTGGAGAAAAACGCCGTGGCGGGCAGACCAGGGCGGGTCCTGGATGGGAAAGCAATGGCAGGGGCCATCAAGAGCGAATTGGCTCACCGCGTTGCTGCGCTGAAGGAAAGCGGCACAAACGTCGGGCTTGGAACGGTCCTGGTTGGCGACGACCCTGCAAGCCGCTCCTATGTCGCAGGAAAACACCGCGACTGTGCGGAAGTAGGAATTAAGTCAATCCGGAGGGATCTTCCAGCGGCCATCTCCCAGACCGAACTGGAGGCCGTTCTGGAAGAACTGAACGACGACCCCAGAACCACCGGCTATATTGTCCAGCTTCCTTTGCCAGCCCACATCGATCAGAACGCCATCCTGGAAAAAATTTCGCCGGAGAAGGACGCCGACGGCCTGCACCCAACAAATCTTGGACGACTTGTCCTCAATGTTGGTGCTGACCTTAGCTCTCCTCTACCTTGCACTCCCAACGCCATCGTGGAGCTGTTGGCCAGGCACGGGATAGCACTTCAGGGGCTGGAGGTTTTGGTCATAGGACGGGGGGTGACGGTCGGTCGTCCGCTGGGCCTACTCCTGACACGCCGGGCTATCAACGCCACTGTTACTTTGGCTCATACAGGATCGCTGGACCTGCCCGGCCTGATAGCCCGCGCGGATGTCGTTGTTGCCGCTGTAGGCGTGCCGGGACTCGTTAAAGCCAGCCAACTGAAGCCTGGAGCGATTGTATTGGACGTTGGCGTTTCGCGCATTGTTGATGAGGACACCGGAAAGGCGGAACTCAGGGGCGATGTTGAAGCCGACGCCGGCACAGTCGCCAGCTGGATATCGCCCAATCCCGGGGGAGTTGGTCCAATGACCCGGGCCATGCTCTTGGCTAATGTCGTGGAAGCCGCTGCGCGGAAGTCCTTGACTTCAACCTGAGCGTCAGCGGCGATATGGTTTCGCCGGATGCGGCACGGCGCCGCAGGCTCGCAACACCTGTACGCGTGCTTCCGTGCCCGCTTTCGGTGAAGGAAAAGGAGCTGCACACGTTGTAGCTCCCTCTAAGCAGGGCGCGCCCCATTTCGTTTGGAAACGGGGCGCCCTCTGCTTACGGGAGGCAATCCAATTCTCCAGCGCCCATGGCACCGGTGATGTTCGGAGTTCTGTTAGAGGAGGTCCGCCAAAGCGTCTTCCGCGGCGGGCTTGCGCTTATGCGCAACGACGAAGGCCAGGAAGGCGACTAAGGTCAGGACTAGCGCGATCCACGGGAGTGCTCCGAAGACACCCTCACCTGCGCTTGTTAGCGCGTAGTAGAGCACGTAGGCGCAGGCGCCCCCGCCGACAATAAAGGTCGCAACCAGTACTGGATTCGGGCGCCCTTCCCGAACCACTAAAACCACAGCAGCCACGGATGCCAGTACGTACGGCAGCAGGTAGCAGTAGGAAAACAGTGTGTAGAGATACACAGATGACTCCAACGGCGGGGCAGACGAAACCAGCTGCAGGGTGATGGGAATTCCCGCAGCGATGAATGTCATAAAGAACACCGCAGCCGAGGGAGAGTGATGACGCTTGTGGATGCGCGAAAGCTTGTTTGGCAGGAGCCCTGCGGACGCCGCGGTCGCCACGATACGTGAGCCATAGTTGAACGTCGCGATAAGGCCAGCGAATGTCGCTGCCGCGAGGAGGAGGTCCAGCGGTGCCGCCAGATACCCCACCCCGCCGATGTGCGCCAGAACCGCAGCGGGTGATTCACCGGCCGCCAGCTGGTCCAGGCCGGCTCCCAGTGACGGAATCTGAAACCAAAGGGTCAGTATGTATGCCGAACCGGTGACACCCAGAAGCCACAAGACCAATCGGGGCACATTGCGTTTAGGATTCCTGGTTTCGCCCGCCATGGCACTCAATCCCTCAAAGCCCACGAAGTAGGCAAGCGCGATCAGGGTTCCCTGCAGGATGGCATCCCACGACATTGCCTCGCTGCCGAAATCGAATTGAGGCGCCAGGGAGTAGCCTTCAGTCGCTCCTGCCGCCGCCACCGTAACCCAGATGACGAAAGGGATGCCGATGAAGGACAGAACTGCAGATACTTTCACTGAAGCGTCCAGCCCCCGGTAGGCGATGGCCCCCGCGATGACAGCTATGACAATGGCCGAAAGCGCTTGACCCATCGGCGTCGCGGCCCAGTCCATACCCATTTGAACCAGGAAACTGGAACTGAAGATGACAACGCCCGTCACAACAGCTGCCACAGCGATCAGAATGCCCACGACATATCCCGCGCCAACGAGTGCTCGGGCGTAGGGGCCCAGCACTGAGGCCACATAAGACATCAGCCCGCCGGTGGCTACAAGGCGCCGCGAGAACGTCGTCACCATGGCACCGATGGCACAGGCACCCAGAAAGGCGATGAGCATCGACACCCAGGAAGCATCGCCGGCATAGACGATCATGTAGCCTCCGGCCAGAGCGATCCCGGGGCCGATCTGTTGGGCGGAAAGCCCAAGGATGGTTACGGAAAGAAGTGATGCCTGACCGTGCCTGAGGGTTGTTTCATCAGTTTGCGGCGGACTGATCGCGTTGTGTTGCTGTGTCATGAGAGTCTCCATGGACTTGACGGAAGGATGGGCTGGCACGAGTGCGGCCAGCGGAACACCATAGGCCTGGCACCCATGGCTCAGGCCAGGGCCAGTGTGGGAACGTCCTGCTTGAGCGTTGCTTCTTCAGTGTGGCGGCCGGCGGTCTCGCGCAGGTCCGGCCAGTCGTCGTACATGCGGCCAAGGATGTAGGGCGCGTAGTCGTGGCCGTCGTCGTTCAGATTGACGACGTCGACGATCTCCCACGTCATCCTTCCGCCCGTCATTCCTCCCCCTGTAAATTCGCCAAGGGGGACACTGCCGATGCCGGGGTCCCAGGGGGAGCCCTTGAGGACGATGTGCGGGTTGTGGAGTTCCCGGTAGCGGTTCACTGTCGAGCCGAGCTTGAAGACGACCAGTTCGCGGTCTTTGAGCGTGAACCCGTTAGCGCCGAAGTGGCCACGGAGTTCAAAGTAGAACTCCTCCTGGAAGGGCTGGGCTCCCTGTTCCGGTCCCATTTCGGCTTGGAACTCCATGATCCGGTGGTTCTTGCGTTCGACGAACGCGAACAGGGTGTCGCCGTCGTCGAACGAATCGATCGTTCCCAGCTTCTTCGGCATGCCCCAGAGCTCGCGTCCGGTCTCGAGGTTGACTTCCTCGGTCTCCAAAACGCTGAGGTAGTAGATTCCTTCGGCGTCACCGAACTTGGCGTTGATGTGGATCATGGCGCAGCGGTCCCGGCCTGTTCTGTTCGTGCGGCCGTTCGCGACCTCCATGAAAGACATGAAGGATACGGTCACTTCAGGTGTATCCGTGGGTTCCAAACAAGGCGGCAGCACCGAACGTGCGAATTCCTCGGAAGTGGAGAAGGTGAGGTACGAGTACGTGTTGCGGGTCGCGAGGCCCTCGTAGTAGCCGAAGTATCGCTGGATCTGTTCTTGTGTCCAAACGTAAGTCATTTGCGAATTCCTGTTCGTGAGTGTCTGCTTGCGGCCACTGGTGCCTTGTCGTTGGCTTCTGGTGGCGGAGCCGCGCGTGTTGCCCGGGCTGCTGTTCAGAGGTAGCCCCCCGTGTCCCGTTCGGCTATGGAGCCCGAGGCCCCGGCGGAAGCGTTTGAGCCAGCTTAGATCCCACCGCCGCGTCTGAATATCGTCGGTTCGCACAGAGTTGTGATCCAGCACTCATCCATATGTACAATGGTTCATATCGCTGCAGGACAGGATTGACTATGACAACGATTCGCGAACTAGTGCACTTCCCTGATGCCGGAGCTCGGCTGATCGCGGGCGGCCGCGGTGAAACGCGGTTCATCGACGCAGCCAACGTCTGCGCCGAGACCGACCCTTGGCGGTGGCTCTCCAGTGGTGAACTGCTGATGGTGACCCGTGATGCGCTCCCGGCAGACTCACGAGGGCAACAATTTCTAATTCAGCAGTTGGATCGCCACGGCATAGTAGGCCTCGCAGCCTCGGATCCGCGCGGGAATTCGCCATTCAGCGAGGTGATGTGCAGAACTGCCGAACACCTCGGGTTTCCGCTGCTTCAAGTCAACTGGGAGACACCTTTTTCGACTTTGGCGGCCTTTGTCTCGAAAGACGCCGCAGAGCAGGCCCAGGCCGGCTTAAACAAAGTTGCCGACGTCTACGAGGCCTACAGCAAGAGTCTTAGTCGAACGGCGCGGCCGTTTTTGAGTGACGAAATTTCCTCCATGCTGGGCATACGGGTAGAGGTGGTGGAGGCCGAGACCGGATGCTCACTCTTTACGCGATCGACGGTGGACTCAGGCGTCCTGAACGAGCGGCGACGGCTTCTCAATATCGGTAGTACCGGCTCCGCTGACCGCCGGGCAGCCATTGCCGGCCGCGATTACTATGTACTGCCGATCAAGGGACGACACCATGTGTGGCTAATGACACCGGCTGATCAGGAAGTCGTCGACCGCCGCAGTTTGCTCCACCTCTGTACGTTGTTCGCCGTGGAGGTCGAGCGCTACTACGTGGAGCACAATGGAGATAGCTCAGCCCTCACGGAGACAATGGTCAGATACTTTGGAGGGTTAATCGACGTCGAGCAGGCCCTGAATTCGCTTGCCCGAAGAGGATTGGGGCAACCTCCCTGGCGGGTCATCGATGTGGGAGCAGAAGCCTCATCAGACTTTCTGCTCTGTCTCAAACAGGCCGGTATTCCGCATATCCCCTTGACATACGCGGGAGGAGTGTCGGTTCTTGTCGATGCGGTCAGGTTCGACGAAGACCGCGGGGCAGCGGGTGCGGGCCAAGAGCTACCGCAAAGCGACAAGTTCTGGTCGATTGAATCCTTCACTGATGCCGCCCGCTCTGCCGCATGGGCCCGCCACCTTGCTTCAGAGCAGTACCAGAGGCCTAACCTGATAGGCCGCGCACTGGCCCCTGCCACCCTGACCGGAGCAAGAGAGCTTGTCGAAACGGTACTCGGCGCGCTCGTGGAATATGATGCGTCGCATCGCAGCGACCTGGTCCGGTCACTTGAATACTTTCTGGCCTGCAACCGTTCCTGGGAGTCTGCCAGCACCGGCCTTCATGTGCACCGTCAGACGCTGAGATATAGGCTCGGCCGGGTCACCGAGCTAACCGGCCGCCGGCTGGACAATATGGACGATCTAGTCGAACTGCATGTCGCTCTGAAAATTCAACGCATTCTGGAAGCCATGCCCGTCCCGATGTTTGGAGTCAACGGTGCACGTCGGGATGACGAGGCGCGGCAGGGAAGGCCGCGAACTCCCGGCGGCTCCATGCACTCCGGTTTGGAAGCAACCGTGGCCGGTCCGAAGCAGACTCTATTCGCAAGTCCGGCGGTCCAGTCATGAGAACAGAGACGACGGTGCATAGTTCACCAGAGCCTACGGAACCTGCTGCCCCGAGTATCCCCGAGGCAAGCAAGCCGTCCGGAGGAGGACGCCGCCCGCGACGCTACGACCCGGACCGTCGAATGCGGCTGACCCGGGCGGCCGCCGACGTGCTGAAACGCGACGGCTTCTTAGCGCTCAATCACCGTGCGGTAGCAGCTCATGCCGATGTACCGGTCGGCTCTATCGCCTATCACTTTGAGGATCTCGACGGCCTTCTAGCCGCCGCATTGGAGTGGATCAGCGATGGTGAGCTTGAGGTCCTTGATCAATGGCACCGGTCATGGGACCTGACCCGCGATCTTGAAGACGCGCTGGTTGACCTGGCGCTCATCTACACGAACACTCGCCGCGACATGAGCATTTTGGAGTATGAAGTGCACGTGCTTGCCTACCGCAGGCCAGCCCTGCGGTCCCTCAACCAGCGGTGGGAAGTGGCGTTCAGTGAACTGCTCAGACCTCACCTTTCAGTCGATGACACTAAACTCGTCATCGCGATGCTCGACGGCATCATGTTATACGGATTAGGGCTTGACGACCCGCTTGGCGAGGATTGGGCACGGTTCTGCTTACGGAAGGTTTTACCGACACCCGTTTAAGTACAGCTGGTTTGGCCGGAAGTCTGTGCGGGGGCCACCTACAGGGAAGTCAGTGATGAAGCCCCCGTTGCTCACCACATCAAACTTGGTCGGAGAAGCACTCCATTTGAAGGACAGCGACCGGAGCGGCTGATCGCTGTCCTTACTGGTCATTGCTTGTACAAGGTGAGTGGGTCAGTGATGAGGTGGAGGGATCGGTAGCCCATGGGATCATTCCGGAGCCAGACCATGGTTCCGTCATCGGTGAGCGTGTCGACCACCGCCCGGCTAATTACCCCGGTGTCCGTGCGGACATGGACAACGTCTCCGGGGGTCAGGTCAATCCAGTCCCACACGGCGTTGGCCGAAGTGAAGTCGTCAGGCACAGGGTTTGAGACGGTATGTCCTTTTCCCGGTTGTTGTAACTGGCCTTTCATGCTTTTCTAACTCCCTCCGGTGTTGGGGCCTATCCAGACCGTCTTCATGTTCGTGAACTCTCGGATTCCCTGAGGACCCAGCTCGCGTCCGTATCCGGATTTTTTGATGCCGCCAAAGGGCAGGCGCGGGTCAGACGCGACCATACCGTTGACGAATACCGCTCCGGCATCGATCCGGTGCAACAGGTCCCAGGCGGTAGCAAGATCCTGGGTCCACAGCGCGGCTGCGAGGCCGAATTCCGTTTGATTTGCCAGCGCGATGGCTTCATCGGTGGATGCCACGCGAGTAATTGCTGCGACGGGTCCAAACGTTTCCTCGTCAAAGGCCGCCTGGCCCGGTTTGACGCGGTCGATGATGGTGGGGCGATAGTAGAATCCGGGTCCCTCAACAGCCTCGCCTCCGAGCAGGAGGCGTCCGCCTGCATCCAGGGTGCGCTGGACCTGGTCGTGAAGTGAGGCCCGAAGGTTCTCACGGGCCATCGGCCCGACCTCTGTTGCAGGATCTGAAGGATCTCCTATGACAAGTTCCCGGGTTTGAATCACGAACTCGGCAACAAACTCGTCAGCGATTTTTTCATCGACGATGAAACGCTTGGCATTAACGCAAGCTTGGCCTGCATTGGTAAATCGGGCTTTGACAGCAACCCTGGCTGCTTCCTTGATATCCGCGTCAGCCAATACGATGAATGGATCTGACCCGCCTAGCTCCAGCACCTGCTTCTTCAGGGCAGCCCCGGCTTGCGCAGCCACTATGCTGCCGACCTGTGTGGAGCCGGTTAATGTGACTGCCGCTATCCGGTCATCTGCGATTATGCTGGCTACCCGTTCAGGCTCGACGAGGATGGTAGCGCATAGGCCGGGGGCCAGGCCCGCCTTATCGAGAACGTCCTGGACGGCCAGCGCCGAGCGCGGGACATTGTTTGCGTGCTTGAGAATGGCTCCGTTACCGGCAGCGAGTGCCGGAAGCGCGAACCGGAAGAACTGCCAGAACGGATAGTTCCAGGGCATGATCGCTAGCACCACACCCAATGGTTCGAAAACGACTCCGCTGTCCTGAGCCCCGCTCTCGATGCTTTCGAAGCTCAGGAACCGGGGGGCGTTCTCGGCGTAGTAGTCCGCTGTTAGGGCGCACTTTTCGATTTCAGCACGGGCCTCGGCTATGGGTTTGCCCATCTCTAGGGTGATGAGATGGGCGTATTCCCCGCTGTTTTCACGGAGGATCTTGGCGGTGTTTCGCAGTATTTGCACCCGGTCTTCAACAGGCACAAGCCTCCACGCTTTTTGGGCCTCGGCTGCTGTGGTCAGGATGGAATCAACCTGGCGGTTCGAGTGTGCATCGAAGGACTGAAGGTGTTCGCCCGTGGCCGGGTTGATCGTGGCGATCATGATGTTTTCCTTTAGGAATGTGGGTGGTGGCCGGGATGTGGTTGGTCAGAAACTTAGGGGTCTCTGTACCCAGCTGCAGCCTCGCTGGAAAGGTGGGCAAGACTCCGGCAGATCATTTGGACGCGTGCTGCCTCGACTGAAATCAGCTACGTCCGGGGGGGAGGGAACCCGGCCTGGCGGCAACCGGGTTCCCTCTAATGTGTGCTGCGCTGGATTGGCGGTCAGGCCCCGGCAGGTGCGAAGTGGTGGATGGGCTGCTCTTCGACGGCTTCGGCCGACTGGTTGTCTGCACCCTTCCAGGCTTCATCGTCCTGGTACGGGAACCACCAGAAGTCATGGCTGGTGGCGGCCGGGTCGATCATGACAAGTTTGGTGTGGCGGAACGTGTCCAGGCCCTCGGCACCCAGCTGGCGTCCGATGCCGGACATTTTGCGTCCGCCGAAGGGTCCTGCGTCGTTGTCGAGGATCGGGGCGTTGATCCAGACCATGCCGGCGACAATTTCGTTCGTTGCCCGGGTGATCTCCTCCACGTCCTTGGAGTACAGGGTGGAGCCGAGGCCAAAGGGGGAGTCGTTGGTGATCTTCAGGGCTTCTTCGAAGCTTGATACCTTGTATACAGGGGCAACGGGGCCGAAGACCTCGGTGGTGAAGATGTCCATGTCCGGGCGCAGGCCTTCGAGGATGGTCGGTTCGAAGAAGAAGCCGTTTTCCAGCTTTCCGCCGAGGTTCAGCCGCTTTCCGCCAAGGGTGATTGTCGCGCCTTGTTCCACCGCGCGGGCGAGGATGGCCTCAACACGGTCAAGCTCACGGGCGGTTTCCAGAGGGCCAAGGTCAACCTTGTCGAGGCCGTGTCCTATGCGCAGTTTCTTTACGTTGGCGATGAAGGCCTCCATGAACTCGTCATAGACGTCTTCGTGGACAAGGAACTTTTCTGCCGAGGTGCATACCTGACCTGCATTGAAGAAGGAGGCAAAGGTGGCCGCCCGTGCGGCCACATCGATGGGTGCCGAGGGCATGACTAGGAAGACGTCACTCCCAGAGGCTTCAATGAGGTGCGGCTTGAAGTGCTCGGCGCAGGCGCGGGAGACAGCCTGGCCGGTGGAGATGCTGCCGGTGAATGCGATCATGTGTGTGTTCTTGTGGGAGACAAGCTGCTTGGCGACATCTGGTCCGCCGGTCACACACTGCACCAGGCCGGCCGGAAGAGCGTCGAAGGCCCGCATGAACGAAAGGGTTGTCAGAGACGCGGTCTCCGAGGGCTTGATGATGAGGGAGTTACCGGCGGCCAGCGCTGCCGCCGCAGACCACATGAGCAGCAGAATCGGGAAGTTCGCGGGCAGAATGCTCACGACAGTGCCCATAGGTTCCTTGAGCGTGTAATGGGTTTGCCCGGGGACGGTCGAGCCAAGCATGGAACCGATTGAATGCCTGCCCAGCTCGGCATAGTAGTCAACGGCCGAGACGGACCAGCCCATCTCATCTGCGCTTTCCTTATAGGGCTTGCCGGTTTCAAGCGTCAGCAATTCAGCGATTTCCGGGCTGATTTTCTTCATCTCTGCTGCGACCTCGTGAAGGATTTCAGCCCGTTCGAGGGCGGTCTTCGCATACCAGAGCTTCTGCGCGGAGTTGGCATTGGCAATGACTGTCTCGATGTCGTCATGGGGGACTTCGGCCATGCTTCCCAACACGGTGTTGTTGGAGGGATCGATAACGTCACGCCCGTGCGGCGCTGCCAAGTATTCACCGTTGCTGAAGAAGCTGTTGCTTACGCGGGCGAATTCGATGTCGGAGTTCATGACTTGGTTCCTTTTCGGATTTGTTTCTGTGGATAGGGGCCGGGGTGCCGGCTGGATTGAACGGCCTTTGGTTGCCGGAGCATCCGCAGGTTGGCGGCCTCAGTACTGGCTGACGATGGAGTAGGACTTGACCAAAGGCGCGGTTATTCGCCATCGGCCTGCCCATCCTTCTGGCAGTGCTACGACAGTCCCGGCGCGCAGGTCGATGGTTTCGCCGTCATCGTGGATGAGTTGGCCTGCGCCCTCGACGATGTGGATAAATTCCCTGTAGCCGGTCAGCCTGGTCGTGAACTCACCTGGTTCGACCTTCCAGAGCCCGGCTTCTGTGCGGGAATCGCGGTAAAGGACAAAGGTGCTTGCGGAAGGACTCCCGGAAATCACACGTTCTGGGCTGATGGCTACCTTCTTTGGCCATTGAACAGTGGCTATCGTTGCTACGACGTTTGTCATTGGACACCCACCACCTCGGCAGCAACGCCGACGGCAGCGTGATGAATCCTGGCGGCTGCGCGCTCCCCGCTTCTCAAGGCACCTTCCATGAGGCCCGTGAAATCGGGGTCTGCATATTCGCCTGCAAAGTAGATATGGCCGACTGATCGTTCGAGCTCTTCGGAGTCTTTCTTCCCTCCGCCTGGGCCGAACGCAGCATAGGCGCCCCGGGCGAGGGGGTCGTGACGCCAAATTGTGGTTACAGCTTCGGACTCATCGAAGTCCAAGTCCGGTCGTATGTGCTGGGCGTGTGTAATCCAGGCCTGAAAGTCATCGTCACTGCCGGCGGCCCTGTCCAGCGCTCCGGGGGAGCCCATGAATGAGTTGAGCACCGGCGTCACTGTCCCGGTACTGTCGGTCGCGGTCCAGGTCCAAAAACGACCGTTCGTCGACATAACTGCGCTGGTCTTTGGCGCAGAGCGGAGAGGAAGATGGAGCTTGGCAGCGTCTCCCTGCAGCACCCGACCCAGTGCCGCCTTCTTCCATCCGGGCAGGGGCAGCGCGATGGTGGCCGCGTCCCTAATCAGAGACAGGGGCAGCGCCACAACCACTGCATCAAAAACTGCCACTCCGCCTGTCGTTTCCACGACGACGCCGGCTCCGGAATCCTGTACCGAGTGAACGTATTCCCGATAGCGGACTGCACTACCAAGACGGGCCGCCAGGGCCTTTGGCAGTTCCTGGTTGCCGCCGCTGACTCGCCAGCTAGGGAGTGGCTCGAAAGAGGCTATGTGCTCGAGGGTGTCAGCACTGACCTGATCCGCCGCTACAGCGGTCGAGATCTCAATGCGGCCCCGCAGTGCGTCGACGAGGCGGTCGCTTAGCTCCAACCGCTGCAGAACGGTTTCGGCTGAGGGCGGCGTATCGTAGGTCCGGGCGATGGCTGCAGCGGCCCGTCCTGCTTCGACGACATCATCCGTGCTGATTTTCGGCGTGTCTGCCAAGGCACGGACGTAGTAGCTCATCCCCGTGTCGACGAGTTCAAGCCCGGTATGAGCCAAGAGGCGGCGCATCGTCGTGTAACCGTTAAGCACGAACTCTGCGCCACGCTCGATGATGCACGGTTCCTCACGCCCGGCCGAAATGGATTCTGACCAGACGCGGCCGCCGGAGCGGTCCCGGGCCTCAAAAACGGTTACCTGGAATCCGTCGCTCTTGAGCTGGGTAGCAGCGGCCAGACCGGCAAGACCAGCGCCGAGCACGGCAATTCTGGCACCTTCACGAAGGGTACTCATTGTTTTGTCTCCCTACCGACGCACAACGAGGCGTTGGCCGCGGCTATACCTGGGCGGTGTGCTGCTTTACGCCATAAATCAGCTGCAAGCCCGTAGCTTGGGGCCATCGGTGCATCTCCTTTGATGGTTGCTTCCATGTCGTGTGACTCACAGTACTGACCATGAAAGGGGAGATATATCGTACGAATGCAAGAATTTCACTGCAATTTGGTTTAGGCGTACCATTTCATACGTGGACCAGTCTGTTTTGACCGTAAATGACCTAGTAAGCACCCAGAGCTTGGGGACCCGAGTCCTGGCAGGGGCAAATGGTCTTGACCGACAAGTCCTTTGGGCCCACAGCTGCGAGCTAAGCGATCCGGACCGTTGGCTGGGGCCCCACGAACTGCTCATGACCGTTGGGCTGTGCGTCCCGCACGAAGCCGAGGAGCAACTGGCTTTTATCAGAAGGTTGGACGAAGCGGGTTTGGCCGGAGTAGCCCTTGGCGACCACCCAAGCTTGCCGCCATTAACTCAGGAACTCCTGGATGAGGCCGACCGCCGAGCATTTCCAGTTCTGCTCACCAATGAGGAAACCCCCTTTGCGGCCCTTGGCCGCACCGTTGCTGCCGCAACCGCCTCCACTCAGACACTGCAGGTGCTCAAGCTGAGCAAGCTTTACCAGCTTTCTACATATGCCCACGCCGATCCGAAGCGTTTGATGGACGACCTTCAGGCCCTCTTAGGGGCTAGGCTCAGCGTGCTTGACACCCAGACGGGCCTGACCATCCTCGAGGGGCCGCCCGTTACCACGATGTCGCCGAAGGCTCGCGAGCGTTCATACTCCCTTCCCGGCGATACCAAGGTAAAGCTAAGAGTCACCGAATTTCCCGGCGAAGAAATCGGTAGCTTCCTGCTGATCCACGTCCTGCAGGTTATCGACGTCGCAGTGAGCCAACTTCTGAGTTCGATTAGAGAACGAGCTGAACGCTCCGCACACGCGCTTGAAGCCCTTCTCGACGGCCACATACCCGATAATCTCGATGCTGTTCTGAAGCCAGGTGCCATCGCGGCTGGGTATCAGATGGTTGCGATCGCGACGGACCAAGGGCCCAAAGCCGCCAGGGCAGTCTCGATCGGGGGAATGCCAGTGCTCGCCGGCCCCGGACGCAACTCGTTCATGCTTCTTATGCCCGAGAGAATCCGCAAGGACGTCCGGCAGCTCCTTGAAGGGCTAGGAATCCGAGCCGCCGCGTCATCAACCTATATTGATCTCCGGGACGCAAAATTCGCCGCAGAGGAAGCCCATAAAGTCTTGTCCTCCGGTGGAGCAAATCACCAGTGGCTCGACTTCGCGGGCGTACCAATTTCGCTACTGACCCGATCAAGGAAAGAGGCGTCAGCAATTGTGCAGCAAGTGCTAGGTGAACTGGCTGCGCCCGACGCCAAATCCTCAGCTCTTCGTGAGACGCTTTTCGCTTTCCTTGCAAAAGACCGCAGATGGAACGAAACGGCCGCGGAACTAGGGATCCATCGCCAAACCCTGTCTTACAGGTTAGCCAAGATCAAAGAGATCACCGGTAGGGATATCTCATCGTCAGCGGACCTTTCTGCGTTCTGGTTGGCATACCAGGCATGGGCCTCCTATTCACCAACTTCAGATTGATCTAGCATCCGCTAAAGCAGATGCAGCGAGAAACAAAACGACCCGTTGCGGGGATGCTCACCGACAACGAACCGGCCACCGGTGCAGCACTTCCGCCGGGAGCTGACGAAGGCCGCCCGTCCCCAACCTTTCGTCACCCTTACTGGTAACCGTCGATATTCGTTTTCGAACTATTTGAGCAATCTCAGTGGTCGTGCGCGCCGTGGATTGCTGAAGCGCAGGCCCGGTTGTGTCAGCTTTTTAGCTGGTCAACGAATGTTCCCCAAATTAAGAGTGCCGCCGACCCGGCCATCAGTATGGAAACAACCCATGCGGCCGATCGAGGAAACGAACGAGACGAATCTTGTGCCCGCTTGGCAAGGTGCCGCATCAAAATGACCAGCGCGGCTACGAAGCAGAGGAGTGCCCCACCTAATATCGCGGAGTATTGGGGGGTGCTGTTGTGAAAGCCCAGGGCATACGCCATGACAAGAAGCGCGATACCAAAGGCCAGGCACGTATTCAGAGCGCGGGCAATGCTGCGTGGATTGATTCCACCGTTCTTCTCCTCGGCTTGCATCCAGCGATCCTAGCGGTGGCAACAAATCTACGGAAGCTTCCTGCCGGTGACTATGGCAGCCTCTCTTGGCGCGAGTAGCGAGACCATGGTTCGGCTGCTGCGATGGCGTGCTTGTGGGTGACTTGGTAGCTGTAGCCGAGCATTTCGGCGACGAGCGGTGCGGGCACCTCGTTGACGAGTGCGCGGAGGGCTGCGTTGCGTGCGCCTAGGAGGTCGATGCCGACCTCCCGGAGACGTTCCATGAGGGTGTTGGGGTGGATATGCCGGCCGGGGCGGTAGCCGGGGAACAACCACTCGCTGCCGGAAGTGTTGCCGGTGCGCATGTTGGGGCGTGAGGCCACGTGTTCTGTGAGCAGTGCGGCGAAAGGTTCCGGTACTGGCGCTGGATCTCCTTCCCCGAGTGACAGACGCAGGCCATCGGGCGTAAGGATCACATCGGTGCTTCTCATTGCGGCGATCTTCACGACTGGCTGGGCGTAAAGCAGCAGGAACGTGGCGGCGACCCGGTATGGCAGAGTGTCGACGTCGGCCGTGAGGCAGGCTTTGAGCATGGTGAGCCGCTGGTCCTGACCTAGCAACGGCATGGTTTTCGCTTGGCGGTGGCCGATAGTGATGTTTGTGCAGGTCCGGTTCTTGACCGCCCAGATGAAGAAGGTCCGGATGGCGTGCCTGGTGGTCGGGCCGTCGGCCAGCCATGCATCGACGTCGCCCTGAACGCAGGACTCAACCACCCGGCCGTGGGTGGTTTTGAGCCAGGTAAGGAACTTGATGGTTTCGGTAATTTCCTGCTTCGCGCTGTGCACGGGACCGCGCGTGGGGCTCCCGTCCCCGGAGAGGCTCCGGATGCGTCGCAGGTGATGCCAGCGGGCAAAGGATTCAACAGGCCGCCGGACCTCGGGGTCTTCGACGGCGTCGACCTTGCTGGTGAGCCAGCGTTCGAAAAGGGCGAGGTAGTGGTCCCGCTCCGGGAGCAGCTTGTGATGGATGAGCAGGCTGCGGACGTGCTCCACCCTCAGGCTGTTCGGTTCCTTGTCCAGCGCCTCGTGGCTGAGAGGGATGTCGCCGGCAGCAAGCCGCCCGAGCAGATCACGGACGCCGGCCCTGCGCAGCCAGGTCAGGATGCTTTCGGGGCGTTGTGCTCCGCAGAGGGCAGTGAGCAGCTTTGCCGGTGCCGTTTCGGGACTTGGGGCTGGTTCGTCAACGCGCAGCAGCACGGTCAGGTCGTCCCGTAGCGAGCAGCGGGCGCAGATGTCCTGGCGGTAATGCTCTGTCTCCGTGGCGCAACGCCCGCAGTGATAGTCCTGCGTGATGCCTGCGCAGTCAACGCAAACAGGTTCGTTGCCGTGGGCCGGGGATCGTCCGGGGAGCATGCGGTCCGTGCTGCAGCCCGGGCAGGGGCCGTGCGTGCGCATGGCCGCGGTGAAGCAGGTCCCACAGATCCTGCCTTCGGGCCAGCTGGCCCGGTGCCGGCCGGCCGCCCTCGAGCACCTGTCACAGGTGAACGCGCCTGTGGTGCGGGGGCGGCCGCGCCTGATGGGTCGCGGGGTGATCTCAGCCGTCATCGCGGATCACGCGGGCGCGTTTGGGCCGGATCGTCTTGTTCAGATCGACGACGTTGGCGTCGGAGGCGACCTTGCGGACTTTCGCGTCCGAGGCCGTGACCGTAATCAGCTCCTCGGGTCCGCAGCCGAAGATGTCGCAGAGGGCGGCGACCATCATCAGCGAGATCCGTTCCGGGCGTTGGGTGACGAGCCGGTAGACCTGGGAGGCCGACAGTTCGATACCGCGTTCCCGCAGTAAAGGGCTGAGGTCGGTGCTGTTGTGCAGTCCCCGCGCTGCCATCAGTTCCGGAAGCCGCCAGCGGTAGTCGATCTCTCGTTTCATGAGGATCAGTCTCCCATTCCGGCCAGCGCGTCCCGGACCGTGGAATCCAGGGCCCGGCGCAGGGTCTTTACCCGGTAGTCACTCGAGACCGAGGTGTAGAGGGCGGTGGTCGAGGCGTGCTCGTGGCCGGCCTGATGCTGGACAAACAGGGGATCCATGCCGGCCTCGATCAGATGCGTGATGTAGGAACGGCGCAGCGAGTGGATGTCCAGGCCGGGGGAGAGGCCCAGGTCCTCGCAGTAGCGGTTGAACCGGCGGTTCAACGCAGTCTCGGACACCAGGGTGCCGCGTTCGGACGAAAAGAGATCCAGCCCGTCCGTCATGTGCGCGTGGCCGCGTTCAAGCCAGTCGGAGACGATTTCGCCCGACCAGTCGAACACCGTCAGGACACTCCGGCGCTTCGGGGGAGAACCCCGCATGGCCTTCCCGTACCGGACCTGCAGGACCCCGTATTTGCCGAACTCGCGGGCGTGCGGGTTCCTGGCGAAATCGACGGTCTGCAGGTGCCGGACCTCATTGCGGCGCAGCCCCCAGCAGTACGCGACTTTGAACAGGACCGCGTCACGGTAGGCCGGGAGCCAGCCCTTGCGGCCCAGCGATGCGATCCGGTCCACTTCATCGTCGGCACGGTCAAAGAAGGCCTGCAGCTCGCGGCGGGTGAACGGGCGCCGGCCTGGCGACGATTCAGTGGCCTGGGCGTGGACGGCGGTGTTCCAGTCGAAACAGACCTGCGAGGGATGCGCTCCAAAGTACTGTTCGCAGACCCTGTCCCACCCGTAGTCAGGAGAGGCCGCGTAGGAGCAAAAAGCCCGCAAGGCCGCCTGATAACTGCGGATCGTGGACTGGGCGGCATGCTTCACACTGCGCAGATCGCCGAAGAACTCATCGACGTGCGCCGGTGTCCACTGCCAGGGGTACTCGTTCGTGGACTCCTGGAACCGTGTCACCAGCCGTTCCCGGGACTCGATGGTGCCCAGGGCGAGATTCCGGCTCAGCTGCTGATTGCGCCACCCGGTGAGCATCTGGGCGAACACCTGATCCTCGGGATGCAGGAACCGCACATCGCCGAACTCCAGCACCCGGCCGGCAGAATCAACCGCCACAACAACCCTTCCTGACATTGCATTGGATGAATGAATCATGCAATTAATGCACGATCGTTGCAAATCCGCGGGTCAATGGTTCATGTTCTGTGGGAACAGGTGTCCGGGAGGCTGTCCGGATGACTCCGGCAGAACGCCTCGCGCCGCCCGTCGTCGAAGCGTTTACTCAGGTCAGGGCCAGGTTAACTGGTCGGAATGGTTCCGTTGCGATGGGAGAGTCCCTGGGGTCAGCGATATTGCATCTGATGCAATAATCATCATTCAGGCTGACATAATCACGGATATCGGCTATATTGGGTGTGATCCAGGGTGTGATCTGAGTATTGATCCGACCTGTGTTTTCGTGGGAGCATGAACTATGACTGCAGTGACAGGCGCCCGCGGCGGGCTGAAGGCGCACCAGGATTCCATCCGGCTGCCCGACGACGTGCTGGTCCGGGATCTGAGGGACCTGCTGGGAGCAAAACTGGTCGCCTACATCGGTTCCGTGAAGGAAACCCGGGCCGTCCGGCTGTGGGCCGACGGGGAACGGAAACCTTCCGCCGACGTGATGCACCGGCTCCGCACGGCCTACCATGTGGCGGCCCTGCTCGCGGAGCGGGATTCCCGGGCCGTGGTGCAGGCCTGGTTCCAGGGCATGAACCCGCAGCTGGATGATGTCGCGCCGGCGCGCCTGCTCCGCGAAGGCCAGCTGGACGACGCCGGCCCGCAGGTGCTGGCCGCCGCCCGCGCTTTCGCGGCCGCAGGCTGATCTGTGGTTTCTGCACAACTGACCGCGGCCGGGGCCGACGGCAGGGTCTGGCGTGTCGGCTTCCGCCCGGAACCGTGGGCCTGGAGCGGCTGGGAATGGGCCACCGACGGACGGTTCCCGGGCCGGTGGGATGACCTGCACGGCAACGTCCGCACCATCTACGCCGGCTCATCCCTGCTGGCGTGCCTGCTCGAAGTTCTGGCGCACTTCCGCAAAGATGCACGGCTGAACGTGGAGCTGGACGAGATCGTTGAGGATGACGAGGATAAGGTCCTGCATCCCACCATCACCCCGGGGGCGCGTCCCCAGGGTGTGGCTGGAAGTGCGCGCTGCCGCGTCCGCAGAGCTGTCCGGGCGGTACTGCGCGGTGACCGACTCCGGCAGCGTCGCGGCCCTATACCCGCACTTCATCGGTATGGCCCTGAGCCTGGGTCTGGCAGACTTTGACGCCGCCGCCCTGAAGGACGCCCGGCAACGTCACCTGACCCAGGCTGTCGCGGCGTGGCTCTATGAGATGACAGACTTCGATGGCGTGAATTTTGCCTCCCGTCAGGTGACGATCTCCAGCTGTGGGCCATCTTTGAGCGCCCGGGTGATCCCCGCCGAACATCCATGATGTGACGGTCAAAGAACTGCTGCAGCACGACAGTCCCGAAATCCGCGGTGCTTTTCGCCTCCTCGAGCTCCAATGGGAGCACGACTGGGGCACGATTCCCGAAGGCCCCCCGGCCAAAAGCAGAAGCTAATGCACAACTGGTGCGTCGACCGTCGCCGGTGTAGGAGGGAGGAAAATCTACGTTGGATGTGAGACGTCCGCCTATTGGAGAGCGCCAGCGCTGGTTCCGCGACGCGCGGACCTGGCCGACGTAGAATCCTTCGTTAGCGCCCAGATCAGGGACGCCAATGAATCAAGTGGGGGATATGAGTTTTCTAGGGTTGTTTCGCCGGCGCGTAGTACATGTGGAGGTTCAGGAAAACCCATCTGCAGATCAGCCGGGCGCCAAGAAGTTCTTGGCGCGGTACACCGTTCGGAAAGAGGCTCACACCTTCCCGTTCGATCAGCCCAAATCGTTGTTCTATTCCAATGCCATCAAAAAGGATGTGAAACGCCACTTCTCGTGGCTCTCCGGGTTGTTCCTCCTCATCAAGATATGGCGCGAAGACGGTGTAGATGAAAGTCCACCAGGAGAGCGGAGATGGGCACGAGGCAGCGCGATATTCCTATTTATCGCGACTGTGCTCGGCACTGCTGTTGCGCTCTTCCTGTTTTCACAGGCCCTGCAGCAAACACTGTCCCCAGCACTCAAGGTTGTTGGTGAGGACGACTTTAATCCTGCAGTGCAGGCCGTTCTTCTTGGGAACGTGTGCATAGGCGGCGCCACTGCCGCTGGAGTAATCGGTGTACGAGCTCTGCGGTTCAGTGAGCCTTTTGAAACCAGCGTCGGCTGGCTCGCAGTTCACCTGGGCCCGGTGATGCTGTCCATGCTTTTCAACCTTGCATTGATGGCAGGATGGTTCGGGTGGGATACAGCTGCGGTTAAGGCGATGCTCGCGCCCGTGGGACTTGTCTTTTCTGTTCTTGCGGCAGCTGCTACCGCTGCCTTCTCGACGTTGCGATGGACGGCCATTGAGGAGATTCAGCGAAAAGAACCAGGCATTCGCTGGCTAGCGGACTGGCTCTACCGACGGAAGGTCATTTAGAGTAGCGTGCTCGAGAGCGGCGCCAAACCGGGTTCGGCGCCTCCTCGTCGGGCCGTAGTGGGAGAACGACTGAGTTGTCCTTTTCTGTCCGATCGCATTAAGGATTAGGTCCCTATCGGAGGGTGTCTTTGGACTACTGATACGAACGATCCGCGAGTGGGATCCTCGCAGGGCTTCGGCGGGGATCAATCGATGGGATGGGGAACTAGTTGTCATCCTGCGGCTTCAAGCGATGGCTTTGGCCTCGGCGGTGGTCCTGCCCTTCCCGGACCTCAGGCGTGGCTGGAATCCACCGCCGCCCTCGGAGCGGATTGAAGGTCATGCTTGTTTTAGTGTCACTTTGATCCTGGCGTCCGTGTCGATCGGAAACTTGGAAACGATCCCGCCTTGGTGGAGGGATTTGAGGATTGCTTGGTGCTCGGGCGTGTTGGCAAGCTTAGTTACGTATCTGCCTTTGTCGGCTATGCGGGAGTAGGGTTTGCCGAGTTTGCGGAGTAGGTCTTGCAGGTCTTCGAGAGCCAGTCGATCAACCGCATCCGCCACTAACTTCACGACAGTCGACGTGGCTACACCTCCTTGGTGGACCAGCTCGATTCCTGTGGCATCCAACGTGATACGTCCTTGGAAGACCACCTGGGCGACGGCTTCGTATGCGTCCCTTGGCGCGTTCGGGAAGGTCCGAAGTATATTGACGACTCGTCTTCGAAGGTCATTGCTGATGCTCTCGCTGAGCAAGAGTGGAGCGATGTGCTGGGATGCCAGTGTGTCTGGCGACAGTAGTTCTGCGTACTGACCAGACTTCCGTATCGCATGTTCGAGGGTTGACCAGTCGACCATGAGCCTCGGGCTGAAGGCGTCCGCATCATCGGCGATGAGTCCTACGTCGATCAAGTTTCCGATGAGGTCTCCGGATTCCGGATCAATGGATGCAGTTGGCAGCTCGCCCGTTTCTAGGGAACGGACCAGTGAAAGGCGATGGTCGGGACTTGGCAAGGTCTTTGAGGCATTCAGAACAGACAAGGCCAGCTCCACCCTTTGCTGTTCGTCGGCGCCGTCAGCATCGGGTATTTCGGAGACGGCCTTCAGAGACGCGGCCAGGTTCTCGTCGACCTCTTCCTGCCACTCGAGATAGGCCGCGACGTTCCGATAGGTCATAGGCGTCCGTAGACCTGCAACAAGTGACGGCCAGGCCCCGGTCGGCACATCCTCAAGGTTTCCGACCCGGCAATCAGGGTGTGCATTGGATACGACAAAGGCATAGTCGGATTTACGCCACTCGGAAGACTCATTTAAAATGGCTACGAAAGCATCCGGATCCTCCACTGTGCAAGGAGTCGCCGGCGAGTCGGCATAGGCCAGCGAATAGTCTTCGATGTGGGCCATCGTATGGAGATATGCTGTCGTGCCGATGGATCTCAGTCGGTCGAGGGAGATGTTGTCGGTCTGACTTACGCGTTCCAGATTTTCAGCCGTGATCCGATAGGCAGTTGTCTTCGCCAGTTCTGCGCAACTGGCATCGGAAAGACTACTCACGCTAGCGATCCGGGCACCGATTGAATCGATGAATGAGACGGCTTGTTTGGGTGTTGTCTTGCTTTTCCCGTCAGTGAGGGCCGGGAAATGCACGTATGCAGACTCCACGAACGTGCGAAGCCGCTCGGAGTTGTCGTACTCAATGTTTGTTCGACGTGCTCCTATCGCGGCATCAATCACTGTCGCCTTTTCGGGAGCATCGAGGGCAGCATGAGTTGCAAGACAGGTAAAGATCGTCGGCATGAATGGAGTCAGCTGGGTGACGAACCCTGCTTTGTCCATCCCTGCGCCGAGGTATTGATCAACAAACTTGCTCTCAGTTTCGCCTCCTGCAGCGAGATTCCTGGCCACTATGACCGCCTCTTGAGGGCGCGCTGCGAGCAAATGGTCCAACACCGAGACATTGAACATGCTGCGCTCGTTGAGGACCGACGAACCCTGGTCCCGGATGATCGCTTCAACGTCAGCAGCATCGAGTGGGTAGTCAGGATCTGCCACACCGTGGTCGACGCAGCGCATGATGTACGTCATTGCGTCCGGGCGGATCAATTGGCCGTAGAAGGAAGAAACGTAGAGGGTGAAATACGGCGTGACGTAACCCCCAACGATCAGATCAAGCGCCAACCGTGACGGCAACAGGCGCTCTGCTATTCCGCCGAAGGTCAAGGTTGGGCCGCCTTCGATAGCTGTGTGCCTGAATTCAAGCCGTTCGATCAGTTGCTTCCAGGTGTGCCGGCGAAGGAAGGCGGTGTACGCCTTACTGCGCTCGATTGTTTTTTGATCCGCTGATATTGATGACTGCGAAAAAGGCTCCACGTCGATTTCCTCACCGATCAGCGTTTGAACGGCTTCGGCAGACAGGACCATATGGTTGTTGTTGTGGCTGCTGTAGTAGTGGCTCTGGACCAGGATGCTGAGTTGGGTTTCCCCGTTCCGCAGGTTCCGCCAGAAGGCAGGTGTCGCCATGATGGCATCATTGACAGGCTTCGTGTCGATATAAATCGTTCTGTCGGCAATGCTCGTGCCCGGCGCGTCCGCGAGACTGTCGATCGTCTTCCGTAGCCGATCAGCCAAGGCCAGCGCGCGCTCCTTTGCGCCTTGTTGCGATTCAATGCGGTTCCGAAGTGTCTCGTTGTTCTTCCGAATGGACTGAAGGTTGTGACTCACCAGCGCGCGCCATGCATCGTAGAGCTTGTCGAGCGAGGACGTTCCGTGTCGTATGGCTTCGAAGTCAGCCATATGGGCGTTCTTGAAGAGGATCATGGCGAGTAGCCGATCGGCGTCCAGTTCTGGTACGGGATTATCAACTTTGAGAAGCCGGTGCTCGAAGATTTCGTATTCGTTGACGATGTTGTAGATGAGCCGCATGTCGGCGACGTGACGTGCAGCGAGATCGATGAGATCCTTCGAGATGTTGTGGCGCCGCGTCGTCAGAAGCTCATGCATAAGGTCTCTGGCGTTCTTGTGGGTGATGAATGGCACGACCGGGACGACGAGCTCGAAGAATTTCGTGCGGTTGGCGCGCTTCAGCTCGGCGCGGGCTTCATCGTTCGCATCATCGTCTTCACGGCCAAGCTTTTCGAATACGCTGTCCCGGACTGCGTAGATGAATCGGATATTCCGACCGCCCAGTTGCTTCGCCGAGTTGAGCAGACTGTTGAGGGCCCGAAGGGCCTCGAAGATCCTGGGATCGTTGAACCGGTCAAGATCCTCAATGATCAGAATGTCGCACGCTGTGTTGGTCTCGAAGAAGTAGATGATTTCGTCGAGGTACTCATCGAAGTAGCTGGATGAACGCGGTGGCAATGTGATTGTCGCCGGGCCTGCGCTGACCTTCTCAACGCCGAGTCGGCCATGGATGAATAACCGGACCACAAGGACGGCCGACGCAATTATCAGGGGAATCGCCAAGTAGATCCCCAGAGTCCGCACCCAGGTAGGCAACGGCTCCAGAGCACGTCCGACATTTGGCAAGGCCGAAATATCCAGTCCAATGGCGATCAAGGAGACCAAGCCGAAGACACCGACTGCAACCGCCCATAGTGACTCACGCCGCCACTGGAACCGTGTGATACGGCGAAAGCGTGACTCTGGAGCCGAAGCCGGGCGCTGTTGATACAAAAGCTGCTTGACGATCTCTTTCTGGATGCGGTTCGTTGTTGTACCTGCGGCCGGATTGCTGTCGGCGGCTGCCGGAGGGTGGTCGTCCGGTTCCACGCCAAGCGTCAGCAGGGAAACTTCCAGAACCCGATCCTTGAATTGGCGGCTCACTTCTCCAAGGATGCTGCTTTTGCCGGTGCCGTATGTTCCCGCGAGGGCGATGTTTCGGGCGGTTGGTTGCTTCTCAATGGCATGCCGGAGAACCGAGACATAGGCACTGTGATGTGCCGCGTTGTACTTAGGAGCAAGTGGGTGCAATTCAGGAACGTCCCCACCCCCATCCTGTCTTGATTCCACGTCCGTCACGGCAACTACTCCCCTGCGCTCAGGGGACCACCGCGACTTGCTTACAAGACCGCTAAGAAACATGGACTCACTCGGCTTTCTTGGGCTTGGGGCGGCGTTTTTGGACGGGAGGAACTTCGAGATGTGGGACGGCCCGCAGCATGAACCGGTCAAAGTGAGGCACCGTGAACCCTGCGTAGCCGTGGGCGGGGGTATAGAGCAGGCCCATGTTGATCAGTTCCGAGCGGGTGGGGGCCAGTTGCGTGGATTCACGTCCCATGACGGCGGCGACGTCCGCGGCCTTTTGAGAGTCGGGACCTAGCTGCGCCATGGCCCGCATGTACGCGATCTGTAGTTGCGTCGCTCGGTCGAGGCGGACACGGAAGAAGGACGAGTCCAGTTTCGCCTCGTAGGCGTCTTTCGCGTCTTCGACATCCCCGAGCGTGATGACATTGCCCTGCGCGATGGCCCACACCTGATAGCCGAGTTCCTGCACAAAGTATGGGTAACCTTCGGTGAGTTCGAAGGCCCGGACCAGCGCATCGTCTTCGAATCGCACCTGTTCAATATTCGCAGGTTCAGCCAGAGCCTTCTTCGCGTCGTCGAAGTCCAGGGAACCGAGCTTCGGGAACTTGAAGAGCCGCTCAGCATAGGATTTCGCGTCACCGGCCAACTCGGCGATCTGCGGCAGCCCGGCACCGACGAACGTCACGGGGAGCTTGCGCTGCACAGACTTGTGGACCGCCTGGATGACAGCCTCCAGTTGTGACTGGCTCAAGAACTGGACTTCGTCGAACAGCAGGACCAAACCAGTGCCATGGTCCCGCGCCGCCTCCCCAATCGAGACCAGAACATCAGTCAGATCCAGGCTGAGGCTGCCGTGGTCTGCAAAGCCGTCGGCGGCATCGACGTCCAGCGACAGGGTGGGGACACCTGAGGACGGATCGATGGACAGGCTGAAGGACTGCAGAACCTGGGCGGCTTTCCGGGCCTTGTCTCCCCACTTGGCCCGGGGTGATATCTGGTAGAGCGCGGCCCGCAGCTGCGAGTAGATCGTCCTGCGGAAGTGGTCGTCATCGTGTTTGCTGGCCTCGAGTTCCAGGACCTTCCATTTGAACTCTTCTGCTATCTGACGGAACTCCCCCAGCAAGACGGTTTTGCCGACACCGCGGAGCCCGGTGACAATCATGGATTGATTGGTGCGGCCCTTGTCGAGCCTGCGCAGGAGGATCCGGAAGTCCTCAAGGAGATCGTCACGGCCGATGACAATCTCCGGCGTCGCACCCGCGTTCGGAGTGTAGGGGTTGTTCACTGGATCCATGTCACGAATCTTACAAGATTTACTTGACTTTATTGGTTTCTAATAAAGTGTGTATTTTGCAATAAAGCCAGGGGTCGGGGTGGAAGCTACAGCGGCGGAAGAGGTCGGCCCCGCTCCTCGATGGAATACGCCCACCCTTATGGTGTTGCGTGGATCACATTTGGTCTATGGTTGTCCGGGGTCGCCACAGCGTCGTGGCGCCCCAACATAGAGCGGAGAAATTTCGTGACAGACAAGCTTCGGGTGCTGGTCCGGGTGGACCTCGACTGCGCAAAGGCCCAGGTTGCCGCGCAGGGTCATGTGACATCCAAAAGCGTCCACGGCCTGTATGCAGTGATGAAGCGCGCCAACTCGCTCACCGCGGACATGGCCTTAGAGCTTGATATGACCCGGGCCCGGATCGAGCCCGACGCGCTGGAAGAACTCCGGGCCTGCTCGAGATCCCACCATCTGCCTGCCCGCGTCGATCCGCTCCAGTCCGACTACAGGCTGAGCATCCTCGCCCCTGAGACCGCGGCCCTGGCGGCCTCGGCTACCCAGGCAGCCTGACCCGCAACAATCAACTCCCCCACCTCAGGGCAAGAACCCACGATGAACCGCCGGCTACTGCCTCTTGAGGAATGGATGCCCTACCCTTCGCATTCGATGCAGTACGAGTGGCCGTTGCTTTCGCGCGCGAGTTGGGACCGGTGCCGGACAAGGAAACAGGAATAGCAGGTGAACTCATCCGCGGCCTGCGGAATGACCTGAACAATGAGCTCCTCGGCGACGATTTCGCCCCCGGGGGTCAGGCCCTCATCGAGGGCATCGGCCTCGTCCAGTTCGGTGACGACGCTGCGGGCATCCGGGGCATTCGCTGACTGCAATGCCTCCAAGGAACGGTCCTGGGATTCCTTGACGTCGGAACGGACTTCGTCGTAATCGGTTGCCACTTTAGGTGATTCTCGTTTCTGATGTTTTCTGCGATGTTCTTCTGACGAGACAGCAACGTACACCAATGCGCCGCTGTTCCCACCTGAAAGGACCGAAAGACGTCAGTGTGCCGCCCTCAGCCGCGGACGGCGCCGGTGCATTCCCCGCGTTACGCAGTGCCAGAGCAATATGCCGCCGCCGGATCGGGCAACTCCCCTACAGGCGCTGCCTGATGGCAGCCCTTGTTGCGGTGTGCTTACCGGCTGAGGCCGTTCTTACCTCGTTCAGCCCCTACTGCTGCCCCAGTGCGGGACTTTCGGGCTTTGGCTGCGCCCTTGCCCATGGTTACTGCCGAATTAGGGTGTGTGCCCTCGCTGCGGGCCGCGGCGAGGCGGCCCCGAACCTGAGTTTCGCTAGCGCCGGTATTCGTCAGGGTCTCGGCAAACTTTTCGTGGCGTTCGGCCGAACCGTAGCCAGCGGCCGATGTGCTTTCAGTTTTCAGGCCCTGGTCTTTGACCCGGCTGCTGTCGTCACCGGTAACGCGGCTTTCGATCTCGCGGCCAACACCTTCAAGACGGGAAAAGAGTTCCTTCTCCGCGCGTTCGTACCGCTGCTCCATGGGCGTCCGCTCGGAACCTTTGAACCCGCCCTCTGCCAGGAGCCTGGCCTCGTGCATCTCCTTGGCCGCCTTCACGAACGCCGGATCCTGAAAGTGGGAGTTGCCGGCGCCGTTGACGATCGCGGTGGTTTCCTTCCGCAACTGGTCAATGTCGGGACCATTGATCCCGTCCTTGCCGACAAGGAACAGACGTTCCCGCACGGTAGCGTCCGCCGCCGCCACTGCCGTGGGGGTCTTCGCGCTGTGGGCGGTCTGCAATGCCTGGGCCAGCTCGGGATTGGCCAGGTACTCGGCAGGTACCTGGTGGCGTTCCATTTCCGGGGCGAGTGTCGCGGCCTGAGCGCGGAGTTCTTCGGCGCGGGCCGCTGCGAGCAGCTGCATGGCCTTCCCGTGTTCTATGGCCGCCTTGCGTGCCTCTTCCTGACTTTGGGCCAGTTCGTCCTGCCGGGCCTTCCCGGTGGTAATGGTCTCGATCCCTGATTCCAGATAGGCGGCGTCCGTGCCGACGTCGTGGGTGTCGATGCCGTAGCGGGTGAGCACTTCCTGCCGGATTTTCTCCGAGGCTGCCAAGGCGGCCGGGTCGTGGTCCTTCCAGCTTGTCGCGACGGCGTGTGCCGTCGCGATGTCACTGGGCTGTGCCTTGTCCCACCACTGGTCCTTCTCCACGGGTGCCAGCGCTGCGTGCGCGGCACTGCGTTCAGCCCCGAGGCGTGCCCGCGCTTCGTGCGCTGTCTGGGTGTCCTGGTGTTCGATCTGGCGCTGGCTCTCCTGCCGCCGGCGTGCCAGTGTCTCGGCCATGCGTGAGGCGATCATCAGCGACTGCCGAAGACCGCCGTCCAGGACGTCATCCATGCCATCTGATTCACTCATCGTGTTCCCCTTGCAGTTGGTGGTGATCTATCGGTCGAGGCCCGGACCGGAGTCGCGCCGGCTGGGCTGGTAGGTCTTGGTCGGCGTCGCCGGCGTTGGGATCGTGGGCACCGCTGATCCGGGACGGATCGGGACCATGCCGCGCCGGGCGATGTCGATCGCCCGCGGCGTTACTCCAGCCGTGGGTGCCGGCTGCTGCCCGGCACCGACCAAAACGGCCTTGGGCATGGTGCCGGTGAACGGGGCCAGCCGCTCCTCGACCACGGTGCGGATGCGCTGGGCCTCACGGGTCCTCCCGGACTGGGCATGCATTTCATAGACGGCGAAGGCGGTGTTGATCAGCTGCACCATGAGTGCTGTTTGGGCGGCTGTCTTGTTCTTGCTCGACGCGGCCATGAACAACATGGCCGTCCCGGCAATGCTCGGCAGAGCGACGGGTTTGCTGTGCTGCCGTGGTGCGCGGAGCTGAGCGGTGCGGGACAGTTCGGCGGCGGTGGCCGCCAGCGGACCGGGGGTCGGTTCGAGCCGGTAGGACCAGGCCGCGAACGCCCCGGATACGTCCCGTGCTGCCTTCGCCCAGGTCGCGTGATCGTCACGCGGGATGGTGCGCAGCTGGTTAGCCAATTCAGCCGCGTTGCGGGTGTATTCCACCCACGCCTCCGCCGGCGGTGTTGCATGCTCGGGGCCGGTCTTTAAGGCCGTGCGCCTGTTCCGTGCGGCTGCGTTCCATTCCGCTGCGGCTTCCGTTGCCAGGTGCGGGGTGTCGGGCCACTCTTCACGGAGGGCCCCGAGTTTAAGGTCGGAGGCGAGGGTCCCGCCGCCGAACCAGATAGGACGCTCTCCCCGGGCGGGGCGTTCGGCTACGGAGTACCCGACCACGACGTCGGTGGTGTTCTTCGCGTAGCGCGGCCGTACCAGCAGTCCGGTGTCGCGGGCCCGGCGGACGAACTCCGCTTCGGACCCGGAGGCGCTGGCGCTGGCCCGTACCTTCCGGGCCAGGGATGACCGGTGCATTTCCCGGTCGTCCCGGACAGCGGTGGCCTTTTCGGCCCGGTCGTAGCCACGTGTGGCGTGCACCGTGGAGAGCTGCTCAAGACCGTACTTGACCTCCAGCTCACGGCAGGTTTCCTGCGCACGCTTATAGTCGCCGTGAGTGGAGGCTTTGGTGCCGTCCTCGCGGACGAGGGACACGGCCAGGTGGATGTGGTGGTTGCCGTTCTCGGACGTGCCGTGGTTCACCGCGGCCCACCGGCACCGGGCCTTGCCGCTGGCCTCGGTGAAGCCCATGGCGTCCACGAAGTCGTTGGCGATATCGCCCCACTGCTGATCCGTCAGTGCGCCCTCTTCGGCTCGCAGGCTCAGCGAGCAATGCCACACGCTGGCGTCCTTGTACCCGACGTGAACGCGCTCCTTCTTCGCCGCGTCCCACTGCATGTCCTTGATCTGCACCGAGACGCCAAACATCTTCCGCGGCCGGTCCAGATGCTTGGCAATCGCCAGGGCATCGTCGCGGTCCAGCACACCGTCGTCGTACCACGCCATGATCGCCGCATCCCCGGCCACCAGGTGCGGGTCGGTGTGTGCGTTCTTCGTCTTGTTGGCATCGGTCGATGCCAGGTAAACCATGAGCCCGCCCATGCGCGAACCGCGGGTAATGTTCGGAATCATCCCTACATCAGCCCGTCAATGGCGTCGTCGATCCGCATGGCCACAGTGCGGATGTGCTTGAGCGCTTCACGCGCTTCGGCGGGGAACTCGCTGGTCGCATTGGCCTGCCGGGCAAGCTGGTTGATGTTGTTCGAGGACCGGGCCAGCAGATTGTGCAGGGACATCAGTTCCGCTGCAATGGCGCGGCGCTCCGTCGGAGATTCCGAGTGCTCAGACAGCGCCGTTGAAATCAGGAGGTTCGGGACGGTGACCTTCTCCCGCTCGGCCCTGGCGACAAGCGCGGCTTCTTCCTCAACGGTGACCCACACCTCGCGGCGTTTCTTCGTCCCCGCCGGCGAATTCTCACGGCGGCGTTTGGACAGGCGCGGACGGGATTCATTCTGCTCAGTCAAGCACTCCCCCGTCCCCTTGAAAGCCCAGCCCAGCGACCCCGAAACCGGGGACCACACCAACGAGTGTGCCAAGCAAACCGCAGCAGGCGCGTGAGCGACACGCCATTTACACCCGTGTAAATGTATAGCTTGCTCCGCATGATCGGCTTTGGACGTTTTTCGCCCCGTATGCGAGACTTCTGAAAACCCTGCCTCCGACCGTCAGCGGTGGCCGGTAGGGTTCGGGTATGGATATCAACGACATCGCCGCAAGAGCCGCCGCCAAGATCGACGCCGCTAGGGACGCAAAAGTAAACGCCGTGAAGCAGGCCGCTGCCAGCGGTGTCGAGGTTCAGGAAGCTGCTCAGCTGCTCGCTGCAGCGGAGCAGAAGTACGCCAAGGACTACCAGGCCGCCCTGCGCGCAGACTGGAGCGACTCCGACCTGCGCGGCTTCGGTCTGGACGCTCCGACCAAGAAGGCCAGCGGGCGTCCGCGGGGCCGGAAGGCCGCGCAAGAGTCAGGTCCCGTAGATGGCGTCTCGGAGTAGCAACCCCTCGCCCACATGGGCACGGCAAAAGCTATTTCCTACGGGCTTTTCCCGCACACATCTGGACGACGGGACCCACCTGACCGTCTGCACACAACCACCACGTCACCCTCCCCAGCGCACGTCACCCTGGGTAAGCGGTGGCTGTGCACAGTCTCCGTAAGGAGCGAGCCGGGTCGGAGAGATTTGAAGATCTGACGTCCGCGTTGCCGTCCGGGTGTGCGGTTAAACAGAAAAGGACCGGCCTGGTGGCCGGTCCTTTTCTGCTCCTCGGACAAAGGAAAACTGTGATCCAGCTTAGCTGAATGTTGCGCCGAGCCTGAACGGCTGACGGGTCATCGAATTGTGCGCGTGGTGCCACGTTGCGGGTCGCGTGGTCTGCCGGAGCCGCGGCACCTGGATGGTTCCTGGCGGTCGCGTCAAACGGCGGTCCGCCGCTGATGACCAGCAACTTTGGTTCCCGTCGTGCGGCGGACCGCCCGACCTCTGGAAGGTTCCCGGCCCTTCCTGTGGTGGGTGGCCGGGGGCCTTGCCGGGCGGTAGGGATTCCGCCCGGCAAGGGGCTCTTATGCGGCTTCGTCGTCCTGTGACGGTGCGGCGGTGTCGAGAATGATCCGCTCAACCGGACTTGCCGTATATCCCCAGGCAATGAGCCTCGTCAGGTAGTCGACGTGGCGGACGCTCGGGGACCGCCATGAGTCCTTGGCGATTGTTTTCTCATACCCTGCGCAGACCAGTGCAATCAGGGACACCTCGGGCCGGGCCGTGGACCTGGCCACATGGTCCCGCAACGGGTTCCAGCCCCACCTGTCCGAGGTCTCCCCCGGCTTGGCTCCGGCCATCTCGGCGGCGACGGCACCCTCGTAGCCACTCGCCGTTTCGGGATAGTGCGTGATGGCGTGGACGGTGAAGTGCTGCCATCCCTTGGGCGGCTGCTTCTTCGCCAGCAGGGCCTTCACGAAGTCGCGGCGGACCACAGTAGCCGACTGCATCAGCTTGTTATTTTCGATCAGGGTTTTCCGCTCGGCCTTCTGCTCCTCCGTCATCGGACCCTTGTTCGCCGCTGACGCCCCGTAGCCGCTGTACCGGAGCGTGAAACCCAGTTCCTTCCATCCGGCCACGACCGGGACGGTGGAGTGCTGGCCGTTGTAGGAGGAGGCGATGTGCACGGCGTTGGCATCCTCCTCGGTGGCCGGTTCCCCGTCGGCCCGGTTCAGTGAGGACACCCGGACGTTTTCACTGTCCCCGTCGTATCCGGCCCGTTCCACCACGGTGGTCCCGGCGGCTTCCAGCTCGGCGGTCAGCGCCGCGAGGGCGGCCGCGCGGTCGCGGCGGTCCCGCAACTGCTGGGTGACGTGGGCGAGCATGTCCGGCTCATCGGCGATGACCGATTCCAACTCCTCCACCGCGTCACCGTCAGTGGCAAACTCGGCCAGAATCAGGGCCGCTTCAATCGTGTACCCCTTGCCCAGGGCGGCGGATCCGGTGTCAGTGGATTTGGCCTTCAACGCACTCTCCACGGTCGTCTTGGTCCGCCCGGTCTTCTTGGCGATCGCGGCGGCGGAGACGCCGATCAGGGACAGCTGGTGGTAGGCGTCGGCCTCGTCGGCTTCGGTCAGCTCCGCGCGCTGGATGTTCTCCACCACCTGCGTCACGATCCGCTCGGCTTCCTCGGGGGATTCGATGATCATCACCGGGATGCTGTCGCGTCCGGCTTCCACAGCGGCGCGGGTGCGGCGCTGTCCCATCAGGACATGCACCGTCCCGTCGTCTTTGCGGTGGGCGATGACGGGTTCCACCACGCCGTGTTCCTTGATGCTGGCGATGAAATCGGCGGTCAGGGCGGCGTCTTTGCGGACGTTGATGTCCACGGTCAGGGTGGCCGGGTCGAGCATTTCGAGGGTGGGTGTGACGTTCATGGTTTGCTCCTTCTTGTCCGAGAAGTGGGGTGGGTGGGGCGGCTTAGGTGACCGGCCAGCTCCCCTCTCCCCCCGTTGTTTTTTTGTTGCTGGCAAGCTTGCTTGCTCGGCGGCCGACGGAGGCCTGTCTACCGCAGGCAAGGGGAAGGAAATTCCCGGAGGAAATCAGCGACGCAGACATCTCACGTGTTTAAGAAGTCAAGCGGCAAGGTCTGCTGCCCGCGGGGTGAAGGCTGTAGCTTCATCGAAATGGATACGCGTGGTGAGGCAGTGGTGGAGTTGGCCTAGGAAGCGATTGAAGAGGTTGCGCTGGGCCGCTGCATGCCAGT